>CAZLZC010000060.1:0-1463 GCA_964563825.1 uncultured Actinomyces sp.
GCCCGAGTCCGGCGTGTGGGCGTGATCGCTCAGCATCGACTGGAGCACGGGCTCCTGCTCCGGTGCGCACACGAAGATCAGCTCATCGCCGATCTCCAGTGAATCGTCAGCGCTGGGAGAAATGACGCGAGGGCCGCGCACGATCGCGGCGAGTGCGGTGTCCGGCGGCCAGGTCATCGATCCCACGCGATGTCCCGCCACGGGGGAACCTGACGAAAGCGTGATCTCCACCAGGTCGGCCTCGCCCTGACGGAAGGTGAACAAGCGCACGAGGTCACCCACGCTCACGGCCTCCTCGACGAGGGCGGAGAGCATGCGCGGGGTGGAAACGGCGACGTCGACGCCCCAGGACTCGTTGAACATCCACTCGTTCTTGGGATGGTTGACGCGCGCGACCACACGTGGCACGCCGAACTCGGTCTTGGCCAGCAGGGACACGACCAGGTTGACCTTGTCGTCGCCGGTGGCCGCCACCATCGCCTGGCACTGGGCGAGGTCGGCCTCTTCTAGTGCGGCCAGCTCGCACGCATCCGCCTGGAGCATCTGCGCCCCCTGGACAGCACCCGGGCGTGCGAGGTCGGCGTCACGGTCGATGAGGAGCACCTCGTGGCCGAAGCCGATGAGTTCACGGGCGATCGATCGACCGACCTTGCCCGCTCCTGCAATCGCAACCCTCATGACGATCCCTCCCGCAGGGCCGCCAAGGCCGTTTCGCGAGATCCGGCGAGGATCCCCTCCACTCGGGCGGCCTGGTCGGAGGCGACGAGGACATGGACGAGATCGCCGTCCTGGAGGACGGAGTCAGCAGCAGGAAGCATGCCCGAGCCGAGACGGTTGACGAAGGCCACGCGCGCATCCGTCGACAACTCGATGTCGGAGATGGCATGTCCGTACCAACTCGCATGCGCAGGCATCTCGGCCAGGAGCACCTGACCGCTCGCATCGCGGTACTCCTCGAGGCCACCCTGTGGCAACAGGCGACGCATGATCTGTCCCGCCGTCCACGACACGGTGGCGACAGTGGGAATGCCGAGGCGCTGGTAGACCTCGGCGCGGCGAGGGTCATAGATGCGGGCGACCACGTGCTCGACGCCGTAGGTCTCGCGAGCGACGCGAGCCGCGAGGATGTTGGTGTTGTCTCCGCTACTCACCGCCGCGAAAGCGTGGGCGCGCTCGATCCCCGAATTCTCGAGAGTTTCGCGATCGAAGCCGATGCCCTTGATCGTCGTGCCGGAGAATCGGGAACCCAGTCGGCGAAACGCTTGCGGATCCTGGTCGACGATCGCGACGGAATGACCGGCATCGTCGAGACGGTCCGCAAGAAGTGAGCCCACGCGGCCGCAGCCGAGGATGACCACATGCACACGGCAGACGCTACACGCCGCTCGGGCGTCTGCGGGTCGGTGGTGGGGTGGGGGAGGCCGAGGACCTAGCATGCTCCTCGTGCCCGTGGTGGACACCGT
>CAZLZC010000060.1:1563-3887 GCA_964563825.1 uncultured Actinomyces sp.
CACGCCTACCCCGGGGGTGGCGGCGACTACACCGTGGTCTCCGAGAACCTGGGCCCGAGGTGGGGAGTCTTCACCGCCAGTGCGCTTCTGGTGGACTACACCCTCACGGTCGCGGTATCGATCTCGGCCGCCGTGGCGAACCTGGGTTCTGTCTTCCCCGTCATTTCCGACCACGCCGCGTGGTGGGCGGTGGGCATCATCATCGTGATTACGCTCATCAACCTGCGGGGTATCCGCGAATCGGGCGTGGCTTTTGCTATCCCGACCTACCTCTTCATCGCCTCCATCGTCGTCATGGTGGGCACCGGAGCGGTGCGCACCCTCATGGGCGCCGATCTCACGGCGGAGAGCGCAGGCTGGGAGATCATCGCCCAGGACGAGGTCACGGGGCTCGCTCTCGCCTTCCTCATTGCGCGGGCCTTCTCCTCCGGCACCACGGCCCTCACCGGGATCGAGGCGATCGCCAACGGCGTACCGTCCTTCCGCAAGCCGAAATCGCGGAACGCAGCGACGACGCTTCTCCTCCTGGGTGTCATCTCGATGGCGATGTTCGCGTCCATCACATGGCTGGCGCTGTCTACGGGCGTCAAGGTGACGGGGGACGATGCGGACCTCGTGGGGCTGCCTGAGGGTCAGCCGCAGAAGACCGTCATCGTCCAGGTCGCCCAGGCGGTCTTCGGAGACTTCGGCATCGCGGTGCTGATCATCTCCCTGGCTACGGCGTTGATCCTCGCACTCGCGGCCAACACGGCCTTCAATGGATTCCCGGTCCTCGGCTCCATCCTGGCGCGCGACGGCTACCTGCCCCGGCAGTTGCACACGCGCGGTGATCGACTGTCCTACAGCAACGGCATCATCGTGCTGGCAGGCTTCGCGATCGTTCTCGTGATCGTCTTCCAGGCTGATGTCTCCTCGCTGATCCAGCTCTACATCATTGGGGTATTCGTCGCCTTCACACTCGGGCAGATCGGCATGCTTCGGCACTGGAATCGGGAGTTGCGGCGCAACCCGTCACCGGAGCAGCGCGGCAAGATGCTCAGGTCCCGAGCTATCAATGCACTCGGCGCGGTGCTTACCGGCCTGGTCCTCGCTCTGGTCCTGGTGACCAAGTTCATGCAGGGGGCCTGGATTGTCGTAGTCGCCATGCCCGTGATCTTCCTCGTCATGCAGGCGATCCACCGTCACTACGAGCGAGTCCGCGAGGAGCTCGCTGTGGGCGATGAGGTGCATGTCATGCTGCCCTCGCGCGTGCATGGAATCGTCTTGATCTCGAAGCTCCACAAGCCCGCCTTGCGCGCACTCGCCTATGCCCGCGCTACACGCCACGACACGCTCGAGGCACTCACCGTGGACGTCGATCCTGCGGATACCGCCGCGTTGCGGCGGGACTGGGAGCGCCGGGACATCCCCGTCACGCTGCGGGTCATCGAGTCGCCGTACCGCGAGATCACCCGTCCGATCATCGACTACATCAAGAGGTTGCGTCGCGAGAGTCCTCGCGACCTGGTCACCGTCTATGTGCCGGAGTACGTTGTCGGCCACTGGTGGGAGCAACTACTCCATAACCAGTCTGCGCTGCGCCTGAAGACGCGCCTGCTCTTTGCCCCCGGCGTGATGGTGGTGAGCGTGCCCTGGCAGCTCGAGTCATCGGAGCTCGCGGGCGATTCGGCCGACTGGCGCCAGCCCTAGGCAGACGCGCGGTCAGAGGGGCGCACGCTCGCGGGTCCTCCGAAGAACGCTTCATGCCAGAGCGCGAGCATGAGCAGCACGAAGATCTTGCGGGATGCGTCGGTTGCACCGCTGGCGTGACCGCGCGCGAGCCCTTCGACGACATCCATGTCGAGGATGCTCGCGAGGAAAGCGCTGCGCCGGATCGGTGCCAGGACGGCATCGGGATCCTGGGCGAGCCAGTGGCGGAAGGGAGTGGGGAAGCCGAGCTTTGCTCGGCGCTCGGTGGCCTCGGGGATCCTGCCCCGGAAAGCCCGCCTCAGGAGCCACTTGGTGGTGCCGTCGCGGTACTTGAGCCGATCCGGGATGGTGGCGCTGACGGCGGCGACGCGGGGATCCAGGTAGGGCACCCGCAGTTCGAGCGAGTGCGCCATGGTCATGCGGTCGGCCTTGGCAAGGATGTCGCCACGAAGCCAGAACGCCATGTCGACGAGTTGCATGCGCCGGGACTCGGGGAGAGCGTCAAAGTCGGCGTACTCAGCGGCGAGCACATCGGCGGGACGCACGTGGGTGGCCGCCGGGTGGTCCCTGAGGATCTGGCGGACCTCATCCGGGCGGAAGACGTAGGCATTGCCGATGTAGCGATCCGCGAAGGG
>CAZLZC010000060.1:3987-8840 GCA_964563825.1 uncultured Actinomyces sp.
CCGAAGGGATCTCGGGCCAGGACGAGGCGATGCATCGTGGCGTCGTAGATGCACAGGCCGAACATGCCGCGGAGCCGGAGCATCATGCCGGGAAGGTCTTCTCGGCCCATGTGCTCGTACAGCCGCAGGATGGTGTCGGTATCGCTTGTGCTTCGCGGGGGCAGGCCGGCGGCGGAGAGCTCCGCATCGAGCTCTCGGTAGTTGTAGATCTCGCCGTTGAAGACGATGCCCACACTGCCGTCCCCGCTCCACATGGGCTGGTGGCCGCCGGCGATATCGATGATGGACAGGCGGGTCATGCCAAAGGCGAAGTCCTCGCCGACAAAGGATCCCGAGTCGTCGGGACCACGATGGTGGATCACCTCGAGCATCGGCCCAATGACGCGCGTGGTGCGCTCGGCGGGCCCGAGGACTCCGGCGATACCGCACATGCGGCGTGGACCTCCTTCGCGCCCGCGCCATCCGGGCTCCGTCACGCTAACAGGTCGCGCTTCCGATTCAGGGGCAGCGAGGGCCTCATCGCGGCCCGCGCGTCGCGCAGTAGTGTGGAAGCCGGGCGATGAGCCCCGCCGACGAAGGAGGGACACGTCGTGGCAGCCAGTCAGGACAGCCTGGGAGCGCGGACCACGCTCACCGTGGGAGACCGTGACTACGAGATCTTCCGCATTGACGCCGTTCCCGGTGCGGAGTCCCTGCCCTTCACGCATCGCATCCTGCTGGAGAATCTCCTGCGCACCGAAGACGGCTCCAACGTCACGGAAGCGCAGATTCGTGCACTGGGCGACTGGAAGGCGGACGCCGAGCCCACCGAGGAGATCCAATTCACGCCGGCTCGCGTCATCATGCAGGACTTCACGGGCGTTCCCGTGGTGGTCGACTTGGCCACGATGCGAGAGGCGGTCGTGGATCTCGGCGGAGACCCCGAGAAGATCGAGCCGCTTGCTCCGGCCGAGCTCGTCATCGATCACAGCGTCATCGCCGACTACTTCGCTCGCCCTGATGCCGCAGATCTCAACACCGCGCTCGAATACGAGCGCAACCGTGAGCGTTACCAGTTCCTCAGATGGGGTCAGGGCGCATTCGAAGAGTTCAAGGTGGTGCCGCCCGGCACAGGAATCGTGCACCAGGTCAACATCGAGCACCTCGCGCGCGTGATCATGGCGCGTGGCGGCCAGGCCTATCCCGACACTGTCGTCGGGACCGACAGCCACACCACGATGGTCAACGGCCTCGGGGTCCTGGGTTGGGGCGTGGGAGGCATCGAGGCAGAGGCGGCCATGCTGGGCCAGCCCGTCTCGATGCTCATTCCCCTTGTCGTCGGCTTCAAGCTCACGGGCCAACTGCCCGTAGGAGCCACGGCGACCGACCTGGTGCTCACGATCACCGAGATGCTCCGCAAGCACGGCGTGGTCGGCAAGTTCGTCGAGTTCTACGGCGAAGGCGTCGGTGCGGTGCCGCTCGCCGATCGCGCGACGATCGGCAACATGAGTCCGGAGTACGGATCGACCGTCGCCATCTTCCCCATCGACGCAGCGACCTTGGACTACCTAAGGCTCACGGGGCGCTCGGAGGAGCAGATCGCCCTTGTGGAGGCGTACGCCAAGGTGCAGGGGCTCTGGCACGATCCCGCTCACGAGGCGCGCTACTCCGAGTACGTCGAGCTCGACCTCGGCTCGGTCGTGCCCTCGATTGCCGGTCCCAAGCGGCCCCAGGATCGCGTATCCCTTAGTGATGCGAAGTCCGCCTTCGTCAGCGCGCTGCATGACTTCACTCAGAATCCGGCCGCCGCCGTCGAGACGCAGATCGACGGCGAGCCGGTGGAGATCGGGCATGGCTCCGTCGCTATCGCGGCGATCACCTCCTGCACCAACACCTCCAACCCTTCGGTGATGGTGGGAGCGGGCCTGCTCGCTAAGAAGGCGGTCGAGCGCGGCCTCTCACGCAAGCCCTGGGTCAAGACGACCCTGGGGCCGGGCTCGCAGGTAGTCACCGACTACTACGACAGGGCGGGTCTCACGCCGTTCCTTGACAAGCTCGGTTTCGACACGGTGGGTTACGGCTGCACCGTGTGCATCGGCAACTCCGGGCCTCTCATCCCCGAGGTCAGCGCGGCAGTGAACGAGGCCGACCTCGCCGTCGTCTCCGTCCTGAGCGGCAACCGTAACTTCGAGGGCCGCATCAACCCGGACGTCAAAATGAACTATCTGGCTTCGCCGCCCCTTGTGGTTGCTTATGCGATCGCGGGGACCATGGACATCGACTTCGCCACGGAACCCCTGGGTCTTGATGACTCGGGGCACCCCGTATTCCTCGCGGACATTTGGCCAAGCCCCCAAGAGATTCAGTCGGTTATCGACTCCTCCATCGATGAAGGCATGTTCGCTGCGCGCTACGCCGATGTGTTCCACGGGGACGAGCGGTGGCGAAGCCTGCCCACCCCCACAGGGGATCGCTTCGCGTGGGATCCCGCGAGCACCTATGTGCGCAAGCCTCCGTATTTCGACGGCATGCCACGTGAGCCCGAGCCGCTCCACGACATCAATGGTGCCCGAGTGCTGCTCAAGCTTGGCGACTCCGTCACGACCGATCACATTTCGCCGGCGGGCAACATCAAGCCGGATAGCCCGGCGGGTCACTATCTCGCCGAGCACGGAGTGGATCGCAAGGACTTCAACTCCTACGGCTCCCGTCGCGGCAATCACGAGGTGATGATCCGGGGCACCTTTGCAAATATTCGGTTGCGCAATCTCATGCTGCACGACGTCGAGGGCGGCTACACGGTGGATTTCACCACGCCTGACGACGCCACGGTGCCCGTCTACGACGCCGCCGTTGCCTACGCGCGCCACCACACCCCGCTGGTCATCCTGGCGGGCAAGGAGTACGGCTCAGGATCGAGTCGTGACTGGGCCGCGAAGGGCACCGCGCTCCTGGGGGTCAAGGCTGTCATCGCGCAGTCGTACGAGCGGATCCACCGCTCTAACCTCATCGGGATGGGCGTGCTGCCGCTGCAATTCCCGGCAGGTACGAGTGCGGATTCCCTGGGACTGCAGGGTGATGAGGTCTTCACCATACGCGGGATCACGGCGTTCAATGAGGGTCGCACTCCAGCGGAGGTCGATGTCGAGGCTGTCGCGGCAGACGGGCGCACGGTTGAGTTCAGCGCCCGCGTGCGGGTGGACACACCGGGCGAGGCCGACTACTTCCGGCACGGCGGCATCCTCCAGTACGTCCTGCGTTCACTGGTCTAGGCGTGCGTCCACCGGGGTGGCCGGCCCAGGTCGCCGATCCGGATGACGCTGAATTTCCGGAGACGGCGACCCGCTGGCTCTGGGATGTGGCGAGCATTCCTCGCTCGACCACGTCCGTGTGGGCACGGCACCCGCGCGCGCTGGCCTTCCGCGTCTCCTGCGACCTCGATGCCCGTGTCGAGGGTGCCCGCCTGGCCTACGCCCAGGCACGAGCGACCCTCACCGCCGTGGGACTCGATCCGGCGGAGGCACTTGCTGCCCTCGAGGGCGAGGCCGCTGAGCTCCAGCGCCTTCAGCGCGAGGTGGCTATGGTCGCCGATGCCCTCGGCGGCCGCCGCTGGCAGGCGCGCCTCTGACATGTGCCATCGGCAGGGGGCGCCTAGACTGACGGGGTCGATCGCGCCGCCACGGCGCGTGGACGGGAGGCGAGTGCGGCATGGGTCTGCTCGACGGCATCGCCTCCCCTGACGACCTGCGTCGACTCCCTGACGAGGACCTTCCGGTCCTCGCTGAGGAGGTGCGGGAGTTCCTCGTTCGTCAGGTGTCCGCGACCGGGGGACACCTCGGCCCGAACCTCGGGGTTGTCGAGGTCACCCTCGCCCTGCACAGGGTCTTCGAATCCCCGCGCGATGTCATCCTCTGGGATACCGGTCACCAGGCCTACGTCCACAAGATGCTCACCGGGCGCTGGCAGGGTTTTGGCACCCTGCGCAAAGAGGGTGGCCTATCCGGGTACCCGTCGCGTGTGGAGTCCGAGCACGACGTCATCGAGAACTCCCACGCATCGACCGCGTTGTCCTACGCCGACGGTATCTCCAAGGCTTTCGAGTTGCATGGTGAGATCGAGGGTCCGAACGCCAGGCACGTCGTCGCTGTCGTCGGAGACGGCTCGTTGACCGGGGGGATGGCGTGGGAGGCGCTCAACAACATCGCCGCCTCGGATCGCCCGATGGTGATCCTCGTCAACGACAATGAGCGGTCTTACTCGCCGACCATCGGGGGCATGGCGCATCATCTCGCGACGCTTCGTACGACTCAGGGATATGAGCGATTCCTGGGATGGGGGCGACGCACGCTGCAGCGCACGCCCGTCGTTGGCGCACCCGTCTACGAGGCTCTTCACGGCATGAAGAAGGGCCTGAAGGACATCGTCGCCCCTCAGGGGATGTTCGAAGACCTCGGCCTGAAGTACGTCGGCCCCATCGATGGGCATGACACAGTCGAGGTCGAGCATGCCTTGCGTCGCGCACGCGATTTCCCTGGTCCTGTCGTGGTCCACGTGATCACGGAGAAGGGGCGAGGCTACGCACCAGCCGAGCAGGACGAGGCCGATCGATTCCATGGCATCGGGGTTATCGATCCAGAGACAGGTCAACCGCTGCGCGCATCTGGTCTCACCTGGACATCGGTGTTCGCCGACGAGATGGTGGCAATCGGCAAGGAGTCACCTGATGTCGTGGCCATCACGGCCGCGATGCTGGGACCGACAGGGCTGGACCGGTTTGCGCAGCAGTTCCCCGAGCGCACCTTCGACGTGGGCATCGCGGAGCAGCACGCGGCCACAAGCGCGGCAGGCATGGCCTACGCCGGCCTTCATCCGGT
>CAZLZC010000060.1:8940-12402 GCA_964563825.1 uncultured Actinomyces sp.
GCGTTTGCCACGCTGGGACTCGAGGTTGCTGACGCTCTGGCGGCGCAAGGCATCACGGCGACCGTGGCCGATCCGCGGTGGGTCCTTCCGGTGCCGGCCCGTCTGGCTGGGCTAGCAGCCGACGCGGACCTGGTCGTGGTGATCGAGGACAACATGCGTGCGGGCGGCATCGGCACTGCCATGCGCACGATGCTGGAGGACGCCGGAGTCACCACCCCGGCCCTGACCTTCGGCATGCCTGCCGCGTTCCCTGATCACGGTGCAAGGGCCAGCGTGCTGACGCATGCGGGCTTGAGCGCTCAGGACATCGCTCGCCGAGTCACGGAGCGCGTGGCGGCGCCCCTTGCTGCCATGTCCGAGGGCGTCACCCCGGCGCAGGATTCGCTGGGCTGATCAATCCTCCGCGGATTCCGCGAGGGCCTGCGCGCACAGGGCCACCTGCCATGGACGCGCACCGGACCGGGTTAGTGCCGCACCGACCGTTTCGGCATTGATGGGCATCGGCGGATCCCACGCCCATCTGCGCACGGCATCGGGCGAGACGATGTTCTCCACGGGCATCGTATGGGCTTCGGCGATATCGGCGAGTGCCGCGCGCGCCCGCGCCAGGCGATCGGCCGCGACCGGGTCACGATCGCGCCAGACGCGCGCGGGCGGCGGACCGTCCGAGGGCAGCGCCGGGGCGGGCAACTCGTCTTCGGGGAGGGAGTGCGCGAGCTCGACTGCACGCCACCATCGATCCAGATGCCGGGCCGCGTGGCCTTTGCGGAACTCAGGGAGTGCGGCCAGTGCGTCACGATCTCGCGGCGAAGCCGAGGCCGCTGCGACGATGGCGGAGTCGGGAAGGACGCGGCCGGGACTCACGTCCATCCGCTGGGCGAGATCATCTCGCGATTCCCACAGGGCTCGCACCACGGCCAGCGGTCGGCGACCGCGGACACGGTGCATGCCCGAGGTGCGCCGCCACGGATCGCGCCGGGCGGGTGGTGGCGGCTGGTGGAGGACAGCGAGGAATTCCTCTTCGGCCCACGGCGCCTTGCCAGTGGTGGCGAGGTCGGCGACCAAGACATCGTGCAGGTCGACGAGCACCTCGACATCGAGGGCGGCGTACCTGAGCCAGTCATCGGGAAGCGGCCGCCGTGACCAGTCGGCTGCCCCATGGCCCTTGGCAAGGTGCAGGCCGAGTTCACTTTCCACGAGCGGGCCAAGGCCCACGCGCTCTCGACCGAGTAGACGTGCGGCCAACTCCGTGTCGAAGATGCGCTGCGGGACCAACCCGACCTCCCGCATGCACGGCAGGTCCTGCGACGCGGCGTGGAGTATCCAGGGTGCGTCGTTCAGTGCATCAGAGAGTGACACCAGGTCGTCGAATGCGGTGGGGTCGACGAGCCAGGTGCCGCCTCCACGTCGGTAGAACTGCACGAGATACGCCCGCTGCCCATACTTGAAGCCCGATGCCCGCTCTGCGTCTACCGCCACGGGGCCATCTCCCTGGCTGAGGGCATCGATGGCCTGGCGCATGCCTTCGGAAGTCGTCACGACCTCGGGGAGACCCTGGAGCAGTTCCACGGGGGTCAGGGGCTCCGCAGGGGGGAGATCGGGAGTGTCGCCCGGCGGGTCGGCAGAAGAGTCCACGCCGGCGACTCAGGTGGCCCGGCGCGGCTGCACGAGTGCCGAAACCCCGGGGGGCAGTGGAAGGAGTCCCGCGGCCTGCGCCAGCGCGGCTGCCCACGCCTGTGCCTCGAGGCCCATGTCGTCGGGATCGCCGAGCGGGGTCCAGGAGGCCCTGATCTCGATGGAGCCCGTTACATCACGCTCGCCCAGTGCTCCGAAGGATTCGCTCATCACGCGGGTCACGGTCCCGCCGAGGGCCGCACGAGGTCCGCCCTCTGCCTCGAGAGCCTCCAGGAGCCAGGCCCATGCGACGCCCGTGAGAAGGGGATCGGTCGCCAGATCGGGCTCCAGCGTGGCGCGGAGGAAGACCACGGCACGGAAATGGCCCTCCCACGCATCGACTCCGTCGGGATCATGGAGGAGGACGAACCTGCCAGAGGCAAGCTCCTCGTCGTCTTCGATGAAGTCGGCGGTCAGGGCTACGGCGTGGGGGGCGAGGCGCTGGGGCGCAGGGCCCTCGTCGATGGTGAGTTCAGGGCGAAATCGCACGGCTCGCAGGCTCGCCAGCGCGCGGTCGAAAGACTCTCCGCCGCTGGTCACCTTGTCAGGTTACGACGGGCGAGGAGCCGGTCGGCGCTCCCACGCCGCGGGTGCCCGGGGCTCAGGTGGGTGCGCGATACCCCGCTAGGGGCGGCTAGGGAGACGCCACCTCAGGAGTATCCGCGTCGAGCACGAGGCAGACGCTATTGATGCAGTAGCGCAGGTCGGTGGGGGTCGCGTAGCCCTCGCCCTCGAAGACGTGCCCGAGGTGGCTGCCGCAGGAGGCACACCTCACCTCCGTACGGACCATGCCGTGGCTGCGGTCAACGATCTCAACGACGCGATCCCCGGCCAGAGGGGTGAAGAACGACGGCCACCCGCAATGGGAGTCGAACTTGGTATCCGAGCGAAAGAGTTCTGCGCCGCAGGCGCGGCAACCGTAGGTTCCCGCCTGCTTGGTGTCGACGTACTCGCCCGACCAGGCAGGCTCCGTGCCCGCCTCGCGCAGGACGGCGTACTCCGTCGGGGTGAGTCGGGACTGCCACTCGGCATCCGAGCGAGCAACGGGGTAGTGCGCCCCATCCGGGCGCTGTGGCTCTACAGTCGGCATTGCGACAGCGTAGGCGCATGTCTGAATCGCCGCACCGGAGATGGGCGGCCCGCCCAGGATCGAAAGGCCGAACGATGAGCGACATGCTCGATATCCGCGACTCCTGGCTGAGCTCAGAGCAGTTGGAGCAGGCCCGTGAGCGCCTGCCTATCGTTTACGTCGAGGCTGTGCCCGTGAGGGTGGACCCCCTCGGGTCGATCACGTCTGTCGGACTCCTCCTGCGGGCCATGCCCGATGGATCGATCAGCCGTGCCCTTGTTTCCGGGCGTGTGCTCTACGGGGAGCGGCTGCGTGAGGCGCTGCTGCGCCACATCGAAAAGGACCTCGGCCCTGTGGCGCTCCCGCGGCTGCCCCTTGATCCTGCCCCCTTCACCGTTGCCGAGTACTTCCCGGATCCCTCGGTTACGGGCTACCACGACCCCCGCCAGCACGCCGTGAGCCTTGCTTACGTCGTGCCGTGCGATGGCGATTGCGCACCCAGTCAGGAGTCACTCGACCTCACCTGGGTGTCGCCACAGGAGGCAGCGTCGGAGTCCTTCCAGGTGCAGATGACGGGCGGCCAGGGACGACTGGTGCGGCTCGCGCTGGCTTACGCCGGCCAGCTCGATTAGGCCGGTCCGAACTCCGGGGGTCGCCCCGCTGCCTTCGCCACGAGCGCCTCAGCCAGATCGGGGCCGCGAAAGGACTCGCGCATGAGA
>CAZLZC010000061.1:0-3155 GCA_964563825.1 uncultured Actinomyces sp.
AGGCGGGGGATTCCGTCGGTGTGGGCTCGGGCGTGGGTGTGGGCTCGGGCGTCGGTGTGGGCTCGGGCGTCGGCGACGGCGGTGCGATCGCGACGACCAGTGTGACGACGGCACCCTTCTCGGCGTTGGTCCCGGCCGGCGGATCCTGCTCGAGGACCACGCCCTGAGGCACGGTCTCGGACTCCTGGTAGACGACATTGGCCTGGAAGCCTGCGGCCGAGAGAGCCCCGCGGGCGACCTCCTCGGTCTGGCCGACCACGGACGGCACCGCCTGGCGGCCGGTGGAGACGACGATGTCGATCTTGCTTCCCACATCGACGGCTGACCCTTCGAGGGGCGTCTGGGAGAGCACGTAGCCTGCGGGTTGGGCAGCGTCCTGCTCCGTGACCTTGCCGAGCGCGAGCTTGGCGTCCGCCAATGCGGTCTCAGCATCCTCGACACTCGTCAGCCCCACAAGTGGTGGAACGGTGGTCTTCTCCTTGCCGGCGCTGATCGTGACGTTGACGGCCTGCCCCTCCTCGAGTTGCTCCCCGGGGGTGGGCTGTTGGCCGATGATCGTGTCGACGGGCTTGCCGGACACCTCGGGCGTCTGCGAGCCGAGCACGAGGCCCTGGCGTTCGAGTACGGACTGCGCCTGTGCGACCGACAGGCCCGTGAGGTCGGGCACGGCCACGGTGTTGGCCGATGACCTATTGAGGAAGAGGGTCGCGCCGAGGATGACGATGCCGATGAGGGCGAGCACGCCAATCGTCATGGCGGCGACGAAGCCTGCCCCGCGCTGAGCCCGCCGGCCTCGCACGGGCTCGGTATCGATCGCGTAGACCTCGGTCGGTTGTACGACGTCGAGGCGCTGGGTGGCATCCGACACGACCATGGGCACTGCTGCGGTCATCTGGGCGGACACCGGTGCGCCCATCGCCGCGCGCTCGACGTCCGCGCGGAAGTCGGCGGCCGTCTGGTAGCGATCGTCCGGGCTCTTGGCGAGCGAGCGCATGACGACGCCATCGACATCACGCGGGATCTCGGGGTCCACCTGCGAGGGAGGCACCGCCTGCTCACTCACATGCTGGTAGGCGATGGACACGGGGGAGTCGCCGGTGAAGGGTGGCTTGCCGGTGAGCAGCTCGTAGAGCAGGACGCCGGAGGAGTAGATGTCACTGCGAGCATCCACGATCTCGCCGCGTGCCTGCTCGGGCGAGAGGTACTGCGCCGTGCCCATGACCGTTTGGGCGGAGGTCATGGTGTGCCCGGAGTCGTTGATCGCCCGGGCGATGCCGAAGTCCATCACCTTGACGTCACCGGTGCGGGTGAGCATGACGTTGGCGGGCTTGATGTCGCGGTGGATGATGCCGTGACGGTGTGCGTAGTCGAGTGCGCTCAGGGTGCCCGCGGTGATCTCAAGGGAGCGTTCGGGCAGCAGTCGACGCCCGCTCGACAGGATCTGGCGGAGCGTCATGCCATCGACGTACTCCATGACGATGTAGGGGACGACCGTCGACTCGGTGCCATCGATGAGGATGTCTTCGCCCGTGTCGTAGACCGCAACGATGTTGGGGTGATTCAGGGAAGCCGCGGATTGCGCCTCGCGCCGGAAGCGGGCCTGGAACGCCGGATCGCGGGCGAGATCGGGGCGCAGGATCTTGATGGCCACTCGCCGTCCCAGGCGGGTGTCGCGTGCCTCCCACACCTCGGCCATGCCGCCCCGGCCAATGACCCCTACGAGTTCGTAGCGGTCGCCGAGGGTGCGGCCCACGCCGGGGTCCTGCGTCACGCCTGCCTCCCAGATTGCCTATGCATTGACGTCCCAGTGTCGCAGCGAGTTCCCCCGGAAGCCCGGATGAGGGCCTCGGTCACCGCAGCGCCGCCTCGATCACGGCGCGGGCGATGGGGCCGGCGAGGGCACCCCCGCTGAGCTCGGTCTGGCCACCGTCCTCCACGACGACGGCGACAGCGATGCTGGGATTGGTGGCGGGCGCCATGGCGACCATCCACGAGATCGGCTGGTCGCCGTCACGGCCCGTCTGCGCGGTGCCGGTCTTGGCTCCCACCAAGACGGGGTTGCCCGCGCCGTCGACGATGCCCTGCAGTACGCCGGCCGTGCCCTCTTCGACGACCGCCACCATCATCTGCTGCATCTGTGCAGCGTCCTCGGGAGACAGCGCCGTGCGGAAGATCGTCGGATCGGCCGTACGCAGAATCGTGAGATCCGGTGCGCGGATCTCCTGGACCAGGTAGGGCTCCATGACAACACCGTTGTTGCCGATACCCGCGACGACCATGGCCATCTGCATCGCGGTCGCGCGCACATCGAATTGCCCGATGGCGCTGATTGCCGTTTGTGGCTCGTCGGGATTCTCTGGGAAGCGCGACGTAGCCGCACGAAGGGGTATCTCGAACTTGAAGTCGAAGCCAAAGAGCTCAGATTGCTCACGCAGGGCGTCGGCGCCGAGCTCGTTGCCGAGCCATGCGAAGGCGGTGTTGCACGAGACAGCAAGTGCCTGCTCGAGAGTGATCTCCCCGCCGGGCGCGCACTCCTCGCCCGTCCAATTGCGCAGCGTGCGCTCGGACAGTGGCAGGTCGTACTCCGCAGGACCGGGAAGCACGGAGTCCATCGTGAATCGGCCAGACGACAGCGCAGCTGCCGCGGTCACGAGCTTGAACGTCGACCCGGGGGGATTGAGGGCGACGATGGGTCGGTTGATGAGGGGCTGATCGGGATCGTTGAGCAATTCCTCGTAGTAGTCGCGAATCGCGGCAGGGTCGTGCGACGACAGGATGTTGGGATCGAATGATGGCGACTGCACCTGGGCGAGGACGCGTCCCGTCGATGGCTCGATGGCAAAGACGGCACCCCGGGTGCCACCCATCGCGGCCCAGGCGGCGGCTTGCGCGGCCGGATCGATCGTCGTCGTTACTGCACCGCCCCGAGGCTGTGCCCCCGCGATGAGCTGTTGCAGTCGATCGACGAAAAAGAGATCGGAAGAGCCGGAGAGCACGCCGTTCTCGGTGCGTTCGAGTCCGGTGGCGCCGTAGACCAGCGAGTAGAACCCGGTGATCGAGGCGTACTGCTCTCCCTCGGGGTAGACGCGCAGCCACTTGAGTGATCCGCGTGTCTCCTCGGACAGGGCCACAGCCTCGGGCCCGGTGAGAATCGG
>CAZLZC010000061.1:3255-7461 GCA_964563825.1 uncultured Actinomyces sp.
CCGGTGAGCCCGAGTTCCTCACCCAGGCCCGCCAGGATGAAGTCGGTGTTGGCGAAGGGCACGAGCTCGGGATAGCCGCGGCCGAGTCCCGTGCCGAAGAGCCCGCCGTTGGCAAACCCGTAGAGCGACTGCACGATCTGATAGCCACCGGTGTCGGAGTAGGCGAAGGGATCGAGCCAGATCTGCACGCGCGTGCGCACGTGGCCGAAGAGCATGTAGGCGAGAACCGCCCCTGCGGCGAAGAGGATCCCGCCGAGCACAAGCCAGGACCACCGCTGCGTCGCGATGTAGAGCATGGCGACGAAGAGGCCGAAGAAGAGCAGGGAGGTGCCGAGGTCGCGCTCGAAGACGAGCACCCCGAGCGAGACGGCCCAGACGATGAGGATGGGGCCGAGGTCGCGGGCACGCGGCAGGGGTACGCCAAGCACCTTGGTGCGCACTAGGGCGAGTGAGTCACGCGTCACGACGAGGTATCCCGCGAAGAAGATCGTGAGCAGGATCTTGGCGACCTCGGCGGGCTGGAAGGTGAATCCGGCGACGCGCACCCACAGGGTCGCGCCATTGACGGTCGCACCGATGACGGGCGCCAGCGGCAGGAGCAGCAGGATCACGCCGACGAGCCCGCAGGTGTAGGTGTATCGCTGCAGGACCCGGTGGTCGCGTAGGACGAGTAGCACGATCACAAAGAGCAGGACGGCGACCGCGTACCACGTGAGCTGGTTGTAGACATCGGGCGCGGGGATGGGGTTGTCGTTGCGCTCGGCTCGCTGCACGGCGGCAACGTCAAGCCGGTAGATCATCACGAGACCCAAGATGGTGAGCAGGGTCGCGATGGGCAGGAGGAAGGGATCGGAATAGGGCACGCGCCAGCGCACGATGATGTGGGCGATGAGTGCCAGCACGCCGACTACCGCCGCGGTGATCCAGAACCGCGAGTGCAGGCCTTCTCCGGTGGACCATGCCACCTGCTGCGTGCCGAGCACACCGAGACCCCAGGCGAGGATGAGGAGCACGAGCTCGAGATTGCGCCGGGTGCGCTGACGGGGTGCAGCCTCTACGGGGGCGGTCATGGTGCTGCCGAGGGTGCGGGTGCCGGCGCAGGAGTCGGCGTGGGAATCGGCGGGCAGTACGCCGGACGGGGAAGCGACACGCATGCGCGGTCGCGCAGGCCGGCGACGATGGCGTCGGCACCCTCGCGGCCCTGTGCCGAGATGCCGTTCGTGACCAGGCCTGCCTCGAGGGGCGGCAGGTCGACCACGGGGATGTCGGTGACGGTGACGAGTGTGGACAGCGAGGGGAAGGTGCTCACGCCCTGATAGACGGCGACCGACCCGTTGCTTGTGCCGACGTACCACTGGGACCTCACCCACGCGCTACCGATGAGCGCGACCGCGAGGACACCGATGAGTATCGCCGTCCCGATGCCGAGGCCCCAGGTGATGATGCGGCGTCGACGCGACCAGGGCTGAGACACGGAGCGTGGCGCGGCGGCGTCCACCATGGGAAGTTCAGAGGTCGGTGGACCCCCGTCGATCACCGGCGGCAGGTCCGGTGCGTTGGGGTCGACCTGGGCATCGTCGGGGAAGTGCACGCGGGGTAGGCGTGCGCGCACACGTGGCTCGCCTGCAGCCCCGACGACCACGGGTAGAGCGGTCGCATCCGTGCCCTCGATGACATGTGCCACCACGACGGTGACGTTGTCCGGGGCTCCCCGTGAGAGCGCGAGGTCGACGAGTTCGGTGACGCACACGGTCGGTTCACGTGAGCCGAGGATGCGTGCGATCTCGTCTCCGGAGACGACCCCGTGCAAGCCGTCGCTGGCGAGCAGGTAGCGATCGCCCAGGCGCGCCTCGCGCACGGAGAGATCGGGCTCCGCCACCTGCACTCCGTCGAGGGCGCGCATGAGGAGGTTGCGACGCGGATGGGTGGACGCCTCCTCCTCGGTGATGCGACCGGCGTCGACGAGCGTCTGGACGTAGGTGTGGTCATGGGTGATCTGGCTGAGGTCGCCATCACGCAGAAGGTAGGCGCGGGAATCACCCACGTGGACGATCGCGATCCGCGCGCCGTCTCCGTCGGCGAGCCAGTAGAGCCCTGTCACGGTCGTGCCCATCCCGGCGAGTTCGGGGCTGTCCGCGACGACGAGTCCGATGGTGGAGCCCGCACTCTCCACGGCCTCGGCAAGGCGTGTGAGTGCCTCGCCCTGGCCGAGATTGGCGTCGGCGATCTGCGCGAGCGTGGCGACGGCGGTGGCGCTGGCCAGTTCTCCACCGGCATGGCCGCCCATGCCGTCAGCGACGATGAGCAATCGCGGCGCGGCGTACCCGGAGTCCTCGTTGCCCTGGCGCACCTGACCCACATCAGAGCGCGCGGCGTAGCGGAGTGCGAGCGCCATCGTCACCTCTGCAATTGCAGGGTCGTGCGCCCGATTCGCAGTGGTACGCCGGGCGGCAGGACGGTCGGCGAGGTGATGCGCGTGCGGTCGATCCAGGTGCCGTTAGTCGAGCCGAGATCCTCGACGATCCAGCCGTCATCGCTGGGATACAGGCGAGCGTGGCGGCTTGAGGCGTAGTCGTCGTCGATGACGAGGGTGGAGTCGGGGGCCCGACCGAGGGTGACCTGTGCGGTGCCGAGCGGGATCACTGTCTGCGCGAGGGGACCCTCGGTGACGACGAGCGACGGGCCCGCTTTCCCCTGCTTGGACGCCTTGGACTGCTTCGCGGGCTTCGGTGGCTTGGGGGCCTTGGCCGGCTTGGGGGGTCGTGCGCTGGCACGAGTGGCAGCGGGCCTGGCCTCGCGCGGCTGCATGAGGTCCCGGCGCAGGGCAATGACCGTGATGATGATGAAGAGCCAGAGCGCGCCGAGGAACGCCAGCCTCAGCAGCGTGAGGGCGAACTCGGTCACGCTGCTCAGCCCGTCCGGTAGGTGATCGCGGTTGTGCCGATGAGGATGACGGAACCATCGACCAGGGCAGCCTGGCCCACTCGGGTGCCGTCGATCATGGTGCCGTTGGTCGAGCCCAGGTCGCGGCCGATGGCGGGGGTGCCGAGGACGACCTCGCAGTGACTGCGCGAGACACCGGGGTCTTCGATGCGAATGTCAGCCTCGTTGCCGCGTCCCAGTCGCGTGACGGCGCGCACCAGCGGGTACGCCGTGCCGCCGATCTCGAGATAGGGCTGCCCCGGCAGTGCGTCGGAGATAGCGGCCGAGACGACGGCCGCGCGCGCCTCGGAGTGGACACGGAAGATGCCGGTGTCGAGGTCGTCATCGAGTGCGAGGCGCACCTCGGCGGGGCCGAGGAGGGCGTACCCCTGCTCGTCGGCGTACTCCGTGACAACCGTGGCGAGCTCACCCTGGAGGGCGTCGCGGTAGACGCTCAGCCGCTCATCGTCGTGCGAGGAGAGGTCGATGGTGAAGACGTTGGGCGTCACGGTGCGCCCGCGGGCGACGATGGCTGCCCGGTCGTCCATCTCCTTCTGGAGAGCGGCGGCGAGTTCGACCGGCTGGACCTCGGACTTGAAGGCCTTGGCGAAGGCGCCGTTGACGATGCGGTCGAGGCGGTCTTCGAAGCGATCTAGGAGGCCCACCCCGGAATCGTACGGCTCCGGCTAGCGCGAACCCCAGAAGCGGGGGATGAAGCTACTCACGTGGTCGGCGTAGTCGAACCAGGCCACTCCGTGCTTCTCGGCCAGGAGGCGGTCCTCCCAGAAGGCCTTGGCGTAGAAGAAGGCGATGAGGACCACCCAGAGGATGACCTGCCAGATGGACCCCACAGCAAGCGTGAAGCCCAGTGCCGCCACGAGGATGCCGGAATAGATCGGATGGCGGACCCGGGAGTAGATGCCACCCGTGCGCAGGGCAGCGCTCTGCTGAGGCACGGGGGTCGGCGTAAGTGCGGCACCCAGGCTCAGCAGCGCGATGATCGCGAGGGCAAGGCCGCCGACCATGAGGATGATGCCGAGCACGTCGAGGAAGTCCGGGGGTGCGAAGAGGCTGCGACGCTTCGGCAGAAGGACGAGCAGAAGCAGTAGCAGTGCCTGCACGGCGACAAGGAACCAGCCGATGCGGCGCGTGCGCACGTCAGAGGTGACGACAGTGCGCCCGCTATGGGGCTGCACCGTCGCGCGCTCTTCATCCGCACCGTTGGTCACGTCGGTCATTGTGACTCACGTGTCTGACGCTGACCCGTCGCGATGGGCGAATCCC
>CAZLZC010000061.1:7561-9853 GCA_964563825.1 uncultured Actinomyces sp.
ACCGCGTCCAGATAGCGCCGGTCGGCGTCGAGTCGCTCGATTGGTGAGTACGTCGGCGTGCCATGTCCCGGCACGAGCACACGGGAGCGCTGCACGACCGCCGCAAGGCTGTCGAGACCCTCGAGGTAGCTCGTGAGATCGGGTGCGTCCGCGTCCGGGTAGGGCAACTCGACGTCGCTGAGCATGTCTCCTGCGATGAGCACGGAGGCGTCAACGATCTCTATTGCGAGGTGTCCACGCGCGTGCGCGTCGTGCTCGTGGAGGACGATGTCTCGTCCGCGCCATGGCAGGCCGGCCGGTGGGACTGGTGTCACATGCCCGGCGAGGTCGACGAGGTCGTCGGGGATGTCGCCGAGCAGGGGCTGGATGAGTGCGGCACGGTCGGACCCCCACTGATCGGCGGCCCACGCGCTCGACCAGCGCGGCACCCCACCCAGATCGGGGTGCCACAGCATGTGGTCGTAGTGCAGGTGCGTTGCGAGTCCCGCGGCACATCGTGTGTCGGCGGTCGCGAGAAACGCCGCGACTCCTGCGAGCTCGTCGGCGTCCCAGCACGGATCGATGACGAGCGCCTCATCTCCGGCGATGACGACGGTGGATGTGGTGGCGTACCGACGCGATGTCATCACGTGGACGCCGGGTGTGATCTCCACGGCGTCACGACTCATGTCGGCAGCTTAGGCGGTGAGCAGTTGCACGCCGTACGACGCGAGAGTTCGGTCGCGCGTAACCAGGACAAGAGTGTCGAGTTCTGCCTGGGCGACCAGCATGCGATCGAAAGGATCTGCGTGATGCAGGGGAAGTGAACCAGCTCGATCGGCATGGCGGGCGTCCATGGCAAGGAGCGCAAATCCCTCCGAGTGGCATTGAGCGACCAGGTCGGGCGGCATGTCGACTTTCCCGAGTTGACGTTTGATCGACAACTCCCACACCGTGGCGGCGGACACGATCACTTCATTCGCGGTGTCTCCAATCTTCTCCGCGGCTTCCTCAGAGATGGGTGCGCCCTGAAGCCACCACAGCAGGACGTGAGTATCAAGGAGCAACCTCACGCGTCCTCGCCCGTGAACGCGCGTGCCACGTCCCGTGGCAGCTCGTCGAAGTCGTCGTGGATGTGGATGCGGCCCCTCCAGGCCCCCGGTTGCCTCCGACCTGCCGCGGCGCCGATCTTCACCAGGCGCGCGATCGGTCGCCCCGCACGGGCGATGACGATCTCGCCACCGGTCTCAACCTCCGCGAGCAGGGAGGAGAGCTTGGTCTTGGCCTCGTAGACGTTGACAGTGCGTGCCATGCGCCCAGTGTGAAGACTTGACCAAGGTTGGTCAAGTCTTCTATCCACAGTCAGGGGCGCGAGACCGCGTCCAGGTCGGCGAGGTCCTCGGGGCTCAGGTCGAGCTTTGTGCTGGCCACGAGAGCGGGGAGTTGCTCCACCCGTGACACCGACGCGATGGGGGCGGCGACGGTCGGCCGTGTGAGCAGCCAGGCGAGCGCGACCGTCGCGGGTGCGACCCGATGCCGGTCAGCGACGGTGCGCACGACGTCGAGGATGGCCTCATTGTGGGGCGTCTGGAACTGGCTCACCGTGTCGCTTCTGGCCCTCCAGGGGGCGGAGGCGTCGTACTTGCCGGTGAGGAACCCCGCGGCGAGCGGCCAGTAGGGGAAGCAGGCGAGCCCGTCGCGCTCACACACGTCCTGGAGTGGGCCTTCGAATTCATCGCGTACGACGAGGCTGTACTGCGGCTGCACGGCACAGAAGCGAGGCAGGCCGATCTCGTCGGCGATGCGCAGGGCCTCAGCGAGCCGATCGGCGGTGTAGTTGGACGCGGCGATCGCGCGCACCTTGCCTGCGGCGATGAGTTCCCCCAGAGCCCGGAGCGTCTCCTCCAGCGGAGTGCGTGGGTCATCCGCATGGCAGTAGTAGAGGTCGACATAGTCCGTCTGCAGTCGGCGCAGGGACCCGTCGATACCCGAGATGATTTGCGAGTAGCTCAACCCTTGGTTGCCGGGGAATTTGCCCACCTTGGTGCAGATGACGACATCGGAGCGATTACCCCTCTCGCGCATCCAGCGACCGACGATCTCTTCGGATTCCCCTCCCGAGCATCCCGGGGCCCAGTGCGGGTAGGAATCCGCGAGGTCGATGACATTGCCGTCGCCTTCGACGTACGCATCGAGGATGTCGCAGGAGGTCTGCTTGTCAGCCGTCCAGCCAAAGACGTTGCCGCCGAGAGCGAGGCGCGAGATCTCCAGTGCAGACGTGCCCAGCGGAATGCGCTGCATGAGTGACACGGA
>CAZLZC010000061.1:9953-12124 GCA_964563825.1 uncultured Actinomyces sp.
GTCGGCGGTGCGCTGGGCGCGCGGGCCGCCGAGGTTCTCGACGCCATGCTGCAGGGCGGCGTCGGAGCGGTCGCCTGGGCGTGGCAGGAAGGCGGGCGCACCATCCTCGGTGGCCTCACTGGCGCGTACGTCGGAGCACTCATCGGCAAGCGGCTCGGCGGCTACCCCGGCCGCACCGGCGACCTGTTCGCGCCGGCGGTCGCGATCGGCCTGGCGATTGGTCGGATCGGCTGTTTCCTCAGCGAGGCGCCCGGCCGTCCAACGTCGCTGCCATGGGGCATCACCGTCGACCCGGCGGTGGCGGCCTCGATCCCCGAGTGCCCCGGCTGCGTCGCCGGAGTGCCCATGCACCCGTCGTTCCTGTACGAGATCGTGTTCTGCTTGGTCGCATTCGCCGTGCTGCTGTGGCTGCGCGACCGCATCACCGGGCCGGGCGAACTCTTCGTCCTGTTCCTCGCGGCGTACGCCGCATTCCGATTCGGCGTGGAATTCACCCGCGCCAACCCGCCCGACCTGTGGGGACTCACTCGCTCGCAGGTGTTCCTGCTCGTCCTCTCACCGCTGCTCGCGCTGCGCGTGTGGCGCGCCGCCCGTCGCGGTGTCTACGAACGTGTGCTGCCCAAAGTCCGCATTCCATTGAGAGGTGCCGCATGACCGAGTCGAACCCGCCCGAGCTGCCCGAGGAGTCAAGCGCCTCCCAGTCGCCGACCGAGGACGCAGGGCGCGTCCCGCCGCCAGACGCAGCCGAGCCGCAGTCGGGCTCCCGCTATGACAGCCGCACGGTGTGGTTGACCGCTGGCATCGTTGTCCTGATCGTCGCCGTGGGCACATGGTTACTGCCCTTCATCGGCCTTGCGGTGCCCTTGGCGCTGCTCGTCTCCGTGTTCTTCCTTGCGGCCAAGAACCAGACCGTGCGCTACCGCAGCGTGCTGGCCGGGATACTGATCGGTCTAGGGGTCGGACTCCTCGTCACGGCCGGTCTGTGCACAGCGATCTTCAGCGGGAACCTCACGTCACCGCTGTCGCCATGACGCTTACCCACGAACCGAGCGCCGCTCCGCAGCAGCTGACGCACGGCAGTGGAATGCCGCTGCGCGACTACCGGATCCACCGCTACGTCACAGCGTTCTGCCCTGCGTGCACCCACGACGACCTATCCGACGTACGACGGCTCTCTGGCTGGTTAGTTGAGCGCGACGGGCGTATCTGGCTCGAGCGCGGTTGCCCGGACCACGGCTTCGTGCGAACGCTGTATGACGAGGACCCGGAGATCCTGCGCTACCTCGAGCAGTGGACGGCTCCGACGAAGTGGCACGTGCCCGACACTCCCGGAAACTACGACCCCGTGCCGGAGGCCTACCTGCGCGGGCTCGGCGAGATGCAGACCCAGCACACCTGCATCCTGCTCGAGGACATCATCGAGACCTGCAACCTGCGCTGCCCCACCTGCTTCACAGACTCCTCGCCCGAACTCCGAGGCGTAGTCCCCTTGGTGGACGTGCTGGCCAATATCGATCAGCGCCTCGCGCGCGAGAATGGGCGGCTCGACGTCGTCATGCTCAGCGGCGGCGAGCCGACGCTGCACCCGGACTTGCCCAGGCTGCTCGACGAGCTGGTCGCGCGCAATATCGTCCGCATCCTCATCAACACCAACGGCGTTCTCCTCGCGCGCAATGACAACCTGCTCGAGGTGCTCCGCCGCCACCGGAAGCGCGTAGAGGTCTACCTGCAGTACGACGGCCTGCGTGCCGAGTCGTCGCGTCACCATCGCGGCGGCGACCTCACCGCCATCAAAGCGCGCGCCCTGCAGCGTCTCTCGGCCGCCGAGGTCTTCACGACATTGACAATGACGGCGGCACTCGGCGTCAACGACGACGAGATCGGCGACGTGATCCGCGTGGCGCTCGCCACCCCGTACGTCGGCGGCGTCTCCATCCAGCCGGTGTTCGGCTCGGGTCGGGCGGGCTTCATCGACCCGCTCGATCGGCTCACGCACACCGGAGTCCTCGCGCGTCTCGGGCCACAGACCGACGGGCTGGTCACCTGGCGCGACCTCACCGCTCTGCCGTGCTCGCACCCGCACTGCGCGAGCATTGGCTACCTGCTGCGCACCGATGATGGCGAGTGGCGCTCGCTCGTCTCGCTCATTGGCCATGACCGGCTGCTCGCAA
>CAZLZC010000062.1:0-1270 GCA_964563825.1 uncultured Actinomyces sp.
ACTGCTCGCCTCCGGAGCCGTGGTGTGGGCCCTCGTCGCCATCGCTGTGGGTCATCAGCGGGCTGCGGTCGCTGCGGATCTCACGGCGGTCGCGGCCGCGGCACGCGGCTGCGCTGACGCCGAGCGCGTCGCGGTGGCCCAGGGTGCTGTCAGCGTGGCCTGTCGGACCGAGGGTGGTGACGCTGTGGTGACGGTGGCCATCCCCGCACCGGAGTTCCTGGCGCGCGTCGCTCGGTGGAGCGGACACGAGGCGCCCGTGCTCGCGAGCACCTCTCGCGCCGGGCGACTCTCGGACTGAGCGCGCTGGTCAGGCGGGTGCCCCCGACAGGAGCGCATCAAGCAGCAGAACGGCGCCCCGCTTGTCGAGGGGCTCGTTGCCGTTGCCGCACTTGGGGGATTGCACACAGGAGGGACACCCCGAAGCGCACTCGCACGACGCGATGTGGTCGCGCGTGGCGCGCCACCACTGCTGCGCCGCCACGAATCCGCGGTCGGCGAAGCCCGCCCCTCCCGGGTGCCCGTCGTAGACGACGACAGTGCAGCGACCCGTGTCGGGATGCAACTCCGTGGAGACACCACCGATATCCCATCGGTCGCATGTGGCGATAAGTGGCATGAGCCCGATGGCCGCGTGCTCCGCGGCGTGAGCCGCACCGCCTAGGTCCACACCCGCCGAGCTCAGTGCGGCGACCTGCTCCTCGCTCACCGTCCACCAGGTGCCGCGTGTACGCAAGGTGCGCTCCGGCATGTCGAGGGTCTCGCGACCGAGAATCTCGCCCGTCCCCGCGCGTCGCCGGACGAATCCGACGACCTGGGAAGTGACCTCGACCTCGCCGACGGCGACATCAGCACCGCCCCAGGAGTGATGCTGGTCAATGCCGAGGATCCTGTAGTCCGCTATCTCCTCCGCAGTCGTGGTGTGTTCGACCTCCTCCACGCGCACCATGGCGACGGAGTCATCGAGGTCGAGTGCGGTGACCACATGACTGACCCCCTGGTGGAGGTACACCGCACCGGGATGGACGGTTGCGGGTGCTCGTGCAGCCTCCACCGTGCCGAGGAGCCGTCCTGTTCCTTCCTCGACAAGGCGCACGGGTGGAGCGGCATCACCGCGCAGGTCGATGCGCTCGGCGGCGGAGTAGCGCTGGGTCCAGAAGTAGCCGGTGCGTCGGTGGCGCAGGGTGCCCTGTGCGGCGAGTTCCGCCAGGCGAGTCGGCGCCGTGGGGCCGAACCACGTGATCGCATCCTCCTCGGTGAGCGGATGCTCGGC
>CAZLZC010000062.1:1370-7467 GCA_964563825.1 uncultured Actinomyces sp.
TCCGCGAGTGCGGACTTGCGAGGCGCGGGCTGGTCGGGATCGTGGTGGGCGATGCCCACGGACTCAGGGGGTTCCCAGAGCACCGCGGTGACGGCAGCGTGGCTGGAGCCGTCGACCTGGACGGGGGTGACCGGGGCGCCAATGAGACGCGCGGCGGCCTCGCCCGGGGCCGCCATGGTCGCCGAGGCGCAGATGACGATGGGATCGCTGCCGTGGAGGGCCGCCAGTCTGCGCAGTCGCCTGATCACGTGCGCCACGTGCGAGCCGAACATCCCCCGGTAGTGGTGGGCCTCGTCGACCAGGATGAAACGCAAGTGCCTGAGCACGCGTGACCAGGCCGTCGCGCGCGGAAGCAGCGATCGGTGCACGAGGTCGGGGTTGGTGAGGATGAAGTTGGCATGTGAGCGCACCCAGGCGCGCTCATCGACAGGTGTATCGCCATCGTAGGTGGCCGCTCGCACTCCAGGGATGTCGAGTTCGGTGAGCGCAGCGAGCTGGTCGTGGGCGAGGGCCTTGGTCGGAGAGAGGTAGAGAACGCAGGCGCGCTCATCGGTGAGGAGCGCGGACAGGCTCGGCAGCCACATGGCGAGGGTCTTGCCCGACGACGTGCCCGTCGCGATGACCACGTGCTCGCCGCGCAATGCCGCAGCGGCGGCTTCGGCCTGGTGGGACCACGGGGCGTGTATGCCGCGGGAAGCCAGCCGGTCGAGAAGCGCATCCGGAGTTTCCTCGGGCCAGGCCCCTCGCTCGCCTGCTCGAGCCGGCAGGCGCCGGACCACGCGTCGGCCTGCGGTGCGGCCCTCGAGGGCACCCAGATAGGGCGAGTCGTCGTCCATGTCGGCACCATCATTCCCGCCCCGGCTGACGGCGCCCTAGGGGTCGGGCGCGCCCCCCGCTCCGCCCTGCGTAAGATCCCGGGGAGTTTCGGCCCGTTACACGGGCCGTTCCTGATACCGGGGGGTCCCGCCCGCCCGGACGCGTCCACCAGGGAGTCCCATGACCACCGCTGCCGCCGCGATCGACCTGACCGGCACCAACTTCATCACGGTCGTCGTCGTCGCCGTCATCGCCGTACTCGCCCTGCTCGTCGCCTTCGTGCTCGTGCGCGAAGTGCTGTCGGCCAGCGAGGGCACCTCGCGCATGCAGGAGATCGCCGCGGCGGTCCAGGAGGGCGCGGCCGCCTATCTCAATCGCCAGTTCAAGACGCTGGCGATCTTCGCGGTCATCGTCTTCTTCGTCCTCTTCCTCCTCCCCGCGGAGACGACGAGCGAGCGGATTGGCCGTTCGATCTTCTTCCTCGTCGGAGCGGTCTTTTCCGCCATCACCGGATACATGGGCATGTGGCTCGCCGTGCGTGGCAACGTCCGCGTGGCTGCCGCGGCTAACGAGTCCGGCGAGCAGAAGGCCATGAAGATCGCCTTCCGCACCGGTGGCGTGGCGGGCATGTTCACCGTCGGCCTCGGCCTGCTCGGTGCGGCGATCGTCGTCCTTGTCTACAAGGGGGAGGCACCCAAGGTTCTCGAGGGCTTTGGCTTCGGCGCGGCACTCCTCGCGATGTTCATGCGCGTCGGAGGCGGCATCTTCACCAAGGCAGCCGACGTGGGCGCTGACCTCGTGGGCAAGGTCGAGCAGGGCATCCCCGAGGACGATCCCCGCAATGCGGCCACCATCGCCGACAACGTCGGCGACAACGTAGGCGACTGCGCGGGCATGGCCGCCGACCTCTTCGAGTCCTACGCCGTCACGCTCGTCGCCGCTCTCATCCTCGGCAAGGCAGCCTTCGGCGAGCTCGGCCTCGTCCTCCCGCTCGTGATCCCCGCGATCGGCGTCGTCACCGCCGTCATCGGCATCTTCGCGGTCTCCCCGCGTGCGAGCGATCGCTCCGGCATGAGCGCGATCAACCGAGGCTTCTTCATCTCGGCGGTCATATCGGCGGTCCTGGTTGTCGCCGCAATCTTCTTCTTCGTCCCGGCGTCGTGGAGCGAGATCACGTCGATCGGCGGCCTCGCAGCTGAGACGCTCGGCGAGGGCGATCCCATCGATCCGCGCTTCTACGTCATCGGCTCAGTCTTCATCGGCATCATCCTTGCCGCGGTGATCCAGCAGCTCACGGCGTACTTCACCGAGACCAACCGTCGTCCGGTCGACGATGTCGCCAAGAGCTCGCTCACCGGCCCGGCCACCGTCATCCTCTCCGGCATCTCGCTCGGTCTCGAGTCCGCGGTCTACTCGGCCCTGGTCATCGGTGCGGCTGTCTACGGCGCCTACCTCCTCGGTGGCGGCGTGGTTATCCTCGGCCTCTTCGCGATCGCGCTGGCCGGCACGGGTCTGCTCACCACCGTCGGTGTCATCGTGTCGATGGACACCTTCGGCCCGGTCTCCGACAACGCCCAGGGCATCGCCGAGATGTCCGGCGACGTCGAGGGTGAAGGCGCGGCGGTGCTCACTCGCCTCGATGCGGTGGGCAACTCCACCAAGGCCATCACCAAGGGCATCGCAATCGCGACAGCGGTGCTCGCGGCGACCGCACTCTTCGGCGCCTTCCGCGATGCGGTTGTGGGTGCGACAGCTGATGCCGGAGCGGCAGCGGGTGAGTCGATCCGCAGCATCTCCGATCTGCTGCAGTACTCGGGCGTGCTCGACGTCGCCAATCCGTCCAACCTGGTCGGCCTCATCATCGGCGCGTCCGTCGTCTTCTTCTTCTCCGGACTCGCGATCAATGCGGTCTCGCGGGCGGCCGGTGCGGTCATCTTCGAGGTGCGCCGCCAGTTCCGCGAGCACCCCGGCATCATGGAGGGCACGGAGAAGCCGGAGTACGGCAAGGTCGTCGACATCGTCACGCGCGACTCGCTGCGTGAGCTCATCACACCGGGTCTGCTCGCCGTGCTCGCTCCGATCGCGGTCGGCTTCGGCCTCGGTGTGGGCGCACTCGGTGCCTATCTTGCGGGCACGATCGCCACGGGCGTGCTTATGGCGGTCTTCCTCTCCAACTCCGGTGGTGCCTGGGATAACGCCAAGAAGTACGTCGAGGATGGCCACTTCGGTGGCAAGGGTTCCGAGGCTCACGCGGCAACCGTCATCGGCGACACGGTCGGCGATCCCTTCAAGGACACCGCGGGCCCTGCGATCAACCCGCTCATCAAGGTGATGAACCTCGTGGCGCTGCTCATCGCGCCCGCGGTCGTGGCCATGAGCATCGGCGAGGGTGCCAACACCGCACTGCGGTGGGCGATCGCGATTGGCGCCACGCTCATCATCGTGGTGTCCGTGGTGGTCTCCAAGCGTCGGCCCATCGCGGTGGGCGAGGAGCAGGTCAGCACCCCCGCGGCATAGCCTTCCCGCATAGCGGGACAGTCCTCCCGGCGCTCACCCCCGTAGGGGGTGGGCCCGGGCAGGGCGAGTGGCATTTGACAGCGGCACCCCCGGGCTGCGCAGACTCCCAACGGCCCCGTCAGTCCCACGGCGGGCAGGGCCCACGAGGCCCGAGGCGGAAGACAGGAGCGGAAGTGGCTGCGGAGCGTGTGCTCGTCATCGTCGAGTCGCCGGCGAAGGCCAAGACGATCGAGGGCTACCTCAATGGTCGGGGCAACCGCGACTTCCGGGTGAAGGCATCCGTCGGCCATGTCCGCGACCTGGCCAGCAAGGCTTCGGAACTTCCCGAGGGGCTGCGCAAGGAGCCCTGGTCCAAGTACGCCGTCAACACCGATGAGGGCTTCATCCCCTTCTATGTTGTCCACGCCAACAAGAAGTCGACCATCGCTGAACTCAAGCAGGAACTCAAGGGCGCATCCGAGTTGCTCCTCGCGACAGACGAGGACCGCGAGGGCGAGGCCATCGCCTGGCATCTCCTCGAGGTGCTCAAGCCCAAGATCCCCGTGCGGCGCATGGTCTTCCACGAGATCACCGAGCATGCCATCTCCGACGCGCTCGAGCAGACGCGCGAACTCGACATGAAGCTCGTGGACGCGCAAGAGACCCGCCGGATCGTCGATCGTCTCTACGGATACCCGGTCTCAGAGGTGCTGTGGAAGAAGATCGGTCGCGATGCTCGGTCAGCCGGCCGAGTGCAGTCCGTCGCGGTGCGCCTCGTGGTCGATCGCGAACGCGAGCGCATCGCCTTTGTCTCCGCGTCGTACTGGGACCTGACCGCCGCATTCGATCCCGGTTCCTTCTCCGCCCGCCTCAATCTCGTCGAGGGCAAGCGCCTCGCAACAGGACGCGACTTTGACGAGCAGGGCCGCCTCACCGGCCGCGACTGCGTGGTGGTCGATGAGTCGGCAGCCCGAGCGCTCGCCACCGCTCTCGAGGGTGTCGACTACACCGTCCGCTCGGTTGTCGAGAAGCCGGGCAAGCGCAGCCCCAAGGCCCCTTTCATGACATCCACCCTGCAGCAGGAGGCCTCGCGACGCTTCCGCTGGAATGCCCAGCGCACCATGCGGGTCGCCCAGGGTCTCTACGAGCGCGGCTACATCACCTACATGCGTACCGACTCCACGACACTGTCCGAGACAGCCGTGGCCGCGGCTCGTTCCCAGGCTGCAGAGCTCTACGGCCACGATCACGTGGCCGACGCTCCGCGTCGGTATGACCGCAAGGTGAAGAACGCTCAGGAAGCCCATGAGGCGATCCGTCCGGCGGGCGACTCCTTCCGGACCCCGGGTGAGGTGCAGCGCGAGCTGAGCGCTGATGAGTTCGCTCTCTACGACCTCGTCTGGAAGCGCACGCTGGCTTCCCAGATGGCTGATGCCCGCGTCGCAACGACGACGGTCACCATCGGGGCGGTCTCCTCCGACGGGCGCGACGTGGAGTTCACGGCGTCGGGCACGGTGACGCTGTTCGCAGGATTCAAGGCCGCCTACGAGGACACCCGCGAGGAGGACTCCGACGACGAGTCCGAGCGCGTGCTGCCGGTCCTGCGTGAAGGTCAGTCACTCACTGCCACGAGCATGGAGGCCGACGGGCACAGCACGAACCCGCCGGCCCGATTCACCGAGGCATCGCTTACCGCCAAGCTCGAGGAGCTCGGCATCGGGCGCCCCTCGACGTATGCCGCGATCATGGGCACGATCGTCGACCGGGGATATGTGTGGAAGAAGGGGTCGGCTCTCGTGCCGTCCTTCCTCGCCTTCGCCGTCATCCGACTCCTCGAGGAGCACTTCAGCGAGCTGGTCGACTATCGCTTCACGGCGCGCATGGAGGAGTACCTCGACGCGATCGCCAACGGTGAGGCGGGTCGCGATGCTCAGCTGGAGACGTTCTGGCGCGGTGGCGAGACTGACACGGGCCCCTTCCGCGGTGTCCTGGATCTCACGACCGATCTCGGGGCGATCGATGCGCGCATGCTGTCGACCTTCCCCATCGATGGCACCGATGCCGTCGTGCGTGTCGGCCGGTACGGCGCGTTCGTCGAGCGTGGCGAGGAACGCGCGTCTATCCCGGAGGATCTCGCTCCCGACGAGCTGGTCGCGGAGAAAGCTGAGGAGCTCCTGGCGCAGCCGTCCGGCGAGCGCGAACTCGGTGTCGATCCGGAGTCGGGGCTGGCGATTGTCGCCAGGTCGGGTCGCTACGGACCCTACGTCTCCGAGGTGCTCGCGGAGGACGCCCCGAAGTCGGCGAAGCCGCGCACGGGATCGCTGCTGAAGTCGATGTCGCTCGACACGGTCACGCTCGAGGATGCGCTCCGCCTGATCTCGCTGCCGCGCGTGGTGGGTGTCGACCCTGCCGACGGTGTCGAGATCACGGCGCAGAACGGCCGCTACGGGCCCTACCTGCTCAAGGCCAAGGATTCGCGCTCACTGTCGACCGAGGAGTCCATCTTCACGGTGACGGTGGAGGAGGCGCTCGCCCTCTACGCCCAGCCCAAGCAGCGGCGCGGTGCCGCATCTGCTCCGCCGTTGAAGGAACTCGGGGATGACCCTGTGTCGGGCCGTCCGGTGGTGCTCAAGGAGGGCCGCTTCGGCCCCTATGTCACTGACGGCGAAACCAATGCTTCCCTGCGCCGCGACGACGATCCCGAAACCATCGACCCGGCACGTGCCTTCGAACTCCTCGCCGACCGTCGCGCCCGGGGTCCGGTGAAGCGCACGGCGAAGAAGGC
>CAZLZC010000062.1:7567-11865 GCA_964563825.1 uncultured Actinomyces sp.
GCGAAGAAGGCTCAGCCCAGCCTGACGACCGCGGCCCTGATGGCCCAGCCGCAGCCTGCTGATGCCTAGCCACGCGTAGGCTCTCCAGCGTGACCCGTGCGCCCTTCATCGTCTTCGAGGGTGGTGAGGGGGCGGGGAAGTCGACCCAGTCCCGCGCCCTCGCCGACTACCTCGAGGCGCGAGGTCACCGCGTGCGACGTACCCGTGAGCCCGGCGGCACCCCTGCGGCTGAAGCCATTCGAGCGGTCCTGCTCGATACCGCCAACACGGGTCTCGATGACCGTGCAGAGGCGCTCCTCTTCGCTGCCGCCCGTGGCGATCACGCGGCCCGGGTGATCCGACCCGCGCTTGCGGCAGGCGACATCGTCATCAGCGACCGCTACCTCGACTCATCCGTCGCCTACCAGGGCGTCGCGCGTGATCTCGGCGCCGAGCGCGTCGCCGATCTCAGCCTCTGGGCGACCGGCGGGCTGGTGCCCGACCTCACCATCGTGCTCGACGTCGACCCTGCCGTGGGCCTGGCCCGCGTGGTGGGTCCGGATCGTTTGGAGTCCGAGCCCGTCGAGTGGCACCGCCGGGTGCGGCAGGCCTTCCTCGACATCGCGGCGGCCGCGCCCGATCGCTACCTCGTCCTGGACGGCACGCGACCGGTGGAGGATCTCGCTGTCGAGATCGCCACGGTCGTGAGCGATCTCGTGGGTGACCCGTGACGTCGGTGTGGGACTCCCTCATCGGCCAAGACGATGTCGTCGATGAGCTTGCCCACGCTGCCAGCGACTCCGCGGCGATGACGCACGCCTGGCTCATCACCGGACCGCCGGGATCAGGGCGCTCCACAGCTGCGGTGGCTTTCGCTGCTGCGCTGCAGTGCCCCGACCACGGTTGTGGGACCTGCTCGATCTGCACCACTGCGATCGCTGGCTCTCATCCCGATGTGGATCTGGTCCGGTCCGAGACGCTGAGCTATGGCGTGGACGATGCTGAGGACCTCATCAAGAAGGCGTTCCTCGTGCCCGCGGATGCCCCCTGGCACATCGTCGTCATCGAGGATGGCGACCGTCTCACACCAGCGGCGGCCAACATGCTGCTCAAGGTGCTCGAAGAGCCGCCTCCCCATCTCGTGTGGCTGCTGTGTGCCCCGAGTCCAGAGGATGTCCTCGCCACAATTCGATCGCGCACGCGCTCCGTCCACCTCCGCACCCCGTCGACGGGCGAGGTCGCCGAGGCTCTGCGTGAGCGCTACGGCGTCGATCCCGCCATGGCAGCCTTCGCGGCTCGTGCCTCGCAGGGTCACATCGGCCGGGCTCGCGCACTTGCCGTCGATGAAGAGGCACGCCGACGTCGCCAGGAGGTCCTGCGGATCCCCGGAGGGCTCCGCGACCTGAGTTCCTGCTTCGTGGCCGCGGAGGAGCTCCTCGCCATGGCGACGGAGGATGCCGCCAGCATCACTGACGCGCTTGACGTCGCCGAGGAGGAGTCCCTCATGCGGGCCTACGGCGCCGGTGCAGAAGGTGTCACCAAAGCACGATTCGACAAGTTGGCTGATCGTGCGCTGAAGGACCTGCGACGCGTGCAGGCAAGTCGGCGCAAGCGGGCGGTCCGTGATCAGCTCGATCGTGCGCTCGTCGACCTGCTCACCTTCTACCGTGACGTGCTCGTACTGCAGGTGGATGCGGGTGTGCCGCTCGTCAACGACGAGATGCGGACTCAGCTCACGCAGGAGGCCTCCACCAGCACTGCGGCGGATACGGGTCGGCGCCTGGATGCGATCGAGCGCGGTCGACTGGCGGTGCAGGCCAACGGTGCGTTGCCGCTGGTGCTTGAGTCGATGCTGGTGGAGGTCAAGGACCCGCTTGTCCGCGTCCGCTAAGAGTTCGCGGCGCGCTTGAGGCCGTGCGTGTAGGCGGTGAGCCCCTCGAGCGCAGGAGCGAGGACCTCGTCTGTGCCACGTGCGATGTCCGGGGCGGCGAGCATGGTCGCCGAGGCCGCGATGAGGCGCTCGTATGTCGCGCAGCCGGTGGTGAGTCTTTCGCGCACTTCCACGGCGGCCGACGTAGCGGCGGCTTCTGCCTGGGTGCCGGCCATCTCGATGCGGATGCCATGGAGCACGATCAGTCGATCGACGAGTGCGTGGAGTTGCGGCGCGGCCTCGAGGTCGGCGCGACGTAGGTCAGCAGCAGCATCAGGGTGCAGTCGCTCGATGGCAGGGATGACCTGTGCGAGCTGCAGGCGCAGCGAGGTGAGTCTCTGCGCCTGCTCGGCGCCGATCGCATGGGCGGGGATGGCTGTGGGGGCGGATGGGATGGCGTCGACGCGCGGGGCGGGCGGGAGTTGCGCGCGCTTGCGACGCGCCACCGCTGCCACGACCCCGCCGCCAGCGGCAAGAGCAACCCACACCCATGCGGGGCCATAGACCCCGGCGGTCGCCGTCGTGCTCTCGATGACGATGTCGAGCACGCCCAGGGTGCCTGCGACCCCCGCCACGGCCACGCCTCCGGTGACCTCGTTGTCGAGTGTGCGCTGGCGACGCTGATGTCGCCTCAGGGCGCGCTGCTGCTCGGCAAGACGCCGATCGTGCTCAGCCTGCAGAGCCCGAGCCTGGGCACTGGGGCGTTGCGCCCGTGCCTGCCTCCAGGCATCGACGACATCCATGCCACGGGAGATGCCGGCCTGCACGACGCGGGCGAACTGATCGCGGTCGCTGGCCATGCCTCCACGTTACGCCGCGCCCGCCCCGCATGGCATCCGCGCCCACTGCGCACGTAGCCTCACCGTGTGAGGGGCATGGGCAGGCGAGGGGGGATTCTCGCGGCCGTGGCCATGGCCCTTGCCGCCTGCGCTCCGGCGTCATCAACCTCCTCCCCGACGCCCACCTACACGCCCTCTGCTCCCGCGCCCGATCTCGCGCGGTTCTATGGGCAGCAACTCGCCTGGACCGACTGCGAGGGATATGAGTGCGCGTCGCTGGAGGTGCCGGTCGACTACGCCGATCCCGGTGGACCCACCCTCGATATCGCCGTGCTGCGCAGCCCAGCAGCGGGAGAGGCGCGTGGCTCCCTGGTCGTCAACCCCGGCGGGCCCGGCTCCAGCGGCCGCGAGTACGCCCGAGCCACATCGGCGATCGTCACGGACGCGGTGCATGAGTCCTTCGATGTCGTGGGCTTCGATCCGCGAGGAGTCGGAGGGTCCGCGCCGGTGGACTGCGCTGACGACGCTGCCTTCGACACGCTCATCTCTGTCGACAGCACTCCCGACGAACCCTCAGAGGTGGCCGAACTCGAGCGCGCGAGCAAGCTGCTCGACTGCACCTCACCGGTCGACGGACTTCTGGACCACATGTCCACTTCCGACGCCGCACGCGACCTCGATGTCTTGCGGGCAGCGCTCGGCCAGGAGCGGCTGGACTACCTCGGGGTCTCCTATGGCACCCATTTGGGTGCGACGTACGCCGCGCTCTTCCCTGAGCGCGTCGGCCGCTTCGTGCTGGATGGTCCCTTGCCGGCGGATCTCGACGCCGAGGAGTTGACACTCGGCCAGGCGCGGGGCTTCGAGGACTCGCTTCGCCGATTCGTGGAGTACTGCGCGGACGAGGGCGACTGCCCTCTGGGTGACGATCCCGATTCGGCGGTGGGGATGGCGCGCCTTCGCGCCCTTCTCGACGGACTCGATGTTGCGCCCGCGTCCACGAGCGATCCGCAACGTCCTCTGACCGAGGCTGCGGCCACCTACGCGATCCTGATGTCGCTCTATCGCGTCGATGATCGTCCGCGGTTGCGTGATGCCCTCGCATCGCTCGCAGCGGGCGATGGCACTCCACTCCAGCGCATGCTCGACGAGCGCAGTGGACGCGAGTCCGACGGCTCCTACCGCGACAACGCGTTCGATGCGTTCTACGCGATCTCATGCCGTGACCGCGCTGCGCCCGCGGACATGGAGCAGTCAATCGATCGACTGTCCGCCGCCGCACCCTTCCTCGGTGAGTACCTCGCCTGGGGCAATCTGCCCTGCGCCGCGACAGAGGCCATCGCACCTGCGGAACCTGTGGGTCCAGCACCGACCGTCCTCGTTGTCGCCACCACCCACGATCCGGCTACGCCGTTCGCATGGGCCGAACTCCTCGTGGCCCAACTCGGCGACGCGGTGCTGCTTGTGCGCGACGGTGATGGGCACACGGGTTACCGGGAGGGCTCGGGCTGCACGGATGAGGCGGTGGATGCCTTCCTCCTCGACGGTGCGCTGCCTGAGCCCGGCACCGTCTGCGACTAGGGTCGGCCCATGTCGTACGCCGCTCCGCAGGG
>CAZLZC010000063.1:0-11748 GCA_964563825.1 uncultured Actinomyces sp.
GCCATCGACTGGGGCATGGGCGAGGCACTCGCCATCGGATCGCTGCTCCAGGAGGGACGATCGGTGCGTCTCGCCGGGCAGGACTCCCGTCGCGGCACCTTCGGTCACCGCCACGCCGTCATCGTGGATAAGGCCACGGGCTGGCAGTACAAGCCGCTCAAGCGCTGCTACCGCGATGGCGCAAAGCTGTGGGTCTACGACTCCCTGCTCAGCGAGTTCGCGGCCCTCGGCTTCGAATACGGCTACTCCGTCGCCCGTCCCGACGCCCTCGTCATGTGGGAGGCGCAGTTCGGCGATTTTGTCGACGGTGCCCAGACGATCATCGACGAGTTCATCTCCTCGGGCGAGCAGAAGTGGAACCAGCGCTCGTCCCTCGTCATGCTGCTCCCCCACGGCTACGAGGGCCAGGGGCCTGACCACTCATCAGCCCGGGTCGAGCGTTTCCTCCAGCTCTGCGCACAGGACAACATGACCGTCGCGATGCCCTCATCCCCCGCGTCGTTCTTCCACCTGCTGCGCTGGCAGGTGCACTCACCACTCGTGCGTCCCCTCGTCGTCTTCACGCCCAAGTCACTGCTGCGCGCGAAGGCAGCGACATCACCCCTGAGCGATTTCCTCGACGGGCACTTCCGGCCTGCGATCGGCGACCAGCCCGCCAGAGTCGGCTCTGCCGACTCGCCGGGCCTCACCGTTGATCCCGCCGGCGTCGAGCGCGTCCTGCTCTGCAGCGGCAAGGTCTACTACGACCTGGCGGCCGAGCGAGAGCGCCGCGGTGACACTCGGACGGCGATCCTGCGCGTCGAGCGCCTCTATCCCCTGCCCTGGCGCACGCTGCCGGCGATGATCGATGCCTACCCGCAGGCGGCCAGCATTCGCTGGGTCCAGGAGGAGCCGGCCAACCAGGGCGCCTGGTCCTTCATGGCGCTGAATCTCCCGGGCATCCTCGGCGGCCGTCCCGTCGAGGGCATCTCGCGGCCGTCGTCGTCGTCCCCCGCGGTCGGAAGCCACCACCGCCACGAGGAAGAGCAGCGCGCCGTCGTCGAAGCGGCGTTCGCCTAGGCCATGTACTTCACCGACCGGGGAATCGAGGAACTCCAGCGCCGACGCGGCGAGGAGGAGGTCAGCGTCGACTGGCTGGCCGAGCGGCTACGCGAGTTCGTCGACCTCAATCCCGAGTTCGAGACGCCGGTCGAGCGACTCGCGACCTGGCTAGCCCGCCTCGACGATCCCGAGGACTGATCGGCCAGACTGGCCCCTTCGCCAGCAGGAGGGACGTCGGGTGAGCACGGTCGCCGAGGTGCGCGCCGTCCTGCACGGCCCCTTCCGCACGCTCGCTATCGGCCGATTCCTCGACGCCATCGGCAGCGGACTGACGATGTCCCTGCTCGTCGTCTACCTCGCCGAGGTGCGCGGCCTACCTATCCTCACCGCCTCGCTCGTCCTCACCTGGATGGCAGTCGTGGGACTCGCAGCAGCACCCACGGCGGGCACGCTCACGGACCGCTTCGGCCCGCGCCCCGTCATCCTCGTCGCGATCCTCCTGGAGGCCAGCGGCGTTGCACTGCTGTCGCAGGTGACGACAGCGCCTGCAGCCTTCGCCGTCGCCACCGTGATGGCCCTGGGCACCGCGGGAATCTGGGGTCCGGTCACCACGTTCACGGCACAACTCGTCACCGAGGAGCAACGACCGACAGCATTCGCCGTCGGCTTCATGCTGCTCAACCTCGGTCTCGGCATGGGCGGGCTGATCGGTGCCGCCATCGTCGACATCGATCGCCCGGAGACCTTCGTCCTGCTCTATCTGGCGGATGCGGCGACGTACCTCTTCGCGTGGGTGACGGTCGCAAGCCTGCGCGGCCGGGGTGGGCGCCCCGCCCACCGCACGGATCCGGGGTCAGACGATGAGACGCGGGCGATGCATCGCCAGGGATGGAGCACCGTCCTGCGCGATGTCCGGCTGCGCCGTCAGGTCGCGGTCTCGCTGCTGCTGCTCACCTGCGGATACGGCTCGCTCGAGGCTGGCCTGGCGATCTTCGTCACCGACACCGCGCAATTGCCCGAGCGCATCATCGGCATCGTGTGGCTGGCCAACACCCTCACGATCGTGATCGGCCAGTTGCTCGTCCTGCGCCTGCTCCAAGGCCGCTCGAGGACGCGGGTGATTGGCGTCGTCGGCCTGCTGTGGGGCGCCTCGTGGCTCATGCTCTCCGTCGTACCCGGAGTCCCCGTCGCTCCGGCGATCGCCATCCTCATGGTCTCCACGGTCGTCTTCGCCCTGGGCGAGACGCTGTGGAGCCCCACTGCACCCGCGCTCATCAACGCCATCGCCCCCGATCATCTGCGCGGTCGCTACAACAGCGCGCAATCGCTCACCTGGAGCCTCGGCGCGAGCCTGGCCCCGGTGCTCTCGGGCCTCCTCATCGGCGCGGGGCGCGGAGTCGTGTGGGCGGTGATCGTCGGCTTGGGCTGCATCGGCGCAGCGGCGTTCGCCCAGACGCTGCGGCCTCTCCTCACGCCCGAGGAGGACGGCCGGGAGCCTGCGGCAGTCTCGTCCTAGACGCGGGCGACGCCGTCCGCGCGCGCTGCCGCAGCGACCGCAAGCGGCACGGCCACCCCGACACGTGGATCGAAGACACTCGGCACGATGAGGTCGGCGGCGAGCTCATCTCCCACAACGTCGGCGATGGCCTGGGCAGCCGCGAGCTTCATGCCCTTGGTGATGGTCGAGGCGCGCACGTCGAGGGCTCCGCGGAAGATGCCGGGGAAGGCCAGCACGTTGTTGATCTGATTGGGGAAGTCGCTGCGTCCCGTGGCCACGACGGCCGCCGTGCGCAGCGCCACGTCGGGGTGGATCTCCGGGTCAGGGTTTGCCAGGGCGAAGACGATGGATCCGGGTGCCATGGACGCCACTGCCGCGTCGGACACCTTGCCGGCTGAGAGTCCGATGAAGACGTCGGCGCCCGCCATCGCCTCCTCGATCGAACCTTCGATGTCCAGCCGGTTCGTGCGTGCGGCGAGTGCCGCCTTGACCGGCGTGAGGTCCTCGCGCGAGCTCGAGATGATGCCGACCGAGTCGCCGACGGCGATGTCGCCGATCCCCGCCTCGAGCAGGATGTCGGTCACCGCGACTCCGGCTGCTCCCGCGCCTGAGACGACGGCGCGCAGATCGGAGATCGGCCGGCCGACGACACGGGCGGCGTTGAGCAGCGCTGCGAGCACGACCACGGCGGTGCCGTGCTGGTCGTCGTGGAAGACCGGGATGTCGAGGGCTGCATCCAGGCGCTCCTCGATCTCGAAGCAGCGAGGCGCGCTGATGTCCTCGAGGTTGACCCCGCCGTACGCCGGGGCGATGCGGATGACCGTCTCGATGATCTCGTCGACGTCCTTGGTCGCCAGGCAGATCGGCACGGCGTCCACATTGCCGAACTCCTTGAAGAGCAGCGCCTTGCCCTCCATGACCGGCAGGGATGCCTCGGGACCGATATCGCCGAGCCCCAGCACGGCGGTGCCATCCGTGACGATAAGCACGGTGTTGGACTTCCAGGTGTACTCGCGGACGAGTTCGGGGTTCTCAGCGATCGCCGTTGACACACGTGCCACGCCAGGCGTGTAGGCGAGCGCGAGTCCTTCGCGATCCCGGATACGCACGGTCGGGCGTACCTCGATCTTGCCGCCCTGATGCAGGGGGAAGGCAGGATCGATGGTGTTCGCCTCGTCGCTCATGGGGCAGTAGTCAACCACCGCGACACGGAATGCGCCTCAGCGGCAGCGGTCGGTACCTCACCACGAGCCGGCCGACGATCGTTTCCTGATCCACGGGGCCGTAGTGGCGACTGTCGCGACTGCGGCCGGGGTTGTCCCCCTCGACCCACCACCGCGTCCCATCACGCCGGGTGATGCGCTTCACGGTGAGGATCCCCACCTGCTCAGGCTGGCGGACCACCACCACGTCACCCACGGCCACTCGGTGGGTACGCCGAGCCAGCCACCACTCGCCTGAGCGCAGCGTCGGCTCCATCGACTCGCCGGCGACGGCGACGGGGAACCACGGCAGGCGGGCCATGCCTGGATCATGCCCGAGCACCTGATGCCGCCCTGGGGCACCCGGACTAGGGTGGAGCCCACAGCGCACAGCGCCCCGGACGGAGGAAAGATGCTTACTCGGATCACCGCGTGGCTCGCCCCGCGCACCACGGTCCATGCCCACTGCGACCTGCCCTGCGGTGTCTACGACCCCGCGCAGGCCAAGCTCGAGGCCCAGTCGGTCAAGGCGTGCATGGAGAAGTACCACGCTTCTGACGACCCCGACTTCAAGGTGCGCGCCATCGCCATCAAGGAGGAACGGTCCAACCTGGTCAAGGAGCACCTGTGGGTGCTGTGGACCGACTACTTCAAGCCGCCGCACTTCGAGAAGTACCCCAACCTCAATCAGCTCTTCAACGAGGCGACCAAGCTCGCCGGTGCCGGCGGCACCAAGGGCACCGTCGATGTCGCCGTGGCCGACCAACTGCTCGGCAAGATCGACGAGATCTCCGAGATCTTCTGGGAGACCAAGAAGGCGTAGGCACAAAGGAGGGGGCCTTGACGCGAGGAATCGCGGCAGGGCCCTCTTTGCTTTGGACAGTTGAACCCAGCCGGGGTGGCGATTCGGTTCAGGTCCTGACAGAAGGAACTGGCGACTCAAGCGGCGTCGATCGGTGCTCGAGGGGCCCGGACGAGCGCCACCCCGAGCGTGGCGACGGCGAATCCGACGAGCGCAAGCACCGGAAGGTGCTCGCCGAAGAGAATCCAGGCCTCTAGGAGCGTGACAGGAGGCACGAGGAAATACAGGCTGGTGAACCCCGAGGCGGTCCCGCGGCGGATCAGCCAGAACATCAGCAGGATCGCCCCTACCGACAGCACCAGGACCATATAGGCCAGGACCGCGGCGAATGTCGGAGTCCAATCGATGCTCAGCGGCTCGGTGAGTGCGGCGCCTGCCAGCAAGACGACGGTGGCTGCGGCGTACTGCACAGTGTTTCCGGCGAGCGGGGGGATGTCATCGCCCCACTTCTTCTGCAGCAGCATGGCGGCGGTCGTGCCGCCCAGAGCGACGATGGCGGCCAGGGCGGCCGCCGGCGAGGTGTCACCGGAGGTGAGCCCCGGTGCCAGCACGATGGCGGCGCCCAGGAATCCGAACGCGAATCCGAGCCATTGGCGCGCGTGGACCTCTTCGCCGAGAGTTGGGCCGGCGAGGATCGCAACGAGAATCGGCTGAAGGCAGACGATGAGAGCCGTCACGCTCACGGCCAAGCCGAGATCGATGGCCATGAAGAGGCCGCCCAGATAGACGGCGTGCAACAGAATCCCCACGATTGCCGATCGCGAGTACTGACGGCGGCCCATCAGATGCGGGGATCGCAGGGCCAGGACGAGCAGGGCGAAGACAGCAGTGGCCAGTGCCATGCGGACCCCGAGAAGTGTGAGCGGGGCGGCGTAGGGAAGGCCGTAGCGGGCGCCGATGAAGCCGGTGCTCCAGATGACGACGAAGGCACCGGGCGCGACTCGTGCCCACACCTTCACAGCGTCAGAGTAGGGCCCGGCCGAGTCCGCGCCGCCCTACCGGACACCGTCGGCACGCCCGCGCTACCACTCTTGGGCGATGCGCTCGGCGGTGCGGAACGCCAGAGCCATGATCGTGAGCACCGGATTGAAGCCTCCGTTGGTCACATGCACCGAGCCATCGGCAAGGTAGAGGTTGTCGTGGCCGTGCACCCGGCTCCAGCGGTCGGTCACTGACGTCGTCGGGTCATCGCCCATGCGGCACGTGCCCGCCTGGTGCTGTCCGCCACTGAGTTTCAGTCGCGGAGGCGACCCCCAGATCCGCTCCGCACCCGAGGCGGCCAGCCACTCCCGCGAGCGGGCGTACATGAACTCGGCTGTGCGCACCGTCTCGGGATGGGTCGCGCCCGAGAGACGCACGACGGGGATGCCCCAGCGGTCGCGCACCTGCGGGTCGAGGGTCACGCGCGCATCCGGGCTTGGGATCTCCTGCACCGGACCCATCACGCGCGCTACGCGGGTGTAGTTGTCGCGCATAAACCGTTTGGCCTCGGCGCCCCACCGCGGCAGATCCGGCGGCAGATTGCGCGCCCAGAAGATGATCGGCAGCACCACGAACTCGTCGGCGATCATGCCGCCACCGATCAGGTCCCCGTTGCCGTGATTGAACTGCGTGATCGCGGTCGTCACCCCCGGCCCGATGCCGTCGTGGACCGGCTCGGACATCAGGCCGACGCCACCGGGGTAGTAGTGGCCCTGCAGGTTCCGCCCCACCTGATCGTGCGCATTGCCTAGCCCATGCGGGTGCTCTGGCGAGCGCGAGTTCAGCATGAGCCGGGCGGTCTCGATCGCGCCAGCGGCCAGCACCACCACCTCTGCGCGCACACTCTGGCGCTGGTCGTCGCGATCGAAGTACGTCACACCGACCACCCGGCCATCGACGGTGTCGACCTGCTCCACCATGGCCTCGGTCACCACCTCGACCAGGCCGGTCGCGCGCCCCCGGACCAGCAGCGTGTTCTGGCTGTCGTTCTTGGCGTCGACCGGGCAGGCGAAGCCGATGCAGTGCTGGCAGTGGATGCAGGCCGGCCGACCGAGGTACGGCGTGCTGTTGATCAGCAGCGGCACGGCCAAGGTCGGCCAGCCGAGCGCGTCCGCGCCACGTCGCATCAACGCACCCTGGCGATTGAGTTGCACCGGCGGCATCGGGTATCCCTTGTCACGCGGCCAGCGCTCGGCACTCCCAGTGGTATCGCCCGACACCCCGATCTCCCACTCGGCCCGCTCGTAGAACGGCGCGACGTCGGCGTATCCGATCGGCCAGTCGGCCAGCGAGCTCCCCGCCGGCACGCCGTAGGTGCTGGCCATCTCGAAGTCGAGCGGCAGGTACCGCCAGGCCTGCGCGCCGTAGACCCGCGCACCACCACCCACGCCGGTGGCGTTGTTCTGGTAGGCATCTTCATGTGGGCTGAGCGTGCGCTCGTGACCATCCAGATCGACGAGCACGCGCGGATTGCCCTCCAGGCACGGTCCGGTGTTGTGCCCGTAGCGCGAGTAGCGGTGGTTGCGCAGGTGGTCGCGCGGGACGTCTTCGAAGGCGAGCTCGCGCCCGCGCTCGATGAGCAGCACGGTCTTGCCGGCCTCGGCCAGCACGCCGGCGGTGACCCCGCCACCGGCCCCGGCGCCCACGACGATGACGTCGTAGGTGCTCATCCGGTGACCTCGAAGCCGATCATGCGCCAGGACACACCGTCGTGGTTGCCACCGTTGCCCGGATCGCCGTAGTAACCCTCGGCGGCGTGCTCGGTCGCTGCCCGGAAGAACTCAGCCGGGTCGACCGGCCAGTCAGTCGCCACGTCGCCCACCTCGACTCGGTGCAGCAGGTCATCTTGCGCATCGGGTGCGAGTGCGGCGAAGCTGACTCCGGCCGCGGTGTGAGCCTCGACGTCAAGTGCATCGAGCCCGCCGGGGTACAGATCCACCACGTCACTCAGATCTCCGGCGAACTGGCGGTCGAGGTAGTCGCCGACGCCGGCGTCCCAACCGCCCGGGAAGTCGTCGGACGGGATGAGCCGGTCGATCAGCGCACGCAGGGTGGCTCGCTGGGGCTCCGTCAACATGGTCACGCTCTGTGCATCCCCTCGGGCTCGGCATCCCCGGTGGCTCGCTCGGCCCGGCCACCACGATCAGGCCACCACGACCGTCGCTGAGGGTAGCCCACGCCGTACCGCGGCAGGCCCCTTGCTGGCGCGGGCCGACCCGTTCGACACGTGCTTACCAAAGCGCTTTTTCTTGACTTAGATGCCGCCATGACCCCGCCTGACTTCCCTCCGCCCAGCGACTTCCCTGAGTTCAACCCCGACGACCTATCCGGCATGGGCGTCTTCACCAAGCGCCCTGACCTCCAGGGAGACCGGCCCCCTGGCCTGATCGATCTCCGCCGCTACATGTTCCAGATGGGCATGTCGGGCTTCCAGACTTTCGTCGGTGCCCCCATTGCCCTCACGCCTGCGGACCTACGCGCAGCGGGAGTCGAGGTGGCAATGATCGGCGCTGGCCTCGACTTCTCGTACGGAATGAGGGGTTCGGCCTACGGACCCAAGATGGTGCGCAACGGCGAGATCTACATGCCGCCTGGCTACGGCACGCCGCATCAGCACACGCGGGTCGATCCCGTCACCGAGCTCGTGCTGGCCGACTACGGCGACGCACCCGTCAACAACATGTCACTCTACGCCTCCATCGAGCCGATCCGCGCGCTCGTGCGCGAAGTGGCCGAGACTGGCGCGATCCCCTTCATCGTGGGCGGCGATCACTCGCTCATGTATCCGAATGTCGCCGCGATGGCGGACGTATTCGGCAAGGCCAAGGTGGGCGTCATCCACTTCGACGCCCACTACGACGCGACGGACGCCGGGCTTGGCCTCAACCTCACGCACGGCACGCCGGTGCGCCGACTCATCGAGCAGGGGCATGCCTCGGGTCACAACTTCATCCAGGTAGGCACCCGCGGGTGGGCGCCCAACGACAAAGACCTCGGCTGGATGCGCGACCACGGCTTCCGCTACCACAACATGGCGCAGGTCGATAAGTTCGGCTGGGACTGGGTCATGGACCGCGCCATCGAGGAGGCTTCCGACGGCACGGACTACCTCTACATCTCCATCGACATGGACGTGTTCGATCCCGCCTTCGCCCCAGGCACCGGTACGCCCGAACCCAACGGCCTCACCCCGCGTGAGATGTTCCCGATCCTCAGACGACTCGGAGCGGAGAAGAACGTCGTGGGCGTCGAGCTGGTCGAACTCAACCCTTTCGCCGACTCGACGTATGCCACCGGCCTGATCGCCAATCGCGTCATCCGTGAAGTCCTCACCGGAATCGCTATGCGCAAGAAGGGAATCACCGAGCCCTACTACTTCGCCGAGGCGGCCATCGACGGCGGCCAAGGACAGGACTGGCCTCGCCGCTAAGGATCTAGGCGGACTTCGACGCGACGGTGTCGCTGACGACAGCGACCACCTTCCACGCACCGGCATTGCGCACGAGGCTGAAGACGTCGATTGCGGCCACCGCACGGTCGGCGAAGTTCATGGTGAAGGGCTGTCGCACCACGGCGACATCGCCGATGACCTCCGTGGATCCGACTCCCGGCGTCTCCGAGTACCCCTGCTCCCCCAGGTCGTTGCGCATCTGGGACTCCGCGTAGGCGAGTAGTCCCATGACCGAGATGTGGGGATCTTCGGGGAAGACCCGCAGTGCCAGGATCGCCTCCGGCGCGAAAGCGGAGTCGAAGAGCGCCCAGTCAGGCTCCGCCCCAGGCTCGAACTCCAAAGCGGCGTAAGCCCGCTCGACCACGGCCGCGATTGCGTCGTCGTCACTCACCGCCCGAACCGATCGTCGTCACCTCGACACCGACCTGCTCGGCGAGCCCCTCGATATCAGCGACCGCTGCCATCGCTTGCGGATCATCGCGCAGGTGCGCATCAAAGTGGGCCGCGATAATCCCCTGCCAGGCGAGCTTCGCCTCGGCCCCCGGCACGAGCGCCTCCATCGGCTGAACGCACTGCGCGATCAGCGACCAGTTGCCCGGGCCCTCCGGGAAGATCCGACCCACCCGCGCGACGAACTCTCCCAGCCAGGCCTGGCCCAACTCGATGTCGTCGACGAAGTGGTTGTGATCAGCCCGCGCCATGGCGACCACCTGCTTGCGCGTGGCTGGCACCTCCTTGAGCAGCGTCAACTGGCCGTAGAGCGGCAGCAGGGAGTCGCGGTCGCCGGCCAGTATGAGCGTGGCGGGGTCGGACTTCCACGGAGCCCGGATCCGAGAGTTGTAGACGGAGCCGCCGGACAGGACCAAGCCGTCGTCGTTAGCGGGGCACATGGCGGCGATCGCAGCGACTCGGCCATCCGAGGTCGGCGCCACAAGCGAGGAATAGCCCCCGAAGCTCGCCCCTGTCACACCCACCCCTCCATCACGCACTGGCAGCCGCTCGACTGCTGTGGAGATAAGGAAGGCGATGTCTCCGACGCGGGCAATGGCGCTCGCCTCCGCGTGGTCGACGAGGTCCTCACGCCGGCCCACCGGCTCGCATGAGGTGAGCAGGGCATCCACGTCGTCCCAGGTGCTCCCGATGACATCGGGTGACACGACGATGTAGCCACGACTCGCGAGGTGCGTGGCGATGAAGGTCGACTCGCGACGGAAGCCCGCCCAGCCGTGGATGAGCAGCACGAGGGGTGCCGGTGCATCAAGTTCGCATATGGCCGCGTCGCGAACGGCCAACTGGGTGCACATTTCGTCGGGTGAGGCGACGCCGTCCGCGGCCCACACCGGGGGGAAGACATCCCAGGTAGCCGGGTCGAGATCCTGCCCGGCGTATTCATCGGCGGCGGGGTACCAGATCTCGACGGGGAGCGTGCGATCGCGCGCGGCGTCATACCACTCCTCGCTACGCACACCGACCGGGAATGCTCCGCGAGCGAAGGGATCGTAGGAGGTCATGCGGACGCAACCTCACTCCCGGAAGCGCGCCCGAGATCCGCGTACACCGCAGGATCACGCTGCTTGAGCCAGAGTGCCCGAACCACACCCGCCAGCAGGGCGACGAAGACCACACCCACGAGCGCTGAGTTCACGAGAGCACCTCTCGCGGTGAAAATGTCCAGTTGGGTGATGATGAGGTACGTGACGAGCAGCAGTGCGAGGCCCGCGGCCGCCGGAGCCACGATGACCCGCCACACGGACATGCCCCGGCGATCGCGCGCGAAGTAGGCGACGATCGCGGCGGCGGCCAGGCACTCCATCACCGGGATCGCTACCACCGCCGGCGTGGAGCCCAGGACGTACAGATCCAGGTAGGGATCGGCCCCCGCCAGCGCGAAGGCGATCACGACGATGAGCGTGAACGCCGTGTGCGTGAGACTGGCGAACATCGGCGACCCGAATCTCGGCGACAGTGCCCCGAACTTCCGTGGAATCGCCTGATCGCGGCCCAGCGCGAAGAGGTAGCGCGTGGTCGCGTTGTGGAAGGCCAGGATCGAGGCGAACCAGCTCGTGACAACGAGGACCCCCAGGAGGGCCACCGCCCACAGACCGAGGAAGCCATCGGCGGCCGCGAAGAACATGCCCACAGGGTCGGTGGCCGCGATCTCGACGGCTCCGGCATTGCCGAAGGCCTGGATCACGGCCCAGCTGACGAAGGCGTAGAAGGCCACAAGCACGATGATGGCGCCGTATGTGGCACGCGGGATCGAGCGCTCGGGTGAGCGCACCTCCTCCACGTAGAGCACGGTCGCCTCGAAGCCCGCGAAGGCCGAAATGACTACGGCAAGCAGGACGCCCGGATTGACCCCGAAGACCTCTGCCGGGGTGAATGCCGCAAGCGAGAGGCCCTCGGCTCCGCCGGAGAGCACGATGACGGCTCCGATGACGAGCAGAATCGCCACCTCGCACACCATGACGACACCGAGGACGCGCGCATTGAGTTCGACGCGCAGAACTCCGAGGAGCCCCATGAGCAACGTGGCGATGAGGGCCCACAGCACCCAGGGTGTCTCGATGAGGAAGAACTCCAGGAAGACACTCTGAGCGAGGAGCGCGAAGATGCCGACGGCTCCAGTTGCAGCGACCGCGTAGGCCACCGTAGCGACGAATGCCGTACCGAGCCCCATGGTCCGTCCCAGGCCTTCGGAGACGTAGACGTA
>CAZLZC010000064.1:0-11679 GCA_964563825.1 uncultured Actinomyces sp.
ACATCGACTCGCTGTCCATGGTCGAGGTCGTCATGGCCGCCGAGGACAAGTGGGGCGTGAAGATCCCCGACAGCGAGGTCAAGAACCTCCGCACCGTCGGCGACGCCGTCGCCTACATCGAGAAGTCGACCGCCTGACCGATGCGCATCGCCGTCACGGGGCTAGGCGCCACGTCACCGCTCGGCGGTGACGTGGCCAGCAACTGGTCCGCGCTCATCGAAGGTCGCTCCGGCATCAAGACGCTCACCGAGCCGTGGGTGGACGAGATGACGGTCCATTTCGCCGGCGTTCTCGCCGAGGAGCCACCTCTGGATCGCGTCGAGGCACGCAAACTCGACAGATCCCAGCAGGTGGCCCTCGTCGCCGCGCGCGAGGCGTGGGCCGATGCCGGCAGCCCCGAGGTGGACCCGCTGCGCATGGGCACGGTCATCGGCTCGGGCATCGGCGGCTTCCTCACCCTGCTCAATGCCTACGACACCCTCAAGGAACGCGGGCCCTCGCGGATCTCCCCGCACACCGTGCCGATGCTCATGCCGAGCGGACCTGCGGCCGCGGTAGGCCTTGAGTTTCACGCTGCCGCCGGCGTCCACGCGCCGGTGAGTGCCTGCGCGTCGGGTGCCGAAGCGATCGGCGTCGCCGCGCGCATGATCGTGGACGGTCGCGCCGATGTCGTGCTCGCAGGCGGCACCGAGACGCCGATCCACCAGCTCACGATGGCGGGATTCGCTGCCATGCGAGCGCTCTCCACGCGCAACGACGATCCCCAGGGAGCCTCACGCCCTTACGACGTCGGGCGCGACGGCTTCGTCATGGGCGAGGGTGCCGGTGTCCTGGTGCTCGAGTCCGAGGAGCATGCCAAGGCTCGCGGGGCACGCATCTACGCCTACGTCGTCGGTGCAGGCATGACGGCCGATGCCCACCACATCGCCCAGCCCGACCCCGAGGGCAAGGGTGCGACGAGGGCCATCCTCGCGGCACTCGAGCAGGCGGACGCGTCGCCGGATGACGTCGCGCACATCAACGCCCACGCGACCTCCACTCCCCAGGGTGACGTCGCCGAGGCTGTCGCGATTCGCTCTGCCATGGGTAACGCCCAGCCGCTCGTGACCGGGACCAAGTCCATGACGGGGCACATGCTCGGCGCTGCCGGTGCCATCGAGGGGATCTACACCGTCCTCGCCCTGCACCACAGGCTCGTGCCGGCGACACTCAATCTGCACGAGCAGGATCCGGAGGTCGACATCGACGTCGTTCGCGGGGCCCCTCGCGAGCTCCCCGCTGGCGATCTCCTCGCGCTCAACAACTCCTTCGGCTTCGGCGGGCATGACGTCGCCATCGCCTTCCGGACCGTGTGATGGCCGACGCACCGGACGCCCCAGATCCGCGCTCACCGCGTGTGCGCCTCGAGGCGTTCTTCGACCCGGGTACCTTCCGCGCGATCACGCCCGAGGACGACCGCGGCGTCCTCGTCGGCGTCGGCTCGGTCCACGGCGCCGAGGTCGTGGCGTTCGCCACCGACCCGACCGTGCAGGGCGGGGCCATGGGCCAGGAGGGCTGCCGCGCGATCGTGACGGCGTACGACCGCGCCTTCGCCGACTCCTGCCCCGTCGTGGGCATCTGGCACTCGGGGGGCGCCCGCCTGCGCGAGGGCGTTGCGAGCCTCGACGGCGTCGGCCGCGTGTTTGCCGCGATGACGCGCATCTCGGGCAAGGTGCCGCAGATCTCCATCGTGCTCGGCCCGGCCGCGGGCGGAGCGGCGTACGGCCCGGCTCTCACCGACATCGTCATCCTCGGCCCCGAGGGTCGGATCTTCGTGACGGGCCCAGAGGTCATCCGCTCTGTCACGGGCGAGCAGGTCGACATGGAGCGCCTGGGCGGGCCCGACCCGCACGGGCGCCGCAGTGGCGTGGTGCATCTGGTCTCGGAGACGGAGGCCGAAGCCCTCGAGGAAGGTCGCCGCCTCGCCCATCTCCTCGGGCGCCAGGGATCACTCGACATGACCGCGATCGACGATCCCGACCTGGGCGACCTGCTGCCCGAATCATCGAAGCGCGCCTACGACGTGCATCCGCTAGTCGAGCGCTTCCTCGACGAGGGCTCCATGATCGAGCTGCACGCGCGCTGGGCTCCCAATGTCGTCGTCGCCCTCGGTCGACTCGGCGGGCGCACCGTGGGCGTGGTGGCCAACAATCCGCTGCGCCTCGGTGGGTGCCTGGACTCCACCAGCGCGGAGAAGGCGGCGCGCTTCGTGCGCATGTGCGATGCCTTTGCCGTGCCCCTCGTCGTACTCGTCGACGTGCCGGGCTATCTCCCGGGCGTCGGCCAGGAGTGGGACGGCGTCGTACGCCGCGGTGCCAAGCTCCTCCACGCCTTCGCCGAATGCGTGGTCCCGCGGGTCACGGTCGTCACCCGCAAGGCCTACGGCGGGGCCTTCGTGGCCATGAACTCGGCCTCACTCGGCGCCACCCGCGTCTATGCCTGGCCCGGCGCCGAAGTGGCGGTCATGGGCTCGGTCGCTGCGGTGCGTGTGCTCCACCGCCGCCGCCTCGCCGAGGCCACCGACGAGGAGGCTCGCGCACAGCTCGAACTCGAGTTGGCCGCTGAGCACGACATCATCTCCGGCGGTCTCACCCGTGCCATTGAGATGGGTGTGGTGGATGAGGTCCTTGAGCCGGATCGGACCCGCACCACGGTCGCGCGCGCACTGCTCGACACACCCGGTGTGCGCGGCGCCCACGGCAACATCCCTCTGTAGGGAATCGCCGTCGCAGCGGTGGTTGTGATGAGATACCGCCATGAGCGCACTCCTCGATGCCCTTGATGACGGTCCCCTGCTCGGCGACGGTGCCATGGGCACGATGCTGCAGGACCTCGGCAACGACGAGGGTGGAGCTCCCGAGTTGTGGAACGTCGAGCGAGTCGACATCGTCGAGGGTGTGCTTGAGGGCTACGCCGCCTCGGGCTCACGACTGCTGACGACCAACACCTTCGGTGGCACGCGCGCGCGACTGCAGATGCACGGACTCGAGGACCGCGTCGAAGAGCTCAACCAGGCGGCCGCCGCGCTTGCGCGCAGCGTGGCCGATCGCTACCCCGGCACCTTCGTGCTCGGCGACATCGGCCCCTCGGGCGAACTCATGGAGCCGATGGGTGACCTCACCATCGATTCAGCGGCGGAGCTCTTCGCGGAGCAGGTGCGCGGGCTCGTCGCCGGCGGCGTAGACGGCATCCTCATCGAGACGATGAGCGACCTTTCCGAGGTCGAGGCCGCCGTCACCGCAGCCCGCAAGGAGGCACCGGGTCTGCCCGTCTTCGCCACGCTGAGTTTCGACACCAACCTCCGCACGATGATGGGTGTCTCCCCCGCCATGGCCGTGCAGGCGATCTCCGACATGGGCGTCGATGTCGTCGGCGCCAACTGCGGTCGCGGACTCGATGAGATGCGCATCATCGCGGCCCAACTTGCCGAAGCCGGTGCCGGGCGCGTGCGCCTGATGGTGCAGTCCAATGCCGGGCTCCCCAAGCTTCAGGGCGACACCTTCGTCTTCGATGGCACGCCCGAGGAGATGGCCGGCTACGCCGTCGAGATGCGCGACCTCGGCTTCACGGTCATCGGTGCGTGCTGCGGTTCGACCCCTGCGCACATCGCCGCGATGCGCGAGGCCCTCGCCTAGCGGGCGCAGGCTCGGCCAGCGACTCAGGGCCACACCCCCTAGTTCACGATGGCCACGGGAGCGGGCCTATTCATCCCGGAACGCCGCAATAGACCCGCTCCCGTGGCGATCGCGCAGTGACACCGATCAGGTGACGTGCGCGGTGGGCGACTGAATCCGACCTTCTCGCGAGGCGATCACCAGCATGTGGGCATGGGGAGACGCTCACTTGCCGCCGAGACTGCCGCAACTCTCAGCGTGCGCTTCGGACCGGACCCCTTCACGACCGCGCAGGCGCGGGCGAGCGGTGTGTCCGATGACCGACTCCGGGCAGCCGTGCGGGAGGGTGCCGTGGTTCGAGTTCGCCGCGGCGTCTTGCATGTGCCTCCCGCTGGCACCCCCAGCCCCGAGGAACATGCCGATACTGCGGCCATCGCCATGGCCCACCTCCTTGCCGGGAGCGCCCTCTCACACGAGTCCGCGGGTCGATTCCATGGACTTCCGGTCCCGCTCACCTCCGTCGCCGAGGGCCACATCACGCTTCCTGGCGGGAGAACGCGCACGGCAGGCCGCGTGCGCATCCATGCCCAACGGCTGCCGGGTAGCCACGTCTCCGTCGTGCGTGGGACTCGGGTGACGTCACTCGCTCGCACCGCGATCGACATCGCGCGCACAGCGAAGATGCCGGAGGCTTTGATCTGCATGGACGGGGCCCTGAGACGACTGGTGCTGCGGGACCTCGACGACCCCACTGTCCTGCGCATGGCCGTCCACGATGACGAGCACGTCGACGCGGCACGCCGAACTGTCGAGTGCGTACTCCAGGACATGACAGGCTGGCCGGGCACGCTCAGCGCCCGGAGAGCACTGCGCTTGTCAGACCCCGCTGCGGAGTCACCTCTGGAGTCTCAGTCGCGGGGCGTGCTCCTCGAGCATGGCGTACCCGGACCGGAATGCGGATACCCCGTCGAAGGAGCCGACGGCCGCCTCTACTGGGTGGACATGGCTTGGGGAGACGCCAGGGTGATCGGCGAGTGCGACGGCATGGGGAAGTACACGGACCCAGCAATCCTCCGCCGGGAGAAGCTTCGGCAGGAGGCCCTCGAACGCGCGGGCTGGCGCGTCATCCGCTGGACCTACGCCGACATCCTCCGGGCGCCGCAGCGCGTTGTCGACCGAGTGGTGCACGCCCTGGATCAGGGACACCGATGACCCCGGGCAACTGACCAGCACCGCGGGCAGCCATCAGTACGCAAGCGGGTCTATCCGACGCAAAACCCTTCGAAAAACCCGGCCACGTGGACATCGTCGGGTCGGCTAGCCGACATGGAGCTAGCCGAAGCGGTCAGACCACGTGGTGGAGTACGCGTACGGGGGTGTCCTCCCCTGCCGCGCGATAGGGCTCGAGTTCGGCGTCCCACGCCGTGCCCAGGAGATAGGCGATGCCGTCCTTGAGTTGAGCGCCCGTTGATTCCGCTCCCGCAACCGCGGCACGCAGGCGGTCCTCGGACACCAGGATGTCGCCGTGTACGCCGATGATCGCGCGGTGCAGGCCGAGTGTCGGCGTGAGTGCATAGCGCTCTCCCTCGCGGCCCGGTGACGGATCCTCGGTCACCTCGGCGACGAGGTCGGGGAATCCCTTGAGCGCGCTCATGAAGCGTGAACCCAGACCGGGGCGACCGGCCCACGGGAGCTCCGCGCGCAGCAGTGGCGGTGAGACCGGCTGAGGCTGCCACTCGAGGCGGATCTCGGTGTCGACGATGGCACTCAGCGCCCACTCGACGTGGGGGCACAGTGCCCGGGGTACGGCGTGCAGGAAGACGACGCCGCGCGCGCGGCCATGCGTCGGGAGCGCGGGCGGGAGCATCGACGGATGCGTCGCCGACCGCGATGGTGGCATCGTGGACATGCCGTGGCCTCCTTCGTGAGGTTCGCCTTCCCCTGCGTCCTCACCCGGAGCCTGGCCTGCCCGACAGGGGCGGCTTCGCCGACCCGCCGGGGCTGCCCGACAGGGGCGGCTTGGCCGCCCCGCCGGGCCTTAGCCCTTCACGGTGACTCCACCCTAGACCGTCCCCCGGGCCGATGCGCGGATTGGATAGGGTCACGACACGCCGTAGCGCAGCACATCACCCGGAGGTACCCCATGGCCGTCGCCCAGCCCGCCGTCCTCGCTGACGTCTGGACCGACCGCTCCGAGGGGGCGCGCTCCCTCGCTCGGCAGGCGATCCTCGTCCTCGGCGGAGCCGCCTTCGTGGGCCTCGCCGCCCAGGTGGCGATCCCACTGCCCTTCACGCCCGTGCCGCTGACCCTTCAGACCTTCGCCGTCCTTCTCGCCGGCGCGGCACTGGGCTCGCTTCGCGGCGTCCTCGCCATGTCGCTCTACGCCGTCGCCGGTATCGCCGGAGTCCCGTGGTTCGCGGAGGGTTCCTCCGGATTCGCTATGCCGAGCTTCGGCTACATCCTCGGCTTCATCGTCGCCGCAGGCATCGTGGGCCGCATTGCCGAGCACGGCGCCACCCTGACCGTGTGGCGCACCGCCGGACTCATGGTGCTTGGCAATCTCGTCATCTACGCCGTGGGCGTCACGTGGCTGAAGTACGCCATCGACGTGACCTGGGCGACAGCGCTGCAGCTCGGCGTGGTGCCGTTCCTCATCGGCGATGTCGTCAAGATCGCGCTCGCCGCGGGCCTGCTGCCCCTCACCTGGGCGGGGCTGCGCAAGGCCGGCTTGCTGAAGTAGGCCGGGCTAGGGAGCCGCGTCGCGCACGCGGCGAGCAGCATCAGGATCCCCGAACGCGGCCACCGTGGCCTCGGTCTCGGCCGCCATCGCAGCCTCGAGGTCACCCACCGACACGGTCGTCATGATCCGGCGCAGGTCCGCAACGGCACGCTCGGAGAGTTCAGCCAGCCGCTGCGCCACCGCGACCGCCTCATCGACCACGGCATCATCGGCGACGCGCCAGTGCGCGATGCCCCACTCCAGCATCTGGGTGGAGTCAATGCGCTCCCCCAGCAGCAGTAGTTGACGTGCTCGCGAGAGGCCGACGATCCGCGGCAGCAGCGCGGTCACGCCCCCGGTGACGAAGAGACCGAGGCCCATTTCGGGGAAGAACCCCTTCGCCGACTCACCGACGACGACAAGGTCGCAGTCCAGAACCCACTCGAAGCCACCACCGACCGCCCACCCGCGCACGGCGGCAACCACCGGCACCCGGCCGAACATGATGTGCCGCGTGACCTGCTGGAGTTCCTCGACGTAGGCCTGAGTCGCCTCGCGCGTGCTGGCCTGGTCGGCGTACTCATGCAGATCATCGCCCGCGCAGAACGCCCTGCCGGCACCCGTGAGGACGATGGCGCGCACGCCGGGGTCGGCGTGTGCCGACTCGAGGGCGGCGTTGAGGTCGGCAATGAGCTGCTCGGTGATGGCGTTGAGTCGCTCGGGCCGGTGGAGTGTGATCATCCGCACCGGCCCGCGGTCCTCGGTGAGCACCGTCGCCATATCGACTCCCAACTCGCTACCGACCTAGTCCCAGCTCGCGGGCGATGAGCATACGCTGCACCTCATTGGTGCCCTCGCCGATCTCGAGCACCTTGCTATCGCGCCAGAATCGGGCGACGGGGTATTCGTTCATGAAGCCGTAGCCGCCGTAGATCTGCGTCGCCCAGCGCGCGTTCTCGACGGCGGCATTGGACGCGTGCAGTTTGGCGATGGCCGCCTGACGCTTGAAGGGCTCGCCGGCGAGCATGCGGGATCCCGCGTCGTAGTAGGCCAAGCGTGCGGTGTGAGCGCGCACCTCCATGTCGGCCACCATGAAGTCCAGTGCCTGGTACGCCGACAGCGGCTTGCCGAAGGCGTGCCGCTCATGGAGGTAGCGCACGGACTCGTCAATGCAGCCCTGCGCCAGACCGACCGAGAGTGCCGCGATCGCGATGCGCCCCTCATCCAGAGTCTGCAGGAACTGCGCATATCCCTTGCCGCGGGTGCCCAGCAGATTGGCCGCGGGCACACGGCAGTCCACGAATCCGAGCTCATGCGTGTCGGAGGAGTTCCACCCGACCTTCGAATACGGCGCCGAGACCGTGAAGCCAGGCGCACCGCTCGGCACGAGGATCGTGGAGAGCTCCTTCTTGCCAGCGTCGTCGGTCCCCGTGATCGCGAGGACGGCGACGAAGCCCGTGATGTCGGTGCCGGAGTTGGTGATGAAGGACTTCGTGCCATTGATGACCCACTCGTCGCCGTCGAGTCGCGCTGTCGTGCGCGCGGCACCCGCATCGGTGCCGCCGCCCGGCTCGGTGAGCCCGAAGGCACCGAGCACCTCGCCGCTCACGAGCCGCGGAAGCCACTCGCGCTTTTGCTCCTCCGTGCCGAAGCGGTAGATCGGCATGGCTCCCAGGCTCACAGCAGCCTCGAGGGTGATGGCGACCGAGGAGTCGACACGCGCGATCTCCTCCAGCGCGAGGCACAGTGCGAAGTAGTCGCCGCCCATCCCGCCGTACTCCTCCGGGAAGGGCAAGCCGAAGAGGCCCATCTCCCCCATCTGCCGCACGATGTCGTAGGGGAAGGCGTGCGCCTCGTAGAGATCGCCGATGACCGGCGCGATGACATCCTGCGCGAACGCCGCGACCGACTTCTGCAGGTCGACGTACTCACTGGGCAGACGGTGATCCATCACTGCTCCTTCTGGGGGGTGCGTGCGCGTACGACGCGCGAGGGGCTCGGCCGCCCGAGGTGATCCTCGAGCCAGTGGGTGGTGTCGATGAGTGCGGCGAGGTCGACGCCGTGCTCGATGCCGAGGCCATCGAGCATGTAGACGAGATCCTCCGTGGCCAGATTGCCCGTGGCCGCTTGCGCATAGGGGCAGCCACCGAGGCCTCCGGCCGAGGAATCGACCGTGGTCACGCCTTCGCGCAGAGCAGCCAGGGTGTTGGCGAGGGCTTGGCCGTAGGTGTCGTGGAAGTGCACGCCGATCGCATCCAGCGGCACGCCGGCAGAGACGATCCGTCGCACGAGATCACCCACCTGGCCGGGGGTGGCGACGCCGATCGTGTCTCCCAGGCTGATCGCGTCGCAGCCCAGTTCCTGCAAGCGGACCGCGGCGGTGACGACCTGCTCCGCAGGCACGGCTCCCTCCCAGGGATCGCCAAAGCACATCGAGAGGTAGCCGCGTACGCGCAGCCCCTCCGCACGGGCTCGGGTCGTCACCGGCTCGAACATCTCCCACTGAGCTTCATAGCCGCGGCCGAGATTGCGCTGGGCGAAGGACTCGGTGGCGCTTGCGAAGATGGCGATATCGCTGACGCCGGCGTCGATGGCCGACTCAAGACCGCGCAGATTGGGCACGAGCACGGGATAACGCACGTCATCACGGCGCGCGATGCCCGCCATCACCTCCCTCGCGTCAGCCAGTTGGGGCACGCGATCCGGGCGCACGAAGCTCGTGACCTCGACAACTCCCAGCCCCGCCTGCACCAACCGCTCGACGAACTCCACCTTGATGGCGGTGTCGAGGACCATGGACTCGTTCTGTAGGCCGTCGCGGGGGCCGACCTCCCAGATCGTCACGCGCGAAGGCAGGGCAGGGTCGGGCACGACCACGGGCAGTGTCATGACACCTCCTCCAACTGCAACTCCACGAGCACGGCGTCCAGGGGCACGCGCCCTCCGGCGGCGGTCGTGACGGCGGTCACGGTGCCACGCCCCGGGGCGCGGACCGTGTGCTCCATCTTCATGGCCTCGACCACGGCAAGCGGGGCGCCCTCATCGACCGTGTCACCCACCGCGACACCCACGGCAATGACCGTGCCGGGCATGGGGCTGCGCGCCACCCAGTGGCCCGCCAGACGCGCATCGCTGGCGCGGGTCAGGCGTCGATCGCGCGGACGCCTGGCCTCGAGCCCATGGTGCCTGCCGTCGGCGTGCACCCACAGGCGATCACCGTCGAATGCGACCGCATCGACCGCGGCCGGCTCGATCGGCACTCCATCGACCAGCACCTCTACGTCCTCCGCGCGCGGCACGAGCTCGACGTCATGCCCGGCCACGTCCCAGCGCTGCGGCGCGGCCTCGCCCAGTCGCCAGGAGTCCCCCGCTTGCCAGAGATCGTCACGTGCGGGAGCGCGCAGCGCGGATGCACCGGCGGCGATCACGTCCGCACCGGGGGGAATCTCACGTGGCAGACGGTCATCGAGCAGAGCGGTGTCCATGTCACCGCTGCGCACCCGCGCGTCGTCGAGCAGGTCGGCGAGGTCGTCGAGATTGGTGGTGACACCGAGGCAGATGGTCTCGCGCAGAGCCCGCTGAAGGCGCGCGATGGCCTCCCCGCGAGTGGACGCGTGGGCGATCACCTTGGCCAGCATGGGGTCGTAGTAGGACGTGATGCGATCTCCCGTGGCCACGCCCGAGTCGACGCGCACGTCGGCGGGCTCATGCCACAAACGGATGACGCCACCGGTGGGCAGGTAGCCGCGCTGCGGATCCTCGGCGTAGACCCGCGCCTCCACAGCATGGCCGCTGAGCACGATGTCGTCCTGGGTCATGGCCAGCGGCTCACCCGCCGCGATGCGCAGTTGCTGCTCGACCAGGTCCAGCCCGGTCACCTGCTCCGTCACGGGGTGCTCCACCTGCAGGCGAGTGTTCATCTCGAGGAAGGCGAAGTCTGCGGGTCGCGCCGAGGGTACGACGAACTCCACCGTACCCGCATTGACGTAGCCAACGCTGGTCGCTAGGCGCACCGCAGCGTCGCACAACTGCACTCGTGTCGCCTCGTCGAGGAAGGCGGACGGTGCCTCCTCGATGACCTTCTGGTGTCGACGCTGCAGCGTGCACTCCCGCTCGCCAAGGTGAATCACGTGACCGTAGGCGTCGCCGAGGATCTGCACCTCGATGTGGCGCGGCGCCTCGACGAACCGCTCGACGAGCAGGCGATCGTCGCCGAAGGACGCGAGTGATTCGCGCCTCGCACTGGCAATCGCAGTAGCCACGTCATCCCCCGACCTGATCACGCGCATGCCCTTGCCACCGCCGCCGGCGGCCGGCTTGAGCAGCGCAGGCCGCCCCACCTCCTCGACAGCAGCGATGATCGCCGAATCGTCCATCCGCGCGTCGTGGCGCCCCGGCACGACGGGCACTCCGGCCGCCAGGGCAGCCTCCTTGGCGGCGATCTTGTCGCCCATCGCCTCGATGATCTTGGGGCCGGGACCGATGAAGACGAGGCCCGCCTCCTCGCAGGCGAGGGCGAAGGCGGGATTCTCCGAGAGGAATCCATAGCCGGGGTGCACCGCCTGTGCCCCCGACGTGAGCGCAGCGGCAATCACGCGCTCGATGTCGAGATAGCTCTCGCGTGCCGGTGCGGGCCCGAGGTGCACGGCGCGGTCGGCTCGCACCACGTGCTGAGCCGTGGCATCGGCGTCGCTGTAGACGGCAACGGAGGAGATCCCGAGTCGGTGGAGCGTGCGCAGGATGCGCACGGCGATCTCACCTCGATTGGCCACGAGCACGCGATCAAACATGCTCACATCCGGAAGACGCCGTAGCGGACGGGTGGGAGGGGTGCGTGGCGGGCTGCCTCGAGTGCGAGGCCGAGCACGCGGCGCGTCTCACGCGGGTCGATGACACCGTCGTCCCACAGGCGCGCAGTGGCGTAGTACGGCGAGCCTTGAGACTCGTACTGCTCGCGGATGGGTGCAGCGAAGGCCGCCTCGTCCTTGGCAGACCACTGCTCTCCACGGGTCTCGGCCTGGTCTCGCCTGATGGTCGACAGCACCGCAGCTGCCTGCTCGCCGCCCATGACCGAGATCCGGGCATTGGGCCACATCCATAGGAAGCGCGGGGAGTACGCCCGACCGCACATGGAGTAGTTGCCCGCACCGAAGGAGCCGCCGATCACCACCGTGAACTTGGGCACGCGCGCACACGCGACGGCCGTGACCATCTTGGCGCCGTGCTTGGCGATGCCGCCCGCCTCGTAGTCGCGACCCACCATGAAGCCGGAGATGTTCTGCAGGAAGACGAGCGGGATGCCGCGCT
>CAZLZC010000065.1:0-11645 GCA_964563825.1 uncultured Actinomyces sp.
AAGGTCCGCAGGGCCGGACCCCCCGCGGCCATGCGCTCCTCGGCCTCACGGGCCGCGGCCACGACCGGGAGCACCCCCTCGGCCTCAGCGCGACCCAGCACCCGAAGGGTCGTGTCGTAGACCCCCGCCACGCGCGCCTCGGCTCGCTCCATGTCGAAGCCCGGCAGCTCCTCGGCCGCCTGTACGACGCCCCCGCAGTTCACGAGGTAGTCGGGCGCATAGAGGATTCCGCGTTCGGCGAGCATCTCGGCGACCGCGGGGGTCGCGAGCTGGTTGTTGGCCGCCCCGCACACGGCGATGCACCGCAGGGACTGAGCCACGTCAGGTGTGAGCGCGTGCCCCAGCGCATTGGGTGAATAGATGTCGAGCTCGCGCGCGATCAGCTCCTCGGTCGACCCGACGACCTCGACCTCAACGCCGATCGATGCGATCGCGTCGCGTGACGGATCGGTGATGATCACGCGCGCCCCCTCCTCCGCGACGAGATGCTCGGCGAGGCGGCGACCGACCTTGCCCGCGCCCGAGATGCCGACAACCCTGCCCTCGAGCGAGTCACTGCCCCACAGGTGCTGCGCCACCGCCCGCATCGCCTGCTGCATGCCGTACGCCGTGAGGATGCCTGTGTCTCCCGATCCGCCGTGCTCCGGCGAGCGGCCGGTCGTCCAGGGGTTGGTCTCGTGGATGAGATCGAGATCGGCCACGGTCGTGCCCACATCTCCTGCCGTGATGTAGCGGCCGCCGAGGGTTGCGATGAAGCGCCCCATGGCACGAAAGAGCTCGGGTGACTTGTCGGTCGCCGGATCACCCCAGATGACAGCCTTGCCACCGCCGTGGTCGAGCCCGGCGAGGGCGTTCTTGTAGCTCATCGCCTCCGAGAGCAGCAGGGCGTCGGCGACCATCGCCTGCTCATCGGCGTACGGTCGCATGCGGCACCCCCCGAGCGATGGCCCGAGCGCCGTCGAATGGATCGCCACCATGGCGCGCAGACCCGTGGCCGGATCGTGGCCGAAGACCACCTGCTCATGTGTCGAGGCCGTGATGGACATGCCGCAAACCTAGGCCTATCCGTCCAGCGGAATCCCCGCTAGCCTCAGGGCATGCCCTCCCTCCCCCGCCTGCTGTCCGTGACGACCCTGGGCGGGGCGCTCATCGCGTCGCTGCTTGCTCTTCCTGCGGCATCGGCCGCAAGCCCGGCCCCCGCAGCTGACGCTGCCCCTGGGGCCGCCGCTGCGAGTGATCCCGCACGCGGCACCATCACCTGGGGCGACTGCCCTGAGAAGGGATTCGACGGCTTCGCGTGCGGCGTGCTCACCGTGCCGCTCGACTGGAATGACCTTGCCAATCCCGCGAATGCCGAGATCGCGCTCACGGTGAAGCGCGCCAGCGGCAAGCGCATGGGCTTCCTCACGTTCAACCCCGGGGGTCCTGGAGCATCTGGATTGGACAGTGCGCCGAGCATCTGGGGTCAGCTGCCAGGGACCGTGAAGCAGCGATTTGACTGGGTGGGATGGGATCCGCGCGGTGTCGGCTCCTCCCAGCCGCAGTTGACCGGCTGCCTCGCGGTGGAAGCTCGGGCGACCGACTACGAACCTCCCGCTACCGGCCCTGTCGACTGGCAGGCGCTCACCGAAGCGACTGTTGCTTACCAGGGCGCGCTCAATGCCGAGTGCTTGGCGCTCAATCAAAACGTTGCTCCGTATCTGGGCACCCACTACGTCGTGCGGGACCTCGAGGCCATGCGCGTGGCGTTGGGTGCGCCTCGCTGGAACTTCTGGGGCATGAGTTATGGCACGACAGTCGGCTACCGCTACGCGCGTGAGTACCCCGACAGGGTCCGCACTCTCATCCTCGACGGCTCCTCGGCACCCAATTCGACGGTCTCCTCCTTCATGGGCGAAAGCACATGGGCATTCGCGGCCGGGCAGCAGGTCTTCGGATCGCTCTTCGGCAGGCAGATGGCGGCTCGACTGCAGCGCATCATCGACGGCCTCAATGAGCGCACTGTCACGGTGAATGGACAGGAATTCACCCGCTGGGACGTCCTGCCGGAGATCTTCACCAGCATCTCCTATCAGCAGGCGTACCCGCAGATCCGCGCGGTCATCAGGGCAGTCGATGCGGCGCTCAGGGGTGATGCATCAAGCGACATCGCCAAGCCGTTGCGTGCCCTCAAGAAGCGCAGCGAGCAGGATGCGAGTTCCCTGCTCACCACCGCCTTCGTCAACTGTCGCGACATGACGGGCTATCCCACCGTCAATCAGATCGCCCGTGCCGCCTACGTCGCGAATGCCAACCAGTCGGTCTACGCGGGCCTGGTTGCGATAGCCCAAGGCACAGCGTGCTCCGGTCTGCCTGCGGACTTCACCCTCAGCTACGAGCCCCTCACCGAGCCGCTCACGCTGCCGACGCCTCCGGTGGTCATCAACTCCCTCGGTGACACCCTGACCGAGTACGTCGGTGCTCGCACCATGGCCAACTTCATGGCCGGATCCTCGCTCATCACCTACGACAGCACGCAGCATGTGAGCTATCTGCAGACGCCGTCGACGTGCATCAACAACGCCGTGACCCGCTATCTCCTGCAGCGCACTCAGCCCGGGCCACTGCTATGCCCCTACGCGCCTTCTCCGCCGCCCCCGCCAGCGTGATCTGAGTTCGCTGCAAGGCCCTCCAGGGTTGCGCGCACCAGCGAGCCCAGCGTGGGCAGGTGGTAGCCGCCCTCCTGGAGCGCGACGGTGGGCAACTGCAGAGCCCCGAGCAGCTCTCCGGCACGGAAGTAGCCGGTCTGGGTGATCTCCAGCGGGCTCTCTGGATCGTCCGCGGCCGCATCCACTCCGAGCGAGATCACTATCGCTGTCGCGCCGAAGTCCATGACCTGCTGGACGATGCGCATGACGGCGTCGAGCCAGCGCATGTCACCGGTGCCGGGCGCGAGCGGGATGTTGAGGTTGGCCCCGAGACCCTCGCCCACCCCCACCTCGTCGGCGAAGCCCGCGTAGTGCGGGAACCAGCCCGCACCCGGATCCACGTGCAGTGACGCGTAGAGCACATCGCCTCGCGCGTAGAAGACATCCTGCGTGCCGTTGCCGTGGTGCGCGTCGATGTCCACAATCGCCACCCGCGCGTGACCCGCCCGCCGTAGTGCCTGCGCAGCAACCGCGGCGTTGTTGAGATAGCAGGATCCGCCGTACGCCGATCGCGTGACGTGGTGGCCCGGAGGGCGCGTGAGGCCGTAGATGACGCCGTCGCCGACCTCATCCACGCAGGTGAGCGCGACGTCGACCGCACCGCGCGCTGCCGCCCAGGTGCCCGGGCCGATCAGCGTCATCGTGTCGTAGCCGTAGCGGCCCGCCGCCCCGTGCACGGCTGCAGGCTCGCGGAGCGGCAGGTCACCCAGCATGCCGGCGGTGGGGAAGAGGTAGGGCACGACTCGGTCGACGCCGTACTCCCCCCAGCGATCCCAGACCGTCCGCAGGTGCTCGACGAGTGCCGGATCGTGCACGGCGAGGAGCGCGTCATCGTCATGTGCGACCGCCTCGATCATGGGCCAGTCGGCGAGTGCGGACTCGATCGCATCCACGCGGTCGGGCACCTCGGTGCCGGGTGTGCGCGTGCCCAGCCAGATCTCCGCGCCGGGGACGTGCGCCCGCGCAGCCTGTGACGAGACGACCCGAATCACGGCCCCACCCTCCCACGGAGTGCCAGGATTGCGGCATGCGCGTAGCGGACCTCGGGATCACCATCGGCTCCCTGCCCAGTGGCCCCACGGCCAGTGTGATCGACGTCCCCGGAGTGGGTGTGGGTCACGCGACGGTCGTGTATGACGAGCCCGCACCACCTGATGGCCGAGGTATCGCGCGAACCGGCGTCACGGTTCTCGATCCGGGAGGTGACTGCCTCGCCGACCCCGTGCCCGCAGGGGTCTCAGTGCTCAACGGAGCGGGTGAGCTCACGGGCCGCTCGCAGATCGAGGAGTGGGGCTTCACGGAGACGCCGGTCTTCCTCACGTCGACCATGCAGGTCGGCCGTGTCTACGACGCGGCCTGCCAACTCCTCGCGGGTGGCGCATCGACGTTCGGAGAGGCATTCATCCCGATCGTGGGGGAGTGCGATGACTCCTGGGTCTCCAACCCGCGTGCCATGCACGTCACCTTCGATGATGTGCGCGCCGCGTTCGAGGCCGCTCGCGCAGGTGGTGACTTCGCCCAGGGCGCGGTCGGCGCGGGCACGGGCATGAGCTGCCTGGGGTGGAAGGGCGGTATCGGTTCGGCCTCTCGCGTCTTGCCCGACGGTCACGTCGTCGGCGTACTCCTGCTCACCAACTTCGGGTCCTCCGACCGTCTCACCATCGACGGTGTGCACGTGGGCCGCAGGCTTGATCGCAGTGGTGTCATCGAGCCTCCGCCGGCCGGCTCCTGCATCGGCATCGTCATCACCGATGCGCCCATCGATGCCGCCGGTTGCGAGCGTCTCGCTCGCCGGATCGGCCTGGGCCTGGCCCGCACGGGTTCGGTCGCCCATCATGGCTCGGGCGAGATCTTCCTCGGTCTGGCCAATGGGCTCCGTGCGCAGGGCTGCGGCGGGCCCGCCATCACCGGGAAGGGACTCGACGACTACTTCACCGCCACGGTCGATGCGAGCGAGGAGGCCGTCATCGCCTCGATGATCAACGCCACGACGACGAGCGGCTATCAGGGTCGGACGCTCCTGGCGCTACCCCTCGATGAGGTGAAGGGGATGCTCGCGTGATCCGCTCGACCATCCCGCTGTCGGACGGTGAGCATCTGAGCGTCACGCTCTTCATCCCCGACGCCGTCCCGGCACCGTGCATCCTCGAGGCGCTGCCCTATCGCAAGGACGACATGACGTCGGGCTGGCGCCCGGAGTACCAGCGCTTCTGCGATGACTTCGGCTTCGCGGTGGCGCGCATCGACGTGCGCGGCACGGGCAGCAGCAGCGGCCGCGCGACCGACGAATACCCGGAGGCCGAGCAGCGCGACCTTGCGGAGGCGATCGCCTGGCTCGCCACGCAACCGTGGTGCTCGGGCAATGTCGGGATGTTCGGGACGTCGTATGGAGGATTCAACTCCTTCCAACTCGCGTGCGAGCGCCCGCCGCATCTGGGAGCGATCATCCCGATCTACGCGACCGATGACCGCTACACCGACGACGTGCACTACATGGGTGGTGCCTTCAAGTGGATCGATCAGGTCGACTACTGCGCCTACATGACGCCGATGGGCGCACTCCCGCCCGTGCCCGAGATGTGGGAGGAGGCGCGCGGTGACCACGATCCTGACTGGCGCGAGGAGTGGCTGCGTCGCGTCGATGAACATGAACCCTGGCAGCTCATCTGGATGAGCCATCCGCACGACGATGACTACTGGCGACACGGGTCGGTAAACCCCGACTACGACCGCATCGAGATTCCCACGATGATCATCGCCGGCTGGGCCGACGGCTATCGCAACACGACCTTCCGCACCATCGAGCGCCTCTCCGCGCCGACGCGTCTGCTCGCGGGGCCGTGGTCGCACGCGGCCCCCACCTCGAGCGCTCCAGGCCCGCGCATCGATCACGTGCCGCAGATGGCCGCCTTCTTTGCGGAGCATCTGGGCGCACCACCCGGGGCGCCAGCCTCGCTACCTCAGTGGTCGCTGCCGCACGCGTGGTTCGCCCGCTTCTCGCACGCACCCGACCCGGTGCTCGACATCGTCCCGGGGGAGTGGCGCGCCGACACCTGGCCGTCTCCTCGTTCGTCTACGCGCTCGTTCCCGCTCGAGGACCTCCCGACGTACGCCGTGCGCCCCGATGTCGGTATCGATGCATGGATCTCGTGCGCAGGCCACCTGCCCTACGGTCAGTCCGGCGACCAGCGTGTCGATGATGCCAAGTCGATGACCTGGGATATCGCCGTAGACGAGCCGATCGAGATCGCCGGTCACGCGCACCTGCGCGCGCGCGTTACGGCGACCTGTCCGCATCCGATCCTCGCCGTCCGGCTCTGCGATGTCGGCCCCGATGGCACATCGACCCTCGTGACCCGCGGCACACTCCTCATCGGTGACGAGGGCGAGGTCGACATCGAACTCGAGGCGACGGCGTGGCGATGGCTGCCCGGTCGCATCCTGCGCGTGAGCGTCGCGGGCGCCGACTGGCCCAATGTCGTGGCACCCGGCGGTCCCGGCTTCCTCACCCTGCGCGACGCCGTACTCACCCTGCCGATCTATGACCCCGATCCCGATGTGCCCGTGCCCGACTTCGCCCCCGGCAACGCCGCGTCGAGCGAGGACACCGAGGGCATCACCTGGCGCATCGAGCGCGATGTGGCCCGCCGTGTCACCCGCTGCATCGTCGGCTCGGCATCGGACTACGGCACGCCCTTCGGCTCCGCGAGCGAGCGCTACGACGGATGGGTGAGCGTGGACGAGCGCACCTTCGCCCAGCACGCGCACTCCGATGTCGAGTTCACGCTGCGCTTCGATGCGACCGACACGACCGATGCGGTCGCCGCGACCACGCGCTCCGTCATGGACCTGTCGACTCGGGAGGACTGCTACGACCTACGGATCCACCTGACCGTCTCCGACGGCGGCGAGGTCATCCGCGAACGCACCTGGGAGCACACCTTCCCCCGGGCTTAGCTCGACGGCATACTTCGCCTATGGAAGCCGCCCTTCCCCGGGAGCACTACGTCGACCCCGCGGCCTTCGCCCACGAGAGGGAGATGCTGCGTCACGAGTGGACCTGCATCGGTCGGCTCGATGAGCTCGGCCTCGATCAGCCTGACCGGGTGGCCGTCGTCGACTTCTACGGCGAATCCGTCCTGGTGACCAACGATGGGTCACTTCACGCGCACGCCAACGTCTGCCGCCATCGCGGCGCGCAACTCCTGCCCGCGGACTCACCCCCCTGCGGCGTCAAGGCACTGCGCTGCCCCTATCACTCCTGGACCTATGCCCTCGACGGCTCGCTCATGCACGCTCCGCACGCGGATGACATCGATACTGCCGACTTCCACCTGACCTCGCTGGCGGCCGACACATGGGGTGGCTGGCTGTGGATCGCGGAGTCGCCGCGCACCACGCTGCTCGAGCAGCTCGGCCCGATCCCGGCGCGCGTCGAGCGCTATCCGCTCGCGGACCTCGCTCTCGGGCTGCGCTTCACGTACGACGTCAATGCCAACTGGAAGGTCATCGCGGAGAACTACAACGAGTGCTACCACTGCGGGCCCGTCCATCCCGAGCTCTCGCGCCTCGTCCCCGCCTTCGCCGGAGGCGGCAGGGACATCCCCTGGGAGGACGGCGTACCCCACCGCGAAGGGGCGTGGACCTTCACGATGAGCGGGACGACGGACCGTGAGCCCTTCCCCGACCTCGACGAGCACGAGCGCGTGAGGCACAAGGGGGAATTGATCTACCCCAATCTTCTGCTCAGCCTGTCCGCCGAGCACGCTGCGGCCTTCGTGCTCACCCCCCTCGCTGTCGATCGCACCCGGATCGTCTGCGATCTGCTCTTCCATCCGATGGAGACGGCCAAGTCGACATTCGACCCCTCCGACGCGGGCGACCTCTGGGACCTGGTCAACCGTCAGGACTGGGCCATCTGCGAGTCGGTCCAGCGAGGCGTGTCCTCGCGGTACTTCCGCGGTGGCTGGTACGCGCCGATGGAGGATGACTCCCTCGACATCCGCCGGTGGCTCCTGAGCAGACTGGGCGACTGATACCCGGGTGCCCGTTTTTGCCGCTTGTCCGGGGACGACGTGGTACACATGGACCACATTCGGACAGGAGACAACATGCGCCGACTCCTCGTTGCCCTCGCCGCCCCTGTGCTGGCCCTCGCCCTGCCATTGGCCTCGGCCGCGCCAGCGGTCGCCGAGGAACCCGTGGTCCTCACGATCGGGATCAGTGAGGACATCGACTCGGCCAATCCGTTCACCGGCCTTTCGTCGCTGGCATATGAGCTCTTCACGCTCCAGTACCCGACTCTCACCCAGTACGCCGCCGAGGACTTTGGCATCGTGCCGGGGCTCGCCGAGTCGTGGGAAGAGTCCGCCGACCAGCGCTTCTGGACGTATCGGCTACGTCCGGGGATGAAGTGGAGCGACGGCACGCCCCTGACGGCAGAAGACGTGGCCTACACCTTCAATCGCATCATCGACGGCAAGTACGAGAAGACCAACTTTGGCTCCTACACGGCAAGCATGGTCCGCGCCGAGGCCCTCGACGACGTGACCGTGCGCATCGAGGTCTCCAAGCCGAGTCCGGTCATGGACCACCTCTTCGTCTTCATCCTTCCCAAGCACATCTGGGAGTCGATCGACGGCAAGGAGGTGCGCAAGTACGACAACGAAGGCACGCCCGAGTCGCCGACGGTCGGATCAGGCCCCTACGTCATGGTCGAGCGCCAACCCGGCCAGTTCATTCGCCTGATGGCCAATCCCAACTGGTACGGCGGGGAGCGTCCTGTCGACGAGATCGTCTTCCGAGTCTTCAATAATGCTGATGCGCTGGGTCAGGCCCTCAAGTCCGGGGAGATCGACTTCGCGCACGGTTTGGATCTCGGGGTCTACGAGTCCCTTCAGGGGATACCGGAGATCACCACAGTCTCGTCGAGCCCAGCCAGTTACAGCGAGGTCGCCTTCAATGCCGGCGCGGCCCTCGAGGACGGGACCCCGATCGGTGATGGCAACCCGCTCCTGAAGGATCCCGCGCTTCGCCAGGCGCTTCAGTGGACGGTAGACCGCCAGGCCATCGTCGACCGAGTTCTCGGCGGTCAGGGAGCGGCCGGATCGACAGTGATCCCGCCCCTCTACACGCAGTGGCATCTCGATCCCGCCAATCCATATTCCTACGACCCGGCCAAGGCTGGGCAGCTCCTCGATGCGGCGGGCTATGCGTTGGGCGGAGATGGCGTTCGCGTCGATGCGCAGGGCAATCGCCTCAGTTTCGAATTGCTATACCGCAACGACTCGCCGGAGTCGCAGAGGTCATCCGAGTTCGTCCAGTCCTACTTCGGCGATGTCGGCGTCGAGGTGCAACTCAAGGGTGTTTCGGAGGACGCCCTCTACGAGATCGTGGGCCAGGGGAACTTCGACATGTTCGAGTGGGGTTGGGGTGTAGAGCCGGACCCCAACTACATGCTCTCGACGTTCACCTGCGGATCTCGCTCCTATGAGGAAGACGGCACGATCTACGCCAACCTGTCCGACTCCTTCTACTGCAATCCCGAGTACGACGAGCTCTTCGAGCAGCAGGCGACCGAGACCGACTTCGCCGAGCGCCAGGTGATCGTCAGGGAGATGCAGCAGATGCTGTACGACACTGGCGTCTACCTGGTGACTTACTACGCCAACGGTCTCGAGGCCTACCGCAATGATCGCTTCACGGGCTGGGTCCCCCAGCCGGCGGAGAACGGAGCCCTCATCTACCAGTGGGGCACCTGGTCCTACTTCACTGTCGCACCGGTGACGGCGGCGAGCAATGGGGATTCTCCGGCAGCGTCTGCATCCCCGGGAGCCGCCAGCGGATCTTCGGCTGCGGCCGTCGAGCCCGAGTCGGGCAGCATCTCGGGTCTCGTCGTCGTCCTCATCGCAGCAGGGGTCATCATCCTCATCCTCGTGGTTGCGGTGGTCATGCTGCGGCGTAAGTCGACCGGCGACCGGGAGTAGCCGTGCATGTCCAGGGGCGGTTGGCCCGGATCCACTACAAGCAGGACGGCGAGGGTCCGGACATCGTGTGGGTCTCGGGGGCAGGGGGGACGATCGGCTCCTGGGACGCGTATCAGATCCCGTACTTCTCAGAGGGGTTCCGCAATTCGACGTTCGACTGCAGGGGAGTAGGCGAGACGACGACGGATCAGCCGGAGCCATGGACGGTCGAGGACTTCGCCGCTGACGTGATCGACCTGATCGAGGCGGTGTGCGCACCCCCCGTGGCCATCATCGGGCTGTCCTTCGGGGGCGGCATCGTCCAGCAGGTCGCTATCGACAGGCCGGACCTTGTGGCCTGTGTCATCACGATGGGCACCGGCGCGGTCAGCCGGGGCTGGACGTGGGACTACCAGATGGCGGAGATCGAATGGCGTCGTGCGGGTAATCGACTTGACGGAATGATGGCGGTGATCCACTACGCCGCGATGTACTACCCGGCCCGGGTCCTCGGCGATCCCATCCTCTGGCCCAAGCTGAGGGATGAGCTCCTTGAGTACTACGAGACCGACACCGCAGAGGATTCCGTCATCTCGCAGTGGCTTCCGTGCGTTCTCTTCGACCAGCGGGAGCAGTTGCCCGACGTCCGAGTGCCCATGCATGTCATCGCGTTCGACCAGGACGTCCAAGCGGTACCGCAGGATGGAGAGGAGGTGGCTGCGCTTGTCCCCGGGGCGGAGTTCCACCTGTTCGAGGGGATGGGCCATTGCTCCATCTACGGACATACGCAGGATGTCCTGAATCCCTTCATCGAAGCTCTCGTCCGGCGCTATCTCTGACCGCGCTGCAGCCCTAGACTTTGCCGCGTGACCAACATCGCGATCGTCGGCCTCGGGGCGCTCGGCTCCGCTGCAGCCTGGGAAGCGACCCGCCGTGGCTACAGCGTCATCGGACTCGAGCAGTTCGAGCTCGGCCATGAGCGCGGTGCCTCTCACGACACCTCTCGGATCCTGCGGCACAGCTATCACACGCCGCACTACGTCGAGCTGACCTTCCGCGCCTACGACGCATGGGCCGAGCTCGAGACCGACTCGGGTATCTCGCTCGTCACGCAGACCGGCGGTGTCGACTTCTTCCCGCCCGGTGCCGCGATCGACATCTCGACATACACCGCGAGCATGGTTGCTCTCGGCATCCCCTACGACGTCCTGGACAACGCCGCCCTGCGGGAGCGGTGGCCGCAGTTCACTCCCCCCGAGGGCACGACATCCCTCTACCAGGAGCGCTCCAGCATCGTGCCGGCTGCACTCGGCACCGCGACGATGCAGCGACTCGCTCGCGAGCGCGGTGCCGACCTGCGCGATCGCACGCGTGTCGAGGCCATCGAGCCGACGGCCACGGGCGTGCGCCTGATCACCTCCGACGGTGTCGTCACCGCCGACCGGTGCATCGTCACTGCGGACGCCTGGACGTCTGCGCTCACGGCCCCGCTCGGTTGGCCCATCCCGCTCACCGTCACCGAGGAGCAGATCACCTACGTCACAGTCCCGCCGACGTACGCCGATCTGCCGCTGTGGATCTGGATGGACGATCCGAGCTTCTACGGTTTCCCGTCCTACGCCGTCCCGGGCGCTGAAATGGAGCGGGTGGGCCCGGCCCTGACGATGAAGGCTGCCGAGGACTGCGGCGGCCCGACGGTGACAGGCGACGAGCGCTCCGGAGAGATCGACCCGCTCATGCTGGACCGGCTGATGGGATTCCTGCGGTCGAACTTCGCCGGTGTCGGAGATCCCGTGCGCTCGAAGCGATGCCTGTACTCCCTGACCGCAGACCGGGATTTCGTCATCTCCACGGTGCCCGGCTACGAGAACGTGATCGTCGGCCTCGGTGCGGCACATGCGTTCAAGTTCGCTCCTGCCTTCGGCGGCATGCTGCTGGACCTCGTTGACGGCAAGCCGGTCGATCCCGTCTTCCAACTCGATCGTCCGGGGAT
>CAZLZC010000066.1:0-1716 GCA_964563825.1 uncultured Actinomyces sp.
TCCAGCGTGGAGGCGCTCACCGACTGCCTCGGCCGACTCGGATTGCCGCCGGAATCGATGCCCCTCATGCTCGACCGCGCCACCGTCAATGGACGCGAGGGCAGCGTCATCGTGACCGTCGGTGCCATGGATGCGGCCGGCCAACCCACCTCACTTCGCGTCGTCGCCGTGGGCCAGGACTGCACGGACGAGGACGTCGCCGCTGCCCAGCACCTCGATCTGCCCCTCCCCTAGCCCGCCCTGTGGGGGAATACCCTCGGGGGTACCTTCGTTGGTGCCGCGTGAGCGTCTCGGGCCCCGGCCCGGCAGGATGGCGCCGATCACTACCCGGGAGCGTGTGAAGTGTCCGACGTCCGCGACGTCATCATCATCGGCTCAGGCCCGACCGGCTACACCGCCGCGATCTACACCGCGCGCGCGCAGCTGAAGCCACTCCTCTTCGAGGGGGCAGTCACTGCGGGAGGTGCGCTCATGAACACCACCGAGGTGGAGAACTTCCCCGGCTTCCGCGACGGCATCATGGGTCCCGCCCTCATGGAGGAGATGCGCGCCCAGGCGGTGCGGTTCGGCGCGGAGATGATCACGGACGACGTCGTCGATGTGCAGCTCGACGGCGACATCAAGACGGTGCGCGATGGCACCGGCCGGGAGTATCAGGCTCGTGCGGTGATCCTGGCGATGGGCTCGGGATACCGAGAGCTCGACCTGCCCAACGAGAAGCGCCTGTCGGGCCACGGCGTCTCGTGGTGCGCGACCTGTGACGGATTCTTCTTCCGTGACCAGGATATTGCGGTCGTCGGCGGCGGCGACTCCGCGCTCGAGGAGGCGACCTTCCTCACGCGCTTCGCCAAGTCGGTGACACTGATCCACCGCCGCGACTCCCTGCGGGCCAGCAAGATCATGCAGGAGCGCGCCTTCAACGATCCCAAGATCCACTTCGCGTGGAACTCCGAAGTGGTCGACATCCTGGGTGATGCCAAGGTGAGTGGCATCGTCCTCAAGGACACGGTCACCGGCGAGACACGAGACCTGGCCATCACCGGGCTCTTCATCGCCATCGGACACGACCCTCGCTCCGAACTCGTCAAGGGCAAGGTCGCCCTGGATGACAACGGCTACGTCCTCGTCGATGCCCCCAGCACGCGCACCAATGTGACGGGTGTCTTCGCGGCCGGCGACCTCGTCGATCACATCTACCGCCAGGCCATCACGGCGGCGGGCACCGGCTGCTCGGCCGCACTCGACGCCGAGCGCTACCTCGCCGCCCACGAATAGAAGCACCGCACCTTAGGCTGGAGCAGCCCGCCGGGTGGCGTTGCCATCCCGCCGGGCCCCCGGAAGGAGAACCATGGCTACCAAGATCGTGACCGACGCATCCTTTGACGCCGATGTCCTCAAGAGCGATATCCCCGTCATCGTCGACTTCTGGGCCGAGTGGTGCGGACCGTGCCGCATGGTCGCCCCGATCCTCGAGGAGATCTCGAGTGAGTACGACGGCAAGATCGTCATCGCCAAGCTCAACGTCGACGAGAACCCCAAGACGGCCGCGTCGTACGGCATCACGTCGATCCCGACGATGAACGTCTACTCGGGTGGAGATGTCGTCAAGACGATTATCGGGGCCAAGCCGAAGGCCGCCCTGATCTCCGACCTGCAGCCGTTCCTCCAGTAGAGCTGAATGGCCGTCCTCCGACGCGGGGACACCGGTGTCGCGGT
>CAZLZC010000066.1:1816-5967 GCA_964563825.1 uncultured Actinomyces sp.
CGACTGCCGCAGCCACCCACGGACATGGGACCTCCTGCGGCTCACGACGATGCCGGCCGTCTGGGTCGAGATGGGCTACCTTTCGCATCCCGGCGATGCTGCGCGCCTCACCGACCCTCGTTTCCGCGACACGCTCGCCGAGGCAATCGCGGTTGCGGTGACAGGCTTCTTCGCCCCGACCGACTGACTCACTAGCCGATGACGATGTCTCGACCGACCGCGAAATTGCACTGCAGATCGCTCGCGGGCCGGGTCACGGTGAGCAGGTAGGTCGTCACCGGTCGATCGACGCAGGGTGCCGGCACCTGGCGGTAGGTGACGTGCTGGCTGCTCATATAGGAGATGAGCCTGGCCCCCTGGATGAAGCCCGCTGTCTGCTGCGCTCCGAGCCACTGGGTGAAGGGATCCCCGACGGAGTTGAGGACCACGGCCGAGTGCGGCAATCGCAGGGGAGCGGTGATCTCCGGCAGGGGACGCCCGAATCCTTCCGGGAGGCCTGCGCAGACGATGCCGCGCTCGATGACCATGCGTCCCGCCACGGTGAGCCCGGCGTCGGCAGCCGACTGGGCAAAGCGGGCAATCGACTCGACGCTGGGTCGCTCGGCAATGTCCGAGCAGTTGACCATGAAGGTGAGGTACCGGCCCGAGAGATCCGGCTCGGCCGCGCGCACGACCGGTGGAGTCGAGGGAGTCTGCGATGTGAAGAAGGCGTCGTACCAGTAGTCGACCCGCTTCTTGATGAGCGGATAGTTGAACTGCGCATTCAGGAGGCCCAGCCATGACGCGACGGTGCTCCACCGGTCAAAAGACTCTCCTTGGATATCGCCAGCGCGTTTGTCGAACTCAGCAACGACACGATCGACCTTGGCTGCGAAGCCCTTGCCGTAGCTGCGCGCGAAGACGTCGAGTGCGTAGAGGCGCCCCCACGTCTGCATCGCCGCACGCTGCGTGAACGTCGAGTTGACCGGGACGGTGCCGTCCAGCAGCAGCGCACGCAGCCTGCTGGGGTAGGCCTGCGCGTAGGCCATGCCGATCTGGGTGCCGTAGCTCATGCCCCAGTAGGTCCACTGCGAGACGCCCAGCGCCTTGCGTAGGGCTTCGAGATCGCGGATGACGAATGCGGTGCCCAGTTTGTCCGCCACGCCCGGATTGGCGGCCGCGCACGCGGCGAGGATGGCTGCGAGGCTGTCGGAGTACGCCTGGGTGGCGGTCAGCCAGTCGACAGGGCCTGTCGCAGGCAGGGCGCCGTACGACGGGTTTGCAAATCCGCAGTCGCGCAACGCAGGCGTGCTGGCACCGACTCCGCGTGGATCCCACGCGACGATGTCGAACTGCTCGACGACTGACTTGGGCAATCGCTGCCACGGGCGCATCGGATCCCTGCCGAGGAGCACCTCAAGGGTGGAAAGGCCCGACCCCCCGGGTCCCCCGGGATTGAAAGTGAGCGTGCCAAGCTTCTTCTTTGCCGTCGCGCGGTGGATGGCGTAGGCGATCGAGCCCGTGGCGGTGTTGCTCGCATCGAACCAATCAACGGGCACGCTCAGTCGTCCGCACGTGACTCCATCGAGCGCAAGGTCGATGCTGGAGCAGGGCACCGTCGACGCTGGAGCAATCGCACTGCTCGGGGTGGACGACGTGGGTTCAAGCGGTGCCGCGGTAGCGGGCGCACCGGCAAGCATGACGGACGCCGCTGTGATGATCGGGGTGAGGAGCCAGACACGTCTCACGGGCGTGACCCATGGGTATTCGGCCAGAGCAGGCGCGCCACGAATCCACATGCAGCGCCCACCGCAAAGACGATCAGCCCGAGAAAAAGGGTGCCCACGAGGGATCCGCCCTGCTCGGCGACCTCATCAGCCACGTCACTCACCCCATCCCACCGCTCCGTGGTGCCATCCGTCAGCATAGAGACCCTGAGCAAGGCCCCACAGGCCCGAGAGCGCAGCCACGAGGGAGGTGTGCGATGAGCGGTGGTTCACGGCTCGATCCGTGGGTGGATTCCTACGCCGCACGCGCCCGTGGGATGACCGCCTCGGAGATCCGGGCCCTCTTCGCTGTCGCCTCGCGACCGGAGGTCGTCTCACTGGCCGGGGGCATGCCCTTCGTGCAGGCTCTTCCCCTCGATGCTCTGGCAGAGACTGCCGCGCGCCTTGTGCGCGAGCGCGGGGCCGAAGTGCTGCAGTACGGCTCAGGCCAGGGCGACGTCACGCTGCGCGGACAGATCCTCGACGTCATGAGCGAGGTGGGCATCAACGCGCATCCCGATGACGTGATCGTGACGACCGGATCGCAGATGGCCCTTGATCTCGTCACGCGAGTCTTCTGCGATCCCGGTGACGTCGTCCTCGTCGAGGCGCCGTCGTACGTCGGCGCACTCGGTGTCTTCCGCGCCTACGAGTGCGAGATCGTGCACGTGCCGATGGACGATGAGGGCCTGGTGCCCGAGGCGCTCGAGGAGGCCATTGCGCGCGTCCGAGGCCAGGGCAAGCGGGTCAAGATGATCTACACGATCCCGAGCTTCCACAACCCCGCCGGCGTGACACAGGGTGCCGAGCGCCGCCGGCGCATCCTCGAGATCGCGCAGCGCGAGCGTGTGCTCGTGCTGGAAGACGATCCCTACGGGCTGCTCGGATTCGAGGGCGCACCGCCGCGTGCCATCCGCGCCGACGACGACCAGCAGGTGGTCTACCTCGGGTCGTTCTCCAAGACCATCGCCTCCGGGCTGCGCGTGGGCTGGGCCGTCGCGCCGCACGGCGTACGCGAGAAGCTTGTCCTCGCTGCCGAGTCCGCCGTCCTGTGCCCCTCCAACTATGCGCAGCTCACGGTGAGCGACTACCTCGCCACCCAGCCGTGGCGCGAGCAGGTCAAGGTCTTCCGCGAGCTCTACCGCGAGCGACGCGACGCACTGCTGGACTCCCTTGAGCAGCTCATGCCCGCGGGCACCACGTGGACCGTGCCCCAGGGCGGCTTCTACTCCTGGGTGACGCTGCCGGAGGGACTGGACTCCAAGGCCATGCTGCCGCGGGCCGTCGCTGCGCTCGTCGCCTACGTCCCGGGCACCGGCTTCTTCGTCGACGGTCAGGGGCGCGAGAGCCTGCGCCTGTCCTACTGCTACCCCGATCCCGATCGCATCCGCGAGGGCGTACGCCGCCTCGCCGGCGTGGTGGAGTCCGAACTCGAGATTGCGCAGACCTTCGGCACCGGTCATGTGCTGCGTGACGCCGAAGGACCCGACAGCCCCTCGCCCGATCTCCTCTAGACGGAAGGCAGACTCGATGCAGGTGCTCGTCCTCGCCGGTGGCCTCTCGGCTGAGCGCGATGTCTCGCTGCGCTCCGGCCGACGCGTAGCCGAGGCGCTGCGCACCGCACGGCCCGACTGGCAGGTGATCGAGCGTGATGTCGATGCGGGACTGCTCGACGAACTTGCTGCGGATTCACCCGACTGCGTTGTGCCGCTGCTGCACGGCAGCGCAGGCGAGGACGGAGCGGTGCGCGATGTCCTGGAGTGCCTCGCCCTGCCCTACGTCGGATCACGCGCGTCGGCCAGCCGCCTCGCCTTCGACAAGGCGGTCGCCAAGACCTTGGTGCGCCGTGCTGGCATCGCCACTCCCGAGGCCGTAGCCCTGCCGCACGCGACGTTCCGCGAGCTGGGCGCACCCGGCGTGATGGCTGCGCTCGAGCGCGGACTCGGCTTCCCACTCGTGGTCAAGCCTGCACGGGGTGGGTCTGCCCTGGGTGTCAGCATCGTGCGCACGCGCGAGGAGCTGCCCGCAGCGATGGTCGGTGCGTTCGCCTACGGCGAGGTGGCACTGCTGGAGCGCTTCGTCGCGGGCACCGAGATCGCCATCGGCGTCGTCGAGACGGCGGAGGGACCGGTGGCCCTGCCGGCTGTGGAGATCGTGCCCGACGGCGGCTTCTACGACTACGCCGCGCGCTACACCGCGGGCACCACGGAGTTCTACGTCCCCGCGCGACTGGACACCGCGGTGGCCGAGGCAGCCGCTGCAGCCGCCTTGCTCGTCCACCAGACCCTTGGCCTGCGTGACTGGTCGCGCAGTGATCTCATCGTCGACTCCAGTGGCACGCCGTGGTTCCTCGAGGTCAATGTCGCCCCCGGAATGACCGAGACGTCACTCGTGCCGCAGGCATTG
>CAZLZC010000066.1:6067-8030 GCA_964563825.1 uncultured Actinomyces sp.
ACCTCGACCCGACTGATGCCGTCGCCGTCCATCGCCCACGCGACACCACCGATGGCGGTTTGTCCGACCGAGAGGCTGCCATCCGGCAGGTCGATGCGACTACCCGTGAGCACGGGTGCGTCCGTGGCCCATCCGCGCACGGTCCAGTACGCGGGATCCGCGGCATAGGTGGTGGCCGTGATCTGCGTGACCCACTTCGTTGCCGAGATGAAGCCGTAGAGGCCGGGGATGATCATGCGCACGGGGAATCCGTGCTCGATGGGCAGTGGCTCACCGTTCATGGCGATAGCGAGGAGCGGCTCGCGCTCCGCGAGTCCGTCGAGTGGCGTCGAGCACGTCCAGCCGTCGACCGAAATGCTGAAGAGTTGATCCGCGCCCGGCTCGATACCTGCGCGCTCGAGCAAGGGCAAGAGCGGCGTACCGAGCCAGCGCGCCGTGCCGATGAGGTCGCCTCCGATGGGATTGGAGACGCACATGATCGTGACGTCACGCTCCACCATGGGCATCTCCAGCAGTTCGGCATAGGTGATCGTGAAGGGACGCCGCACCATGCCGTCGAAACTGAGGGTCCACTCCTCCGCGGTCACCTGGGGCACGATCACGGCGGTGTCGATGCGATAGAAGTCGGCGTTGGGGGTGACGAAGGGCGTCATGCCCGGCACGGGCGCCTGCACGCTCGCCGGCAGCGGGGGGAGGACCTCCGTCGGGCTCGGAAGCACGGCCGCGACGCGCGAGGCGACCGCGCTGGCGCGCGTGGTGAGCCAGCGCGCCGATGCGAGCGCGGCACCACCGACCACGACTACTCCGCCGATCCCGAGCAGCACTCCGCGTCGGCTGACGGACTGAACCTCAGCGGACATACCAAGACTTTCGCGCCCGGGTAAGTCTTGATAACCCGGCGAGACTTCCTTGAGTCCGTCCGTGGGCATGTCGGGAACCGACTCAGGAGCACCGGTCGCATCGGGCTGCGCCAACCGCAGGAGCAGCCACAGCGCGAGCGCGGCCGCCACACCGGCGACGAGTGAGGGCAGCGGGGCGAGGAAGGCGTCGACTGGACGCAGCAGTGCCGCAACCGCGCCCACGACTCCCGCGACGAGCATGACCTGGATGCCGAAGCGTGGCCTCAGGCGCGCGCTCACACCGGCCCAAGCCGAGACGACGATGACAGTCACCATCACGACGCCAACGACGACAGATTTGGATGCCGTGCCGAAGGTCGACGTCGCCCACTCCTTGACGACCGCCGGGGGGATGTCGATGGCCGTCGAGGCGACTACCTCGATGGGGGCGTACGCCGGCTCGATGAATGCTGCAAAGAGAGTCCCGATGGCCACGCCAAAGGCAGCTGCCAGGACCCCGAAGACGGCGTAGAGCCACGCGGGACCGCCGCTGATTCGCGCACGTGTCGAATGTGTCTCGACGGGGGTGCCCTGGTCCTCGCTCACCGGGTCACGGTACGTCGCACTCGCGGTCGAGGCATCCGGAGAGGCTAGGGCTGGCTGGAGTCCGCTGTGATCACGGTGCCGCCGCCGGTCAGAGTGAGTTGGCTGCCCGTCACCTGCCAGGTGGGGTTAGCAGCGAGTGCATCGGCGATGACCTGGTCCTGCTCCATGAGCGGGGGCTCGCAGGCCATCTTGGTCGAGGCAAGTGCGCCCACGGTGAGAGTCGTGTCGGAGTACGTCACCGGGCCGGACATGCCATTGCATGGCGTAGCCACGCTGATGCTGTCCGCAGCGAAACTGATCTCGACGGGGTCGAAGACCTCCTGATTGCCGCCGTCGATAGTGATCGCGGTAACGGCGTACGACGTACCGACAAGGCTTTGCGGATCACCGCCAGTGCTCGATCCGCCGCCGCAGGCGCTCAGGGCGAGGGCGACCCCCGCGAGGGCGATGCCGATCAGGGACGTGCGACGCATGGGGTCTCCTCTGGGGTCACGCATGGGATGCGATCTTCCCCCGTG
>CAZLZC010000066.1:8130-11628 GCA_964563825.1 uncultured Actinomyces sp.
TGTGCACGTAGGGCTGATCGATTCCGAGTTCACCGCGGGCGTGCATGCAGGCCATCCGCGCGCAGGTGCCCGTGCCGCACGGCGAGCGATCAAGGGCCCCTGTCCACGTCGAAGGCTCGTCGCAGAGCTGGTCGGTTGCCATGAGCATCGCGTTGCTTCCGTCGACGCCGGGGCGTGGGGACCCTCCGGTGATCATCACGAGGTTGATCGAGTCGATGCCGGGATTGAGTGGATGCACGACCGGGTATTGCCGATTGACGGCCAGCTTGAGCCGCGCACCCACCGACATCAGGCGCGGTACGTCGGTGGGCTCAAGACCCACGCCGAGGTCCTCTGCGCGCGCGAGCACGAAGAACTGCCCGCCAAACGCGATGTCGACCGGCACGGTGCGCGTCTGCCCCCACTCGGTGCCCGGCTCCACGCGCGGATCGACGGGGATCTCCAGAGGCACCCCGAGATGCACCGCGAACGCCGGGACATTCTTGATGGTCACGGCGATCACCTTTCCCGCCTCGCATCGCGCTTCCACACTCACGAGGCCCACGGCGGTCTCGAGGGTCACCGTCGTCACCGGCTCGACCATGGGGATGCGTCCGGTCTCCAGCAGAGCGGTCACCGTGCAGATCGTGTTGCTGCCCGACATGGGAGTGAAAGCGCCCTGCTCCATGACAATGATCGCGACATCGGCTCGAGGATCCGATGGCGTGAGCGCGAGTACCGCGCACAGCCCCGGATATCCGCGGGGCTCGTGAAGCACGAGACGTCGCAGACCATGAAGCTCGCGCGCGGCGTAGGCGAAGCGTTCTTCGATTGAATTCCCGGGCACAAGGTGGTCGACGTCGACAAGGACGCGACCGGGCTCACCCTCGGCGTGGGCCTCGATGGCAGTGAAGCGCAGACTCACAGGCCCTGAGCATGCCGCAGGAGCGCGCCCAACTCGGTGCGGACCGCAGGATCGAGGGGCTTGATCGGTGGACGCGTGGGACCAGCGGACTCACCGATCTCGTCGAGGCCCCCCTTGACCGCGGCCACATAGTTGTGAGACTCGAGGAGATCGTTGACCGGCCAGAGCCCCTGCCATAGCCGGCGCCCCTCCGCCAAATCGCCCTTGACTACAAGCGCGTCGTAGAGCTTTACCGCCTGCTCGGGCAGGAGATTGGCCATGCCCCACACCGAGCCTGTGGCACCGGTCGCCAACGCACCGAAGGTGAGGGTGTCCCAGCCGTTGAAGGTGGTGATCGAGTCCTTGAAGTGCATGAGCATCGCCGTGACAGAGGAGAAGTCGCCGCTGGTGTCCTTGATGTAGCGGACGTTGGGCAGCGCACCGAGACCCGCCAGCTCATGCGGTGTCAGGCGCAGGCCCGTCGCTCCAGGAACGTTGTAGTACATGATCGGGATGCTGATCGCGTGTCCCACGGCAGAGAGGTGCGCGTGCAACTCGTGCAAGCGCAGCGGGTCGTAGTACGGCGGCACGATCATGACGCCCTTGGCGCCAGCCTTCTCCGCGTGACGGCTGAGCTCGATCGTCTCGTCAGTCGAGAGCGCACCAGTGGATGGCACGACCGCGCTGCGTCCCGCTGAATACTCGATCACGGCCTCGACCAGATGCTTGCGTTCGTCGTGGGTCAACGTCGTGAACTCACCCGTCGTACCCGCCGGGACCAGTCCGTGAATGCCGGCAGTCACCATGCGCTCGACCTGATGCTTGAGATTGGCGTCGTCGATCGCCTTGCCATCAGCCGTGAAGGGTGTCACCAGGGCGACGAGGATGCCGTGCAGGTCACTGCTCATGAATGCGCTCCCGCGGGGGTGAGGGCCGGCATCGGCTTGATGCGCCGGGCGAATCGGGTCGGGCTGAAGGGCAGCAGCCTCGGCGGATAGCCGTGACCGAGGATGGCGTCCGCAAGTGCGCGCGATGTGCCCGGCCCGAGCGTGACACCGAGCATGCCGTGTCCGCTCGAGACATAGGCGTTAGCCGTGCTCGGCAGCAGGCCGATGATCGGCATGCCATCGGGGGTCATCGGCCGCATCCCTGCCTTGGCCTGAGGTGCGCTCGTCGGCGCCTGCCAATTGTCGAAGTAGCCCGAGGGCCCGCGCAGGATGGCCTGCACGCGCGTGACGTTGACTTCTTCGTCGAGCCCGGCGAACTCCATCGTGCCCGACAGTCGCATGCGACCGGCGTACGGCGTCATCGCGATCTTGGCATCGGACAGATTGATGGCCGTGCGCAACTGCATGGGCGGGGGAGTGATGTCGATCGAGTAGCCCTTGCCCGGGCGGATCGGCAGTGGTGTGCCAAAGAGTGCGGTAACGCGCCCAGCCCAGGCACCGGCCGCCACCACGAAGGAGTCACCCGTGAAGCGGCGCTCCCCGCTGCGCACCGCGACGATGACATCACCGAGGCGCTCGACGCGGTCGATGGGGGCCGACTCGGTGATGGTGCCGCCAAGCTCGACGATCCGCGCCCGCAGTCCGCGTGTGAGCGACGCGGCGTCAAGGTGCCGCTCATGCGGGAAGTAGATGCCACCCGCAAGACCGTTGCGCAGTGCGGGCTCCGCCTGGTGAATCGCGTCTCCCTCGAGGACCTGCGGGTCGAGACCGAACGCCGACTGCAGGTCAAGCCCCTGGATGTGATGGTGCATGTTGTCCGCATCACGGAACGCCATCAGCAGGCCCTGAGCGTAGGAGTCGAAGGAGACGCCGTCGCGTGTGTAGTCGTCGAGGATGTCGTTGGTCGCCTCGGCCAGCGCGAGGTGCGCCTGGAAGCCGGCGCGGAAGTCGCGCTCATTGCTCCGGCGCCACATCCCGAGCATGAAGCGCACATGTGAGGGCTCGATTGACGGGCGGATGTAGAGCGGGGAGTCCTTGCGCACCATCCACTTCATCGACTTCAGGATGAGGCCCGGTCCGGGCACAGGAGCAGCCTCGGAGGGCACGACCCAACCCGCATTCACCGCCGAAGCCCCGAGGCCCGATTCGCGCGCATCGACGATCTCGACCTCGACACCCTGGCGTGCGAGCTCGTAGCCGAGCGTGAGGCCCAGGACACCGCCGCCGATGATCACCGTGCGCATATCAACTCCTACTTCTCGTGATTGTCAGACAATCCCGACGGGGTGAGGCTACATGCGTGAAGTTCGGGCCAGCAGGTCATCATGCGAGCATCTCCACGCGCCGCGCGCTGCTCGGTCGATGTCAGCCCCCGATGATGTCCGTGATCCGGCGCAGGTCGTCGAGGTCGGCAAACTCCACCACCAGACGCCCTCGGCTGCGCTCCGTGCGCACGCCCTCGACTCGCACGCGTGTGTCGAGCAGGTCACCCAGGCGTTCACTCACTCCCGCAGTTACCTCGGCGACCTCCGCGGAGGCACCGCCGCGCGGACGCGGGGTGCGCTTGCGTTTGGGCTCGCCGTCGTCGCCGATGAGCACGATCTCCTCGACGGAGCGGACCGAGAGTCCCTCCTTGACGATGCGCTCAGCGAGCACATCCATGGCAGC
>CAZLZC010000067.1:0-11598 GCA_964563825.1 uncultured Actinomyces sp.
GCCTCGCGCGCGATACGCGTGCGGTCGACCTTCGAGCGATGGCGTACGTCGACAGGCAGGGAGCGCATGGTGAGCACCGCGGCGAGTTCGAGTCCCGTGGCCTCGCGTACCGCGCTGCGCACGCGAGTTGTGAGGTCGACGTCGGCGAGTCCGAGCGCAGGACCGGGTGCGAGGAGCACGGCCACGGGCACCTGGGCACCCGCCGGCCCCACGCCGACGAGAGCTGCGAGGGGCACGCGAGCTTCGCGTTGCGCAGCCAGCTCAGCGGCCACCGGTGTCACGGGGCCATCCACGCAGGTGAGCACATGTGCGAGACGACCCTCGACCCACAGACGCCCCTGCTCATCGAAGTGTCCGACGTCACCCGTGCGATGCCACCCCCGAGGGGTATCCGCACGATGCTGCGTCGCCCAGCGACGGTCGTAGCGGTCGCGCATCCACGCGCACCGGACCATGATCTCGCCCGTGACGTCGTGTGCGGTCACGGTGTCATCAGCCGGCACAGCGGAGTGATCCAGAGGGGCGATGGCGATGTCGACGCCGTCAAGTGGGCGTCCGACGAGGACACCGTGGCCGCTCGCCTCGCGAAGCTCGTCAAGGGTCACCTCGGTGAGCGGCAGCGCCTCCGTCATGCCGTACGGAGTCGCCAGCGTTGCTGAAGGCATGAGCGAGGCGGCCCGCTCGAGGAGTTCAACGGGCACCGGCGCTCCCGCGACGAGGAGAAGCCGCAGGCTTGCGAGCGCTGTGCGCTCCGTCGTATCGAGGATGTCGCCTGAGTTGACGACGGCACGCACGGCCGTCGGGGATGCCCACGCGAGAGTGCCGCCCACGGCTGACGTGGCATGGGCGAGGGCGCGGGCACTCAGGGTGCTGGCATCCGTGAGATCCATATCCGGAATCGCGGACGGGATGCCCAGTGCCGGCCCCAGCACCGACCAGGGAGCGAAGGCCGCCACGAGTGCGTCTTCGGAATCGATCGAGTAGGCACTGCGCAGGGCATCGCGCAGGTGAGCGAGCCGTGCGTGCGTGTAGACGACTCCCTTGGACGGTCCGGTCGCACCAGATGTGAAGGCGACCAGCGCATCGGCGTCACCCGTGGGCACTGACGGCAAGTCGGAGGCCGCCAGGTAGTCGCGCCCGCGACGCGCCACCTCTGCGAGCGAGGCGTCGGCTCCGAGCACTCGGGTGGCAGGGCCCGTGCGTCCCACCAGGATGCGCACACCCGGCAGGTCGAGCGTGCGCGCGAGCCCGAGGCCGGCCGGGATGCCGACGACATGCGTCGCCTCCGCGGAGCGCAGTGCGCGGCGCATGCCTCGCACTCCCAGGCCCGAGTCGGCGACCACCACGACCGCGCCGATGCGCCATGCGGCGTAGACGCATGCAATGAGGTCAGCACTGGGTGTGACGAGCAGCGCGATGCGATCCCCGGGCTTGACGCCCATGTCCACCAGACCGGCGGCGATCTCCCGGGTCCGGGTGGCCAGCATCGCCCAGGTGACACGTCGGTCGGAGCGCAGATCGGCGAGTGCGATGCCGGGGTCCCCCGCATGCGCCTCCAGCGCATGACCCATGGGGACGACGTCTGCGGCGCGAGAGATCTCGGGAGACGGCGGTGCCTGAGTGTCGAGCACACGGTGGGAGATCCACGTCAGGACGTCGGGGAACCAGCTCGGGGCATCCTCGGTGACGAGATGTCGCGCCTTCTCGTAGCGATGGATATCCGCGTGCGGCATGCGCACGTGAAGATCGCGCAGATAGCGATCGGAGAAGACTGGATCATCGGAACCCCAGGCAAGGAGCACCGGCACGTCCAGGGACTCGATTCCTTGGGCGATGGCGTCCAGGGTGGCGGCACTGGGGTGCTCCGGTGACAGCGGGATGTCGGCGACGAAGTCGCGAATGGCGCCCCGGCGGCTTGCGTCGGCGTACGGCGCTCGGAAGGCCCGCGCGACGTCGGCTGACATGTCGCGTGACATCAGGGTCGTGCCACGCAGGAAGGTGGTGGTGCGACGGGTGACGGCGTCGAGCAGGGGCTTGGACCTCGCGAGCCGGATGAGCGTGGGAGCCGGCGCGCGTGGCGGCTGATGGACCGCCGTGTTGGCGAGCACCACTCCGGCCAGCATGTCGCGATGGGCGAGCGCCCAGCCCAGCGAGACCGGGCCGCCCCAGTCATGAGCGACCGTGACCACGGGGCCCTTGACCTCGAGCGCCTCGGTCGCTCGGCCCAGATCGGCCACCCGATCCGCGAGACGCCGCATCCCCTCCGGGCGATCCGAATAACCCATGCCGATGTGATCGACGGCGATGACGCGCCAATCAGACGGAGCGTCATCGAGCAGTCGGCGCCACAGGTAGGACCACGTGGGATTGCCGTGCACTGCCAGCAGGGTGACGCGGGCTTGGCCCTGCGCAGGTCGCTCGAGCACGTGCATGGTGACGCCATCGATGTCGATGGTTCGGGACCATGCGGGATCGATCCCCGGGAGGTCGGGAGTGCGGGCGCTCATCGTGTCGCGCGAACTACCAGGCGATCTCGATGACGCTGGCATTCAGGCCCGAGCCGATCCCGAGGCAGCCGATGCGATCTCCCCCGCGCAGGTTGTCCACCTGCTGCGCGAGCGTGAAGGGGATGGACGCGGGGCCGATGTTGCCGTAGCGCGGGAAGGTCATCGGCACGCGCGCAGGATCGATGCCGAGGGCCGCGGTCACGGCCTGCGTGTGCACGCTCGACACCTGATGGATGACGTAGCAATCGAGGTCGGACCAGTCGAAGGTCTCGCACCCCTCCTGCCAGGTGGCTGCCGAGAGCTCGAGACCGGCTTCGAGCAGGGCTCGGGAGTCGGTGCGCATCTGGGTCATATCGCCCACACAGATCCGGTGGTGCTGAGTCGCTGCCCGGGAGACACCACCGATGAAGCGATGACCCTCCGGGTGCTCCGACGCGCGGCCGAGCACCATGGCGGCACCACCGGAGCCGAGGGTCAGCGAAGCGAAGTTCTCGAAGATGTCGGCCACCGTGGTTTCGGGGCGCTGCAGGCGCTCGATGGTGCGCTCATGGAGGCCGCGCGAGCCCTCTCCGTCGACGATGATGGCGTAGTCGATCTGGCCTGCGTCGATGAGCGTGCCCGCAAGGTGCATGCCATTGACGAATCCCAGGCAGGCGTTGGACAGATCGAAGTTGAGGCAGTGCGAGGGCATGTCGAGTTGATGGTGCACGTCGACCGCAGCCGAGGGCTCCAGGTGTCCCCGCGACACGGAGGTATCGATGAGGAGACCGACGCGCTTGGCCTCGATCCCGGCGTCGGCGAGCGCCTTGGCGCCGGCCATCGCGGCGGCGTCAGCGAAGGTGACGTCCTCGGGCCACCAGCGGCGCTCGACGATGCCGGCAAGTCCCTCGAGGAGTCCCGGGCGGACGTCGAGGCGCGCGTAGGTCTCCGCCAGGGCCTCGTCGATCTCCGCGGAAGTGACCACGATGGGGGCCTCAGCGATGCTGACCGAGAGGACCGCGGTGTCGGTGAAGCGGAAGGTGGCGTTGCCGCCAGCTGCTCGGTCGCTCATCGGATCCCTCCTGCGCCGCGGTGGGCGCCCAGGGACACCAGTCTCACATGTGGCCCTGGGCCCGGCTCCCCGGGAGGAGCTCAGCCCTCCTGGGTGTCGCCGGACTCGCGATCGCGCATATCGGCGAGGAATTGCTCCACCTGGGCGGCAATCTCGTCGCCCGTGGGCACCTGGCCGCCCGGAGCAAGGTCAGATCCGCCGCTGACAGGGGCGGCAGTGCCACGCAGCGCCGCGAGCTGGTCGTACTGCTGCTCAAGAGCGTGCACGATGGTGACGAACTCCTCGCTGCTCTGCAGCTGCTGTGCGATCTCGCCCTCGGCGCGCGACGCGGGCGCGCGCAGATCATCGACCGGGAGCACCAACCCCGTCGCGGCGGACAGCGCCTCGATCGTGGTGATGGCGGCGGCCGGGTACTCGAACTGGCCGAGGTAGTGCGGCACGTGTGTCGCGATCCCGATGGCCTGCTCCCCCGCCTCGGCGAGGCGAAGCTCGAGCAGCCCGCCGATGTGGCCCGGCACCTGGATGTTGCCGGCCAGCGCATGCGGACTGGAGACGAGCGACGGGACATTGCCGTGGATCGTTACGCCGAGGGGGCGCGTGTGCGGCGCGGGCCACGGGATGGCGGAGAGTCCGACCGTGAGGCGGGTGCCCGTCTGACGGACCACCTCGAGGACCTCGTCAGCGAAGCGCTGCCACCGGTAGTCCGGCTCCGGGCCGGTGAGGAGGAGAAACGGCGTGCCCGCGGCGTCGGTCACCTCATGGAGGGAGATCTGGGGCATATCGACCGCAGCGAAGTGGTCGGTGACGAAGGTCAGGACCGGCCTGCGAGCGCGATAGTCGAGGACCTGATCGATATCAAAGGTCGCGAGAAGTCGGTGCTCGCGGGCCTCGAGGAGGCGTGCCGCCATCGCCGTGGAGCCGCCGGCATCGAGGAACCCGGTGAAGGCGTGCACGAGGACATGGCGGCCTTCCACGGGCGTGGGGTCGCCGTACCAGGTGACGAGCGAAGACATGGATCCTCCTTGCAGACAGTGTGGCTGGAGGTGTCAACGCACGCGAGCCGGGAATCCTTCCCGGCCGCACGAAAACGTCAGGAGGCCTGGTCCTCTGGCGGATCGACTGGCTTCGGCGCAGTCTTCTTGGAGGCCTTCTTCGCCGGCTCCTTGGGTCCGTCCTTGGCTCCGTCCTTGGCAGCCGACTTCTTGGCAGTGGACTTCTTGGCCGCCGATTTCTTGGCCGGAGCCGGCTCTGCCGCAGGAGTTCCCTCGGAGTCGCTAAGTTCTTCGGCCGCCGCAGCGGCTGCACCCTTGACCACTTCCGCTGTGTCAGCGGCCGCAGCCTGAGTCGCAGTCGCGGCACTCGCGGCCGCTGACGAGGTGGCCTCGGCCGCGTCGCTCACAGCGGCGCCGGCGCTTGCCGCCGCAGCGCTGACGGCCTCGGCGACCACCGGCGGCACGATCGGCGTGGAATGGGCCGCGTCCGATGCGGTCCGCGCGGCTCGATCGGCGAGCTCCGCTGCGGTCGTCGCGGCATCCGAGACACCCGTCGCGGTCCGTCCCGCGAATGTCGTCACGCTGTCGGCCCACGCATCTGCGCGCTCGGCGACGGGCTCGGTGTGCTGGTAGCGCCGCCATGCCGCGACGCCAGCGGCAGCGCCGGCGATTGCGGCAGCGACGAGGAACATGCGGCGCATGGGACCTCCCGGATCGACTCCCCCGACCGTAGCAGCGCCCCCTCGCAGCCGCTCCCGATCAGCGCTGATCGACGAGTGCGCACCTACGGACGCCGAAAGTGCCCGAATCATGTCCGCAACTGCGCACTCGGCGAGGGAGGTCGCCCTAGAACTCCCTCGCGGCAACGGCTCGCACTCGGATCTGAGGTCCCCACTCCCCTGGTGCTCCCCCTACCCGGGGGATCAGCGCCCCGTGCCCGATCAGCGCTGCTTGCCGGAGAAGTAGGCGAGGAAGAGTTCCTTGGGGCCGCTCCCCGCGAGGAATCGGTCACGCTCCGCGGGTGGCAGGGCGAGGGTGTATTCGCACACGCGGGCCCAGGCACCCCCCACCGCGCGCGTGAGCGTGCCCGCGACCGTCGCCGAGATCGCCGACGTGGCCACCTGGCCCCCGGGGATGAACTTCAACAGATTCGTGGCGAGGTAGCGCCCCGCCATCGTCGCGCCGCCCGTGAGGACCACAGCACCGGCGGCAGCCAAGGCACGTGAGCGATCGGCGGGCAGGCCGTAGGCGGCCGTGATCCGCGCGATCATCGTTACCTGCGTCGGAACCAGGATGGCCGCGTCAGCGAAGGGGATGGGAGCCGCACCGACCCCGGCAGCGAGCGCAACAGATTGATTGATGATCGTCTTCGCGGCCTGTCTTTTACGCTCCCAGTCGAGGATCTGCACCGCGGTGAGTGCTGCGGTGGCCACCTCGGGCACGACAAGGTACGTCGCATCGAGGAGGTCCTGCAGGCCGAACACCGGCGAGGAGGTGAACGGATCCTCGAGCGCGTTGGTGAGCAGGGCGCGACCCGCGGGCCTCAGCGGCAAGCCCAGGGATTCGACGTACTGCGCGAGCTCGACCGCCTCCGGATGCGGCACGCCGTCTCGGCTGGGGACCTGGGTGATCACCAGGATCACCGGCAGGCCGAGGTCGGCGAGCGCGCGCACGAAGTCGCCCTGTCGCTCCTCGAACCTGCGATCCGACCAGCGCACGAGGTACCAGGCTGCGTGGATCTGCTGATCGACCGGCAGCGCGCGTGAGTCGGACACGCGCGAGCGCAATGCCGCAAGGATCTCGTCGCCCGACGTACCCGTCTCGAAACCCTCCGAGTCGTACAAGCCGAGCAGTCCCCCCGGGTGGCGGTAGTAGACGAGTCCCCGCGTGACGGGCTTGCCGAGCCCGGTCTCCGCAACCTGGCTACCGAAGACGGCGTTGACCAGGGTCGACTTGCCGACCCCGGTCTTGCCAAAGACGGCGAGGTTGAAGCAGCCGAGCGCCGCGAAGGCCTCGGCCAGGCGCTGCGCGAAGAGGGCTTCCAGCTCGGGCTGCGCGAGATCGCCTCCCTTGGCAGAAGGGGGAACGGACGCGGGCTGCTCGACGGTCATGGATTCACGGTAAGCCCCTGCGACCCGCCGATGCGCGGACTCCTGCCGGCAGGGTGTCCATGGGCATCACCTCCTCCTCCTGGTCCGGTCATGGACCACGGGTCCGGGTTACCGTGGAGGGATGCTCAAAGGCCTGGCGATCGCGGGTGCCGCGCTCGTGCTCCTCGCGGTGGCCGCCGCGGGTGCATTCGTGGCCTTCGGAGGCCTCGACTATCTGCGCAACCAGCAGGCCATCGTCGTTCCGGAGCAGTTGCGACCGGTCATCATCGAGGCGGCCGAGCGCTGCCCGGTCGTGCCCGCGAAGGTCCTCGCAGCGCAACTCGCGTCGGAGAGCAGTTGGGATCCCCGTGCGGTCAGCCCGGCGGGTGCGACCGGCCTTGCACAGTTCATGCCCGAGGTGTGGGAGCAGTACGCCGTCGATGGTGACAACGATGGCGACCGCGATATCTATGACCCCGTCGACGCGATCCATTCCGCCGCTGAGCTCAATTGCGTCAACGCCGAGCTGGTCGCCGATGTCCCCGGCAATCGGCTACGCAACATCCTTGCGGCGTACAACGCCGGCTTCAATCAAGTCGTGCGCTACGAGGGCGTGCCGCCGTTCCCCGAGACGGAGCAGTACGTCGAGCGCGTGCTCACGCGCGCGGAGCGCATCGAGCTCAACTAGCGCGTGACCGCCGCCTCAGGTGCGCGGGTTGCCGAACATGTCGGAGTTGCCGCGCGCGTCGGCGACGAGACCCGGGACGACCTCGGTGAGCTCCGCGGGCGACCAGCGGCCGCGCTCCTTCGCCGCCGTCGGCCCCTTGACCCAGGGCTCGGCCACACCGATCTCATTGCCCGTCACCGTGAAGATGCGCCCGGTGACTCCCGCGGACAGCGGCGAGCCGAGCCACACGACGAGCGGGGAGATATTGGCCGGGTCCATCGGGTGGTAGCCCTCGGCGTCGGGCTCGAGCCCGCTCATATCGGCGAAAAGCGGCAGGCCTTCGGTCATGCGGGTGAGGGCGACAGGCGCGATGGCGTTGGCGGTCACGCCCAGCCGTGCGAGTTCGTCGGCGAAGATGATCGTCATGGCCGCGATGCCTGCTTTGGCGGCACCGTAGTTGGCCTGGCCGATGTTGCCGAAGATCCCCGACGGTGATGACGTCGAGATGATGCGTGCGTCGTTGACCTCACCGGCCTTGGCGCGCGCGCGCCAGTAGTCGACGGCGTGGCGGCTCACAGCGAAGGTGCCGCGCAGATGGACCGCGATGACCGAGTCGAACTCCTCCTCGGTCATGTTGACGAACATCCGGTCGCGCAGGATGCCCGCGTTGTTGACGACCACATCGAGGCCGCCGAACGTGTCGATCGCGGTCTGGACGATGCGACCCGCACCGGCGTAGTCGGTGACGCTGTCGGTGGTGGCGATCGCCTCGCCGCCAAGTGCACGGATCTCGTCGACGACCTGCTGCGCCGGGCTGGCGTCGGCTCCCGCTCCGTCCACCGAGCCGCCGAGGTCATTGACCACGACGCGTGCGCCCTCGCGCGCGAAGGCCAGGGCATGCTCCCGGCCGATGCCGCGCCCAGCGCCGGTGATGATGACGACTCGGCCTTCGCAGATCCCCGACATGGGTCCTCCTCTTCCTCGACGGCGAGGCTAGCGATGGCGGGTTCACGTGATAGGACGTGGGTGTGCCGGGACCCCGACTTCTCTTCGTGTGCACGGGCAATGCCACACGTTCGGTGATTGCCGCCGCACTGGTGCGCCGCGACCGCCCCGACTGGCAGATCGACTCGGCCGGGACATGGGCAATCCCCGGCCTGCCGTCGAGCCGTCGAACCCTGGCGGCGCTGGAGTCCGTCGGGGTGAGCGCCCCCGGTCATCGGAGTACGACGCTCACACGGGACCACCTCATCGATGTCGATCTCGTCGTGGGCTTTGAGTCCGACCATGTGACGCACGTACGCCGCCTCGCCCCCGAGTCGGCCGACCGCACGGCGACCCTGCCCCGACTGCTGCTGCCCGACTGGCCGGGCGCCGACCTGGCCGCAGAGGACCCGCGCACATGGACCGAGGTCGACGACCCTGCTGGCGGAGACGTGGAGGACTTCATTCGCTGCGCACGCGATATCGATGGGCAGGTCGCGCAGCTGCTCGCCCGCCTCGACGCGCGATAGCCGACGCCGATCACGCGTGTGACCCGCTCAGTCGGGAAGCACACCGGCATTCGCGAGTGTGGCGATGCGCGAGGCGTCCACCCCCCATTCGAGCAGGGCACTTCGGTCGGAGGCGACCACCGGGCCGGGATCGCCCGCGGGTGTGGCCGAGAAGCGCGGTGCCGGCGCCGCCTGCATCATGCCGTCGACCTCCACGAAGGTCCGCCGTGCCGCCAGGTGCGGATGATGCGGTGCCTCGGACATGGTGAGCACCGGCGCGACGCAGGCATCGGTGCCCTCAGCGAGTGCAGCCCACTCGTCACGGGTGCGCGTGGCCACCACCTCGGCAAATCGCTCGCGCAAAACCGGCCAGCCCGCGAGATCGAATTGCGCCGGCAGATCGTCCGTCTCCAGCCCGGCCAAGCGAAGCCACTCCGCGTAGAACTGCGGCTCGAGGCAGGCGATCGCCAGCCACTTGCCGTCAGCCGTGCGATACGCGTCGTAGAACGGCGTACCGGAGTCGAGGAGGTTGACCCCCGCCTCCTCGCGCCACATCCCGATGGCCGACATCGAGTGGAAGAGGGACATGAGCAACGCCGCGCCATCGACCATGGCCGCGTCGACCACCTGACCCTCGCCTGTGCGCTCCGCGTGCCAGAGCGCAGAAAGCACGCCCACGAGCAGCAGCATCGCGCCGCCGCCGTAGTCGCCCACGAGATTGAGTGGTGGCGTCGGGGGCTGATCACGGCGAGCAATGTGCGCGAGCACGCCCGCCACGGCGATGTAGTCGAGGTCGTGGCCGGCGCTGCGCGCCCAGGGGCCCTCCTGACCCCACCCGGTCATGCGCCCATAGACGAGAGACGGGCGTCGGGCCAGGGCTGCCTCCGGAGACAGGCCCAGTCGCTCCATCACACCCGGGCGGAAGCCCTCGATGAGCACGTGTGATTCGGCGACGAGGTCGAGGACGAGCTCCCGACCCGCGTCCTGTCGGATGTCGACGACGACACCGGTGCGGCCACGGCGCGTGATGTCGCGCAGTGGATCCCCCAGCATGAGACCGGGCCGGGGGGACTCGATCCGGATGCCCTCGGCGCCAAGATCGGCGAGCACCATCGCGGCGAAGGGTGCCGGCCCGATGCCAGCCATCTCGACGAAACGCAGACCGGTCAGGGGTCCGCTCACTTGATCACCACCATGACCTGGGTGTTGAACACCGCGAGGCGGCCGTCGGGAGTCCACAGCTCACGTGTCTCCGTGGCATAGCCCTCGCGTCTTGAGACCAGCCGCCCGCGGTGCAGGAGCGGCGCTGCGGGATCGATGGTCGCGGGATCGACAAGGAGGCTCGCCGCGAAGGTGAGCGTGGCGATCGGCCTGGGTTCGGTGAAGGTCACGAGCGTGGCGGGCCAGAGCGCATCCACGAGGCCGAGGGCGAGCGCGGCATCGATGGACTCCTCCTCCGGCAGGCGCACCCAGCACACGACGTCCTCGACCCGCCCCTGATACGGCAGGCCCGAGAGCGGGCGAAACTCCAGGCGCTCGGTGAATTCCGGGGCCAGCGGCGGGGCGAGCGGCACGACCGCGACCTCCGACCACGGCGGGGACGGCGGCGGGCTCAGACGCTCATCCACGATGACGGGCTGGTCACCACCGCGTGTCCTGCCCAGCACGACACTCGCGGAGACGAGCACCTCGGGCTCGCTTCCCACGACGACACGCCAGGCTGACGTGCCCGAGCCCACGCGCAGGGGCGTTTCACGGACGAGGGACGCACCCACAGGCACCGGCCCCAGCATGTCGACGCTCACCTCGCGGACGACACGCGCAGCACCGTCCTGATCCAGGAGGTGATCGGCGCGCTCAGCCGTGCGCACCGCCATGCCCACGCCGAGACCGCCCCAGGCCCCCCGACCCTGGGCCCAGCCCGGCTCCACATGCCAGGAGCCATCGAGGACAGTGGTGAGGTCTCGGTACACCGGCACGTCCCGAGGGTAGTCCTGCCGTCGGTGCGGGCGGCTAGCCTGCCTGCGTGCGCGTGCTCCATACCTCCGACTGGCATCTGGGCCGTTCCTTCCACGGTGTCGACATCCTCGAGCACCAGCGCGCCTTCGTGGTCTGGCTCACCGATTTCGTGGAGGTCGAGCAGATCGAGCTCGTCGTGGTCGCCGGAGATGTCTATGACCGCGCCGTCCCTTCGCTGGCCGCCGTCGCTCTCTGGGAGCAGGCGGTCATGGGCATCACGCAGACCTGCCCGATGCTCGTGACGTCCGGCAATCACGACTCCCCCACGCGGCTCGGCTTCGCGGGGACCATGCTCGCGCGGTCGGGCCTGCACCTGCGCACCTCACTCGAAACCATCGCGAGCCCACTCGTCGTCGAGGGTGACGACGGCGTCGTCCTAGCGGCGTACGGCATCCCCTACCTCGAGCCCGATCTCCATCGCGCCGCACTCGACGTCGAACGCTCGCACGCCGCGGTCCTTGACGCCGCGATGGATCGCGTCCGCGCTGATCTCGCAGGGCGCGATGGCGTGCGCTCGCTCGTCGCAGCCCACGCCTTCATCACCGGCGGTGACGCCCGCGCGATCGTCAGCGAGTCGGAGCGCGATCTGCGCGTCGGGGGGATCGGCGACGCCCCCGCATCGGTCTTCGCCGGGGTCGACTACGTCGCACTGGGTCACTTGCACGGCGCACAGGACGTGCGCGCGGGATCGGCAGACATCGCGGTCGCCTACAGCGGTTCCCCTCTCGCCTTCTCCTTCTCGGAGGAGTCGCACCACAAGTCGGTCACGGTGCTCGATA
>CAZLZC010000068.1:0-8450 GCA_964563825.1 uncultured Actinomyces sp.
GGGATGTCCGGGGTGTCGCGTGGGCGGGCTCCGTGCCTTCGCCCGCATTGCCAAGCTCGCGGTCGACGAACTTCAGGGCCAGCCCGCCTGCAACCACGGTGGCCACGGCCGTGAGGCCACGCGCCACGGTCGCATGATCCTGCGGGGTGCCCCCGAAGAGCGAAGCGACACCCCGACCCCACAGGTGCGTCACCCGGGACTCCACGGCCGCCAGGCTCAGCAGGGCACCGGTGACCGCGATGCCGATGCCGGATGCAACCAGCGGATTGACGGTGAGGTCCTGGTCCTGGTTGAGGTCCTCCGGCTCGCCAGTCGCGATCTCCTTGATCGCGCGAACCACTCCACCGAGGCCCTCGTCGCGGGAGGTGCGGAAGGATTCGAGCTCGGCAGCTCCGATCTGCTGACCGAAGAGCCGCGTCATGCCATAGACGCCGCCTCCCATCGCGGCAACACTTCCCGTCGTCGCAGCGATGCGCATCGGCGTGCTCGGGATCTCCTCAATGACGCGCGAGGCCATACCCGTCGCAGCAGCCGCCGCCATGGCCCCGGCGCCGAGCCGTGCCCACGACCGCCATGCAGGCTCATGCTCGCGCCAGGCAAGCAGGCGATTGGCCGCGACGGAGCCAAGGACCACGAGCGCATCTCCCGCCACCTGGCCGCGGCGACCACCGACGCGGGAACCCAGGGCGCTCATCGCGCTGTGCGCCGTCGTACCCCACGTGTAGGCGGCCAGCCCCGAGACGCCCGTGATGATGCCCTGGTCCACGCTCTTCCTGGTGAGCAGATTGGGCTGGTAGGACAGGCCGACGCTCACGGCGGCGAGCATGAGGCCCGCACGGGAGGAGGGGTCGAGGTCGCGGGGGACGCGCAGGCGGGGCAGGAGGGCCATGGCCACATCCTGGCCTATCGCCCCCATGGCAGGGACCTGGGTCCAGGGATTCCGCCTGCGAGGCCGAAGGGGCGGACTCCCGGCCCTGCGGGATACTGGTCCCACCGGGAAGTCCGGCACGACCCTTTGGAGGATCCGTGAGCAGCGCCCCTCGCCAGCCCCTTGAACTCTTTGCCATCGACGGCTTGCTCACCGAAGAGGAGCGAGCGATCCGCGACGTCGTCCGTGACTTCGTCGAGCGCAGGATCAAGCCGGAGGTTGCCGACTGGTTCGAGGCGGGGACCATCCCCGCGCGCGAACTCGCACGCGAGTTCGGAGAGCTCGGCGTGCTCGGCATGCACCTGGAGGGCTACGGCTGCGCGGGCACCAACGCCGTCTCCTACGGACTGGCCGCCATGGAGCTCGAGGCTGGCGACTCCGGCATCCGGTCGCTCGTGAGCGTGCAGGGATCGCTGGCGATGTACGCCATCCACGCCTTCGGCTCGGAGGAGCAGAAGGAGGAGTGGCTGCCGCGAATGGCCAAGGGCGAGGCCATCGGATGCTTCGGGCTTACCGAAGCCGACTTCGGCTCCAATCCCTCCGGGATGCGCACCGCCGCCAAGCGCGACTCAGACGACTGGGTGCTCAACGGCTCCAAGATGTGGATTACCAACGGCACCGTCGCCGACGTCGCGATCGTGTGGGCGCAGACCGACGACGGCATCCGAGGCTTCGTCGTCCCCACGGATACCCCCGGCTTCTCCGCCCGCGAAATTCACAAGAAGATGTCGCTGCGTGCCTCGGTCACGGCCGAGCTCGTCTTCGACAACGTCCGACTCCCCTCCTCCGCGATGCTGCCTGGCGTGCGCGGGCTCAAGGGGCCGCTGGCCTGCCTCAACGAGGCACGCTTCGGCATCGCCTACGGCACTCTCGGGGCAGCCCGCGACTGCCTGGAGACGGCCCTGAGTTACGCGATCGACCGCGAGCAGTTCGACAAGCCGATCGCCGGCTACCAGATGACGCAGCAGAAGTTCGCCGACATGACGCTCGAGCTCGGCAAGGGCATGCTGCTAGCGATTCACCTCGGTCGACTCAAGGATGAGCACGCGATCACGCCCGAGCAGGTGAGCCTTGGCAAGCTCAACAACGCCCGCGAGGCGCTCGCCATCGCGCGCGAGTGCCGATCGATCCTGGGCGGCAACGGCATCACGTTGGAGTATCCGGTCATCCGCCACATGAACAACCTCGAGTCGGTTTTCACCTACGAGGGCACCAACGAGATGCACACGCTCATCATCGGCCAGGCGCTGACGGGTATCCCCGCCTTCCGCTAGTCGGACGGCAGATCGGGCGGACCGCTTCGATACGTCGCGGGGGTCTGGCTCAAGGTGATGGGGTGGGCCACCGTGGGGGTGCCATCGACCTCCACCACGGGCTCCAGGCCGAGTGCGGATGCGAGCTCAAATGCCTGGGCGAGATCGTTGATCGGACCGCACGGCACTCCCGCCTGCGTGAGCTGTCGCTGCCAGTCGTCGGCGCCGCGGGACGCCAGTAGCTCCTCAAGACGCGCCTTGAGGTCTTCCCGATGCGCCACGCGGGCCGGATTCGTGGCGTAGTCCGGATGTGCTGCGAGCTCGGGTGCGCCGAGTGTGGCCACCAGCGCAGCGAACTGCCCATCGTTGCCGACGGCGATGACCAGGGGACGGTCCCCGGTGGCGAACACGTCGTAGGGGGCGATCGAGGGATGGGCATTGCCGAGGATGCCCGGGACCACGCCGGCAGCGACATAACCCGATGACTGGTTGACCAGCGCCGAGAGCAGTGACGACAGCAGGTTGACTTCGACGTGTTGGCCCTCGCCCGTCGCATCACGGTGACGCAGAGCCGCCAGGATGCCCACGGTCGCGTGCAGACCCGTGATGACATCCACGAGGGCCACGCCTGCCTTGGTGGGCTCACCCGGCCCGGGACCGGTGATGCTCATCAGCCCGCCCATCGCCTGCACGAGGAGGTCGTAGCCGGGAAGGTCGCGACCGGCACCGGATCCGAATCCCGTGATGGAGCAGTAGACGAGACCGGGATGCTGGCGGGCAAGCTCGGCGTATCCCAGGCCCATGCGATCCAGTGCACCCGGCTTGAAGTTTTCCACGAGGACGTCGGCAGCCAGGGCGAGATCGCGCGCCTCATCGCGGCCCTCGGGCGATCCCAGGTCGATCGCTCGGGTGGACTTGTTGCGGTTGACGCCCGCGAAGTAGGTGGACTGGCCCTGCTCGGTGTAGGGCGGCCCCCAGGCGCGGGTGTCGTCACCGTTTCCGGGCCGCTCGACCTTGATGACATCGGCGCCGAGGTCGGCGAGCAGCATGGTGGCGTAGGGGCCGGCGAGCACGCGACTGAAGTCCGCCACGACGATGCCGTCCAGCGGCCCCTTCACGCGTCACCCCGCAGCAGCGGCGCGAGCGTCTCCAGGACGCGCGGGTCCTCGATGGTCGAGGGCACCGGCTCGTCGCGACCATCGGCAATCGCCCGCATCGACCTGCGCAGGATCTTGCCCGACCGCGTCTTGGGCAGCCCCGGGACGATGCGTACGTCGCGTAGTGCCGCCACAGGGCCCACGGTGTCGCGCACGAGCGCAATGACCTCGTGCTGCAACTCCTCCGGGTCAGGCTCGACTCCCGCCTTGAGTACGACGAACGCGCGGGGCACCTGGCCCTTGATCTCGTCGTGCACTCCGATGACAGCGCACTCGGCGACCGCGGGGTGGCCAGCGACGGCGGCTTCAAGGGAGCCGGTGGTGAGACGGTGGCCGGCGACGTTGATGACGTCGTCGGTGCGGCCCATGACGTAGAGATAACCGTCTTCATCGACGTGGCCGCCATCACCGGTGGTGTAGAAGCCGGGAAAGGCGGACAGATAGGACGAGATGTAGCGCTCGTCGTCACCCCACAGAGTGGGGAGCGCACCGGGCGGAAGGGGCAGCCGGATCACGATGTTGCCTTCCGCGAGCGCCTCGACCTCGTGCCCGTGCTCATCGAGGACGCGCACGTCGTAGCCGGGCACCGGCCGCGAGGGTGATCCCACCTTGAGGGGTAACGGATCCAATCCACGCATGCTCGATGCGATGGGCCAGCCCGTCTCGGTTTGCCACCAGTTGTCCACGACGGGGATCTGCAGGTGCTCGGTCGACCACGCGTAGGTATCGGGATCGAGGCGCTCCCCGGCAAGGAAGAGGCACCGCAGACTGCTGAGATCACGGCTTGCCATGTGCTCTCCGCGCGGATCCTCCTTCTTGATCGCACGAATTGCTGTGGGAGCCGTAAAGAGTGAGTTGACCCCGTGCTCCTCGATGACACGCCAGAAGGCTCCGGCATCAGGGGTGCCGACGGGCTTGCCCTCATACATCAGGGTCGTACATCCGGTGATGAGCGGCGCGTAGGCGATGTAGGAGTGGCCCACCACCCAGCCGACATCGGAAGCAGCCCACCAGACGTCATCTGGGCCGATGCCGTAGACATTCGGCAGGCTCCACGCCATCGCCACGGCGTGACCCCCGTTGTCGCGCACGATGCCCTTCGGCTTCCCCGTGGTGCCCGAGGTGTAGAGGATGTAGAGGGGATCGGTCGCCTCAACCACGACGGGATCGACGGGCTCAGCACCAGCGAGGGCGTCACCCCATTCGATGTCTGACTCCCCCATGCCTGCCTCGAGCTGAGGTCGCTGCAGGACGATGCAGGCGCCCGCCTTGTGCGTCGCGAGATCACGCGCCTCGTCGACCAGCGGCTTGTAGGGCACGACGCGGCCACCCTCGATCCCGCACGACGCCGTGATGATCGCCTTGGGCAGGGCGTCATCGATGCGTGCGGCGAGCTCAGGCGGTGCGAATCCTCCGAAGACCACCGAGTGCACAGCACCCAGGCGTGCGCACGCCAGCATCGCGACGAGCGCCTCCGGAACCATCGGCAGGTAGATGATGACGCGGTCGCCCCGCTCCACCCCCTGGCGGCGCAGGGCTCCAGCGAATCGCGAGACCCGGTCGAGGAGTTCGGCGTAGGTGAATCGGGTGACGTCACCGGTGTAGGCGCTGTCGTGGATGAGCGCGACCCGATCCCCTCGGCCCGCCGCAACGTGTCGGTCCAGCGCATTGGCGCAGGTGTTGAGCTGCCCGCCGACGTACCAGCGATACAGCGGCGCCGCCGAATCGTCGAGGATCTGCTGGGGCGGGGTCACCCAGTCGATGAGGGCGGCGGCGTCGCGCCAGAAGGCTTCGGGATCGCTCAGGCTGAGGGCATGAGCGGCCTCACCGGCATTGGCCGACAGGTCACCTACGTGCGCCATGATGCGGACGCTAGCGCACGGGGTCGTCCTTCAGGACCCCGTGGGCCGGGCGAGAGACCCACCTCCCGTCAGGGAGTCGCGGCCGCCAACTGTCCGCATGCTCCATCGATCTCGCGACCACGGGTATCGCGCACGGTCACCGGGACCCCCGCCTCCTCGAGCGCTCGGACGAAGGCCCGCTCGTCGTCCGGATCCGACGCCGTCCACGCGGATCCGGGAGTGGGATTGAGCGGGATGAGATTGACGTGCACGAGGTGCCCGCGCAGGCGCTTGGCCAGCAGCTCGGCCCTCCAACGCTGATCGTTGACGTCCCGGATGAGGGCGTATTCGATGCTCACCCGTCGCCGGGTGACGTCGGCGTAGTGCCATGCCGCATCCAGAACCTCGGACACGGGGTAGCGCGTGTTGATAGGCACGAGCGTGTCGCGAAGCTCGTCATCCGGTGCATGCAGCGATACGGCGAGTCGCAGCGGCAGGCCTTCGGTGGCGAGCTCTCGCATCCGCGGGACCAGGCCCACGGTGGACACGGTGATCCCACGGGCCGACATGCCCAGGCCTTCGGGCACGGGATCGACCATGCGATGGATAGCGCCCATGAGCGCCCTGTAGTTGGCGAGGGGCTCTCCCATGCCCATGAACACAACATTGCTCACGCGGTCGCGGCTGCCGGGGAAGTCACCATCGCGCACAAGGCGCGAGCCCGCGATCACCTGCTCTACGATCTCCGCGGTCGACAGGTTGCGTGTGAGGCCTGCCTGCCCCGTCGCGCAGAAGGGGCAGTTCATGCCGCAGCCTGCCTGACTGGACACGCATATGGTTACCCGGTCGCGGTAGCCCATGAGCACGGACTCCACGCGCGAGCCATCGTGCAACTTCCAGAGCATCTTGACCGTGGCCCCGTCGTCGCACGACATCTCGCGCACCGGAGTGAGGAGATCCGGGAGAAGCGCCTGCGTCAGAATGTCGCGATCCGCCGGGCTCAGGTCGGTCCAGCCCTGCGGGTCCGTCTCGAGGCGGCCGAAGTAGTGGCGCGATGCCTGGTCTGCGCGGAAGGCAGGCAGGCCTAGCGCGAGGAGCGCCTCGCGCCGTCCGGCCATGTCGAGGTCTGCGAGGTGCGCCGGGGGCTTGCCCCTGCGGGGCGCCTCGAGGGTCAACTCACCGGGTGCGGGCATGGGTCCAGTGTGACATCAGCCCTGGCCGAGGAAGAGCGCGAAGAGAGCCCAGGCGGCGAAGGCGTTGACGACGAGCGAGTCCAGGCGGTCCATGATGCCGCCGTGGCCCGGCAGGAACGACCCCATGTCCTTGACTCCGATGTCGCGCTTGATCGCACTCTCGACGAAATCCCCGGCAGTTGCGGTAACGGTGAGGACGGCACCCATGATGAGGCCCTGCCACCAGGGCGCATCGAAGACCCAAATGAACGCCGCGACGCCAATGAGGCACTGCACGACGAGCGAGCCCGCGAACCCTTCCCACGACTTCTTGGGACTCACCTGGGGAGCGATGGGATGGCGGCCGAAGAGCACGCCCGTGGCATAGCCGCCGATGTCATTGCCGATGGTGAGCAGGATGAAGACCACGATGCGCCACGGCCCATCAGGCGCCGCGAGCATGAGTATCGCGAAGCCCCCCATGAGCGAGATGTAGCCAAGCAGGAAGACACTCGCGCTCACGTCCCTGAGGTAGCCCTCGGTGCCCCGACGGATGCGCCAGATGAGTACGGCGACCACACCCGCGCCGACAGTGACGAGCAGAGCTTCCGTGCCCCAGACATATGCCGCCGCCATCCCGACTAGCGTCGTGGCGTAGACGGGCGTGCGCGCGACTCGGATACCGGCTCCGGCAAATGCCGTGGTGAGCTCGTAGATGGCCAGGCAGAGTGCGGCGGCCGCGAGGATGCCGAAGAGCCAGGGCACCCACACAAGGCTCACGACGACGAGCAGGGCGAGCACGACGCCGGATGCGATGGCCGCGGGCAGGTTGCGCCCGGCGCGACTGGGGGTGGGCGCCGGGTCCTGCGCGCCTGAGGTGTCGGTCATCGACTAGACCTCGAGGAGCTCGGCTTCCTTGTGCTTGAGGATCTCGTCGATGTGGGCGACGGTCTTCTGCGTCACGTCCTCGAGGTGCTTCTCGCCCCGCTTGGCGTCGTCCTCGCCGACCTCGTGGTCCTTGACCATCTTCTCCATGGCCTCCTTGGCATGGCGGCGGATGTTGCGCACGGAGATGCGCGCATCCTCCGCCTTCTGCCGGGCGACCTTGATGTACTCCTTGCGCCGCTCCTCGGTCAGCGAGGGCAGGACCACACGGATGATGTTGCCGTCGTTGGTGGGATTGACGCCCAGGTCAGAATCTCGGATCGCCTTCTCGATCGCGGCGAGCGATCCTTTGTCATAGGGCGTGACGATCATCATGCGCGCCTCGGGGGACGCGAAGGAGGCCAACTGGTTGACCGGCGTCAGCGTGCCGTAGTAGTCGACCATCACCTTCGAGAACATCCCCGGGTTGGCGCGGCCGGTGCGGATGGTGCCGAAGTCCTCGCGCGCAACCTCGACGGCCTTGTCCATCTTCTCCTCGGCTTCGAGGAGGATTTCGTCGACCTGCTCGCTCACGTTCTGTCCTTCCCGGAGTCCACATCGGTGCGCGTCACCAGCGTCCCGATCCTCTCACCTCGCACGGCGCGAGCGATGTTGCCCTCGACGAGGAGATCGAAGACGAGCAGGGGCATGTCGTTGTCGCGGCACAGGCTGATGGCTGTCGCGTCGGCGACCTTGAGGTCGCGGGCCAGGACCTCGTCGTAGGACAGGCGCTCGAAGCGGCGCGCATCGGGATTCGTGCGGGGGTCGGCGTCGTAGATGCCGTCGACCGCCTTGGCCATGAGCACGATACGAGCCCCAATCTCGAGGGCACGCTGCGCGGCGGTGCTGTCGGTGGAGAAGAACGGTGCACCGAGGCCCGCGCCGAAGATCACCACGCGACCCTTCTCAAGGTGACGAATCGCGCGGCGAGGGATGTAGGCCTCGGCGACCTGGCCCATAGTGATGGCCGTCTGCACGCGGGTCTCGACATCCTGCTTCTCGAGGAAATCCTGCAGGGCCAGGCAGTTCATCACGGTGCCGAGCATGCCCATGTAGTCGGCACGTGCCCGGTCCATGCCCCGCTGGGAAAGCTGGGCACCGCGGAAGTAGTTGCCACCACCGATGACGACGGCCACCTCGGTGCCCGCGCGCACGATGCCGGCGATCTGTCGGGC
>CAZLZC010000068.1:8550-11567 GCA_964563825.1 uncultured Actinomyces sp.
GCGAAGGCCGTGACCTCGGTGCCCGCATCCGCGAGCACCTGGCCGACGGTCTTCTTGTTGTCGATGACCGAGGGCTGCTCGAGCAGGACGGACTCCTTGAAGAAGCCCTGCACGCGCCCCTCGACGATCTTGGGCAGGGCAGCCTCGGGCTTGCCCTCCTCCTTGGCCGTGGCCTCCGCGATCCGTCGCTCGTTGTCGACGACATCGGCGGGCACCTCGTCACGGGTGACGTAGCTCGGGCGCATGGCCGCGACCTGCATCGCCGCATTGCGCGCATCGTCCTCGTTGCCCGTGTAGGCCACCATCACGCCCACCTGCGCAGGCAGGTCGGATGCGCGCTTGTGGAGGTAGACCGCGACCGGTGCCTTGAGCATGGCCACGCGACCGAGCTCGAGCTTCTCGCCGATGATTCCGGCCAGATCGGAGATGGCCTGGTCGACCGTGCGCCCGTCGGTCATCGTCTGCTGCGCCAGTGCGGCCTGATCGCCCACCTGCAGCTCAGCTGCCGTGCTCACGATCGTGCCTGCGAGCGCCTGGAAGTCCTCGCTCTTGGCGACGAAGTCGGTCTCGCAAAGCAACTCGACCATGACGTTGTTCTGAGACACCACGAGCCCGTTGGCGGCTGTGCGCTCAGCACCGCGCTTGGCGGCCTTCGCGGCACCCGAGATCCGCAGGCCCTCAATGGCCTTGTCGATGTCCCCGTCGGATTCCTCCAGGGCCTTCTTGCACTCCATCATGCCCGCGCCCGTGAGGTCGCGAAGCTTCTTGACATCGGCTGCCGTGATCGTGGCCATGACCTATCCCTTTGACTCGTTCGTGATGTGCAGGGGCGTGCTCGTGCCGCATAACCGCGCTCGCGCGCGGCCGTGCGTGGTGGTGTCAGGCGCTGGGGCCCTCGGTGGACTCGACGACGACCTCGGCCGTGCCGCCACCCGCGAGGAGCTCCTGCTCCCACTCGGCCAGGGGCTCCTCGACGATGACCTCTACGACGTCGCCCTCAGCGGCCGCCGTCGCGCGACCCGCGCGAGCGATGAGGCCCTCGGCCACAGCGTCTGCGATGACGCGAGTGAGGAGCGTGACGCTGCGGATGGCGTCGTCGTTGCCCGGGATCGGGAAGTCGATGTCGTCGGGGTCGCAGTTGGTGTCGAGAATCGAGATGACCGGGATGCCGAGCTTGCGGGCCTCGCCGACGGCGATGTGCTCCTTGTTGGAGTCGATGACCCACACCGCGCTGGGCAGTTTCGCCATGTCGCGGATGCCGCCGAGTGTCCGGTCGAGCTTCACTCGTTCGCGATCGAGGACGAGGAGCTCCTTCTTCGTCAGGCCCGCGGCCGAGGGATCAGTCTCGAGACCCTCGAGCTCCTTCAGGCGCTGGATCCTCTTGTGCACGGTGTTGAAGTTGGTGAGCATGCCGCCGAGCCAGCGATGATTGACATAGGGCATGCCGACGCGCGTCGCCTGCTGGGCGATGGGCTCCTGTGCCTGCTTCTTGGTGCCGACAAAGAGGATCGTGCCCCCGCGGGCCACGGTCTCCTTGACGAACTCGTAGGCGTTGTCGATGTAGGACAGCGACTGCTGCAGGTCGATGATGTAGATGCCATTGCGCTCCGTGAAGATGAAGCGCTTCATCTTGGGGTTCCAGCGCCGGGTCTGGTGTCCGAAGTGGACACCACTCTCGAGCAGCTGGCGCATCGTGACGACGGCCATGGGGCACTCCTTGGGCGCGGACGGCTACGCCGACCGCTGTCGGTTCCTTGCCGTCGCCGGTTGGCGGCGGCTCCTAGCACCCGTGCGAGCCATCCCGGCGAGCCGGGACCGACGGCCCTCCCCCGGAGGGGTGGGTGCGTGATGTATCCGGGCGGACCCGGACCAGTGGAGGAGTCTACGGGGTCTCAGCCCGTGCTTTGTCCCCAGGCCCAGCCGGTGCCCTTCTCTGGCCCATCCTCCGGGCGCAACGTGGTCCGATGACCCTTCCCGCGCTCGCTCTCCCCCTCGTCTCCGCGCTCATCGCCCCGCTCTCGTGGGCAGCCTCGGGGGCGCTGCCCGCCTGGCAGCCTCCCGTGGTCCCCCTCGTCGTCGAGCGTCCCTTCCTTGCCCCGCAGGGGCCCTACTCCCCCGGGCATCGCGGGGTCGACCTGGGTGCCGAGCCGGGGTCGACCGTGCGCGCACCTGCCCGCGGAGTGGTGCGGGTCGCAGGCCGAGTCGCGGGCAAGGCAGTGGTCAGTATCGAGCACCCGCATCGCATCCTGGGGCGTACCGGCTGGCGCACGACGTACGAGGGGGTACTCGCCGAGGTCGACATCGGTGACGCCGTCGCACCGGGCGACGCCATCGGGGTGGTCGTGTTTCATGACCACGCTCGCGGGATCCATTGGGGACTCAAGAACGGGCGTGTGTACGCCGATCCGCTGCTACTACTGCGCCGGCCCATCGTGCTTAAGCCACTGGGGCGGCCCCTGACGGGACCGCCCCAGTGGAGTGGTGTGCGCGCCGGGATCCGGCGAGCGTGACTACTTCTTGATGATGGTGCAGGGACCCGTGAACGTGTCGCCCTTGTCGAGCATCACCTGCGTCTTGGACGAGCCGCACGAGATCACGTCGCCGCCCTTGCCATCCTTGGCGTTGACCTTGACGTCACCTGTGCCGGTGCGGAAGGAATCCTTGCCCGCCCCGCCGTTAAGGATCGCGCCACCGCCGGAGGCGACGAGCTCATCGTCACCGAAGCCAGCCAGAGCCGTGCCACCGTTGCGCAGCACGAGCACGTCGTCGCCGATGCCACCGTCGAGGTGGGCCTTGTTGGTGTTGGCCGTGAGGCGATCGTCCCCGAGGCCACCCGTGAAGAGGCTGCCGGACTTCTTCAGCGTCATGACATCGTCCTTGACCGAGCCATATCCACGCTTGCCCTCGATCTCAGCCTTAGCTGAGGAGTTGCGGCAACCGACCTGGATGAACGACTCATGCGTCCCGGCGTTGACCGAGATGCCCGCGTCTCCGCGATTGAGCTTGACCTGCTCCGG
>CAZLZC010000069.1:0-1347 GCA_964563825.1 uncultured Actinomyces sp.
AGGCCGGCGATCTGCTGGCTGATGGCTGCCTGGGAGTAGCCCAGGATGTCGGCGGCCCCCCTGAAGGTCCCCTCCTCGGCTACGGCGCGCAGTGCTTCGAGGTGTCGCACCTCGTAGCGAGGGGGACCGAAGGCCATGACATAAGCATAAGCGATCGACACGATGAGAATTCATCGCTTTACGTGATGGAATCGGCGACCTACTCTCAATGTGTCGGCACTTCCCACCGACGACACCGAGCTCGCGCACGAACCGAGCACACGAAGGAGCAGTCATGACCCTCACCCGCACCTCTCTCGAGGGCCTGGCCCGCCGCGTCGCGGAGTCCGGCCTCACCGCCGCGACCCCCGGCGACCTCAATGTGCTCGCCCAGACGGCCGAGGTCATCGGGCTCAACCCCGTCCTGGCCGAGGTCCTGGTGGACCCGTCGGAGCCGATCGTGGTTCGCGAGCGCGCCTTCAGCCTCATCACCTGCGCCGTCTCCGGTCAGGTCCGCAGCGGGGTAGCTCTCGCTGCCTGATTCTCCGCGTGCGAATGCGCCTGTCATCCTGCTCGGATGGCAGGCGTTTTCGATTCCGAGATCGATGCGTGGCTTGCCGCATACCCGGCTCCCGACATCGACTACCGGGATGTTGAGGCCGTACGCGCACTCACGGCGCGCTACATGGCCGAGCATGGCGGGCCGGCAGCGCGATGGCCGCGTGAAGACGTGCAGATGGAGTCGATCGAGATCGGTGGCGTGGATGCGCTGATGTGGCGACCGCGCAATGCCACCGACCCACTTCCCGTGGTCCTCGCATTCCATGGCGGTGCCTTCATCGTGGGCGGTCCACTCGGGGCCGAGAGGATCGCCGTACCTCTCGCGTCTGAGCACGCCGTATGCACGGTGAGCATCGCCTATCCGCTTGCACCCGAGCATCGAGCACCAGTGGCGCGTGACTCGGCCCGGGCAGTGCTGGCGGCTCTGCACCGCCTGCCCGGCGTCGATGCGGAGCGCGTCGCCGTTCATGGCTCTAGCGTCGGCGCCTCGCTTGCCGCGGGCCTGGCCCTGTATGCCCGCGATATCGGCGTTGGCCTAGCCCTGCAGTCCCTCTCATGCCCGGCGCTGGACTCCCGCACGCCCCACGCTGCCGACCCGAGCCATTCGATGCAGGGCCTGTCTCCCACCCTCACGCGTCACTCCGTGGTGGCGATGTGGGAGCACTATCTCGGTAGCCAGCAGCCCCATGCGCCGGAGCTGCGCTACGCCGTGCCCGCTCTGGCAGAGGATCTCCGCGGGGTTGCCCCCGCGCACATCACCATCGCCGAGTACGACGTCCTGCGCGACGAGGCAGCGGATTATGCGCG
>CAZLZC010000069.1:1447-6848 GCA_964563825.1 uncultured Actinomyces sp.
CGGGGGACAGGGGCCTAGGGTCGAGGGGTCTCGTCCCGCCTACCATCGGAGCCACCGTGTCTGACATGTCGATTCCCGCCGGCCCCCCGAAGGACTACACCGCCCTCGCCATCATCGGCACGATCCTGAGCGCCTGCACGTCCTGCATCGGCCTCATCACCGGGATCATCGCCATCGTCCAGAACAACAAGGCGAAGAACCTCTACGCCGCTGGCGATGTCGCGGGTGCCTATTCGGCAGCCAACACCGCCAAGATCCTGCTCATCGTGACCTGGGTTCTCGTCGTGGTCGGCGTGATCTTCAGCGGCGGGCTCTGGATTTCGGGCAACTACCCCGGCCTCGGCTAGACCCCTCGGGTCGCCGAGGTCCCCGCCCCGCGGGACCATAGGAGGGTGACCTCCGCAGACATCCTCGTCGTCGGCGCTGGGCCCGCGGGCTCGGCCGCTGCGGCATGGTGCGCCCGGGCGGGGCTCGACACCGTCCTCCTCGACGCCGAGGAGTTCCCCCGCGACAAGCCGTGCGGCGACGGCCTGACCCCCCGTGCCATCGCCGAACTCACCGCCCTCGGTCTTGGCCCCTGGCTCGAGGGCCGCGCGCGCAATCGCGGGCTGCGCGCCGCGGGTTTCGGTCAACTCCTCTACCTGCCCTGGCCCGGCGGCAACCTCCCCGACTACGGCGGAGCCGCCCCTCGGCTCGAGCTCGATGCGGCCATCAGGCAGGTGGCACTGGACTCCGGAGCGCAGGCCATCGAAGGCGCGCGTGCCGTCGATGTGACGCGAGAGGGTGACCGCGTCACATCTGTCACGGTCAAGACACGCGAGGGGGTTCGTGAGATCGCGTGTCGCCGTCTCGTGGTTGCCGATGGCGCCAAGTCGCAACTCGGTCGTGCTCTCGGTCGCGAGTGGCACCGCGATACGGCGTACGGCGTTGCCGCTCGCGGCTACATCAAGTCCGGCCGCAGTGACGACGAGTGGATCTCGTCACATCTTGAGTTACGCGGAGCGGACGATCGCATCCTGTCGGGATACGGCTGGATCTTCCCCCTCGGCGACGGGGAGGTCAACATCGGCGTGGGCACGCTCGCCACCGCTCAGCGTCCCGCCGACATCAATCTCCGATCGCTGCTCAACTACTACGCCGACACCCAGCGCGAGGACTGGGAGTTGCACGACGACGTCCGTGCACCGTGGTCGGCGCTGCTGCCCATGGGCGGCGCCGTGAGCGGCGTCTCCGGGCCCAACTGGCTGCTCGTCGGCGATGCGGCCGGCTGCGTCAACCCGCTTAACGGCGAGGGCATCGACTACGGCCTGGAAACCGGGCACCTTGCTGCACAGGTCATCACCTCGCGCGGACCGAGCTACGACCTTTCGACGATCTGGCCCGGACTCCTGCGCGAGAGATACGGCGAGGCCTTCTCCATCGCGCGGCGCCTCGCCGGCCTCATCACCGTCCCGGGACTCCTGCCCACGCTTGGTCCGGTCGGTATGCGCTCACAGATCCTCATGACCATCGCCCTGCGCGTCATGGGCAACCTCGTCACCCCCGAGGACCGTGATGCCACCGCACGCTTGTGGCGCGCAGCGGGTCGAGCATCCGTGCGCCTCGACGATCGCCCACCCTTCAGCTGATGACTACCGTCGCGGTCACGGGTGTCTCCGGCTTCATCGGGGATGCTGTCGCACGGCGCTACGCCGACGCCGGTGCACAGGTCCGCGGACTCGATCGCCGCAGCCCAGATCCCGCCGATCCACTCACGCCGCATGCCGACCCGCGCGTGGAGTACGTCGTCGGTGACGTGACTCGGCCTGCAGATCTCAGACGTCTCGTCGCAGGCGCGGACATCGTGGTGCATACCGCGGCGATCGTTGCCGAATCGGGCGACTGGGGAGACTTCGACCGCGTCAATGCCCAGGCCCCCCTGTGGACCGCCCTTGCCGCCCGCGACGCCGGAGCGCGCTCCTTCGTGCACCTGTCGAGCGTCATGGTGCATGGTTTCGACTTCCCCGATGGGGTGGCCGAGGACGGGCCGCTCGATCACGCGGCCAATCCCTACTGCGCGACCAAGATCCGTGCGGAGCACCTGCTGCGCGCCATCGACGTACCCGGTGAGTTTGCCGTGCACATCGTGCGCCCCGGCGATGTCTACGGTCCCTACTCCACCCCGTGGATCGTGCGGCCTGTCCAGCACATGCGTGACCGCACCTTCCTCTACGTCACACCGTCGGCGATCAACCACGTCTACATCGACAATCTCGTGGACGCCATCGAGACTGTCGTGGCCGCGGGCGACGCGATGAGCGGAGTGCCCGTCACGGCGACCGATGGCGTGGCGACTCCGTCGAAGGAGTTCTACGGCTACTACGCCGACCTCCTCGGACTGCGGTTTGCACCCACTGTGCCGGGTTGGATGGCCGAGCCCGCTGTCGGTGCCATGGCCGCGGTGCTTCCCGACAGCCTCCGTCGCCGACTCGACCTCGATCGCCAGTCGATCCGCTACCTCAGGCGGCACGGCGCCTATGGCACGTCGCGGCTCCAAGGACTCGGATGGAGCCCACGGGTCGATCTTGCCCAGGGGCGCGAGCGGACTGCGGCGTGGCTGCGTGAGGTGGGATTGCTTCCGGCGACGTAGGCTCGAGGTATGCGCCAGTCGCTTACGCCGGGTCGTCGAGGGATGCTCGTGCGCCTCACCGCGGAGGAGGGGCGGCGCCCCGCGCTGCTGGACGCCTTGCACCGCTACAGCGATGGGCTGGATGAGGAGCCCGGCACCGAGCTCTTCATCGTCCACGTGGATCCCGACGACGCGAACATCGTCTGGCTGTATGAGATTTTCCACGACGACGAGGCGCAGGATGAGCATCGTGCGGCCGAGGGCTTCGCGCAGTTGATGACCGAGTTGCCCGATGTCCTCGGTGCACCACCCGCGATCCTGCGCCTGGATCCCCTGCGCATGTCTCTGCAGGAGCAGGTGCTCAGCGAGGACCTGACGCTGTAGGGGGCTTTGCCCTTAGGGGACACTGACGCCGTGAAGCGCATCACCCCCGAGCAGTTGCCCGCGATCCTCGCTCAGCTTCCTCCCCGCCCGCGCATCATCGCCTCAGGGAACTTCGCCGCTCCGCACACTCTGCTCAGAATCGCCTCCGAGCAGTTGCCGGAGTTCACGCTGCACATGCTCAATGCCCAGCCGGGAATCCCGGAGCGTGACGGAATCACGATGGAGACGTGCTTCGTGGGGCCCGCGATGCGTCACTCCCAGCATCTTCGCTACATCCCGAGCCGGCTCAGCCTTGTCCCCTCTCTCTATCGCGAGGTGCTGCGGCCAGACGCTGTCTTCGTGCACGCGTCGTCCCCGCGTTACGACACCGTGAGCATGGGCATCGAGGTCAATGTGATGCCGGCGGCAGTCGAGGCGGCCAAGGAGTCCGGTGGCCTCGTCATCGTGCAGGCGAATCCCCACATGCCCTACACCTACGGTGATGGGCAGCTCTACGAATCTGAGATCGACTACCTCATCGACGTCGACGAGCCTCTTGCCGAGGTGCGCCCGGGAGATCCCTCTGCGACGTCGCAGGAAATCGGCGATCGCATCGCTGCGCAGGTGCCGGACGGCGCGACCTTGCAGCTGGGCATCGGCGGTGTGCCCGATGCGGTGCTGCACCAACTCGTCCATCGATCAGGCCTGCGCATCTGGTCGGAGATGTTCTCCGACGGCGCCCTCGCGCTTGAGCAGCAGGGCGCCCTCGATCCACAGATCCCCCTCACCGCCTCCTTCCTCTTCGGCTCCCGTGACCTCTACGACTTCGTCCATCTCAATCACCGGGTCCGCATGCTCCGCACGGAGACGACGAATGACCCGGGCCGCATTGCTCGCCAGCGGCAGATGACGAGCGTCAACTCCGCGCTCCAGGTCGACCTCTTCGATCAGGCGAATGCCAGTCGGATACACGGGCGGATCTACAGCGGCTTCGGTGGCTCGGTCGACTTCATCGACGGAGCGCTGCACTCGCGAGGCGGGGCCAGTTACATCGCCCTTCCCTCCTGGCACCCCAAAGCGGATGTGTCGACGATCGTCCCTCAGCTTGAAGATCCGGTGACGTCCTTCCAGCACAGCTACGTCGTCACCGAGCAAGGGGTGGCTCCCGTCGTCGGACGTAGCCAATCGGAGCAGGCGCAGTCGATCATCGACCAGGCGGCACACCCGGATGCGCGCGATGGCCTCCGTGAGGCGGCGGCTGCCCTCGGTCTGGTCTAGTAGCCGCGCCTAGGCACCACCCGGAGAGGTAGAGTGCCCGCATGCTCGGCGGGCCCAGGGTCGATGGCGCGATGGTGTTGCGCGCGACGGTGCTCAGCCTCGTCATCACCGTGATCACAGCGGCGGCTCACGCGACTCACGGCCAGGCACCCTCGTGGACGCTCACGATCGCCACCGCCGGACTCCTCACCGCCGCCTGCCTGGTCGTGTCACGTGCCCGCCTCGGCTGGCGACGCGCTGTCACCACCATGGTCGTGGGCCAGTTCGCCCTGCACGCGTGGTTTGCGTGGTTCTCGATGCCGATGGTGGGGGCAGGCACTGAGACGCTGGGCCTTCACCACGGTCCCGCGTCGGCTCTGCTCGTGTCACGTGACTTCAGTGGCCTCGTTCCCTCGCCCGGCATGGCGCTCGCGCACCTCGCTGCGGGTGGAGTCGTGGCGCTTGTGCTGGTGCACATGGACTGGCTGCTCAGTGCGGCGTTCTCGGTCCTGCGGGCTGTCCTCGGGCCGACTCATGTGCCGAGCGTCTTCGCCACCGCCGCGCTGAGGACGCCAGTCGTTGGCAGGGCCGAGGACGCTGAGAGCCTAGAAGTCCTTGCGCACCTTCTCGTGAGAAGGGGACCTCCGGCGTACTGCGGGTAACTCGCAGTTCGCCGAGACATCGGTCCCCATTTTGCGCGCGACCGCGCGCCCTCACGAAAGGTTCCATCATGCTTTCTCGTTCACTGCGCCGCGTCCTTGCGGCGTCCGCATCCGCTGCTCTCATCGCGGGTGGCGGTCTCATCGCAGCAACTCCTGCGTCCGCGCACGCCACAGTCCAGATGTACGGCGGCAAAGCCACCGCTGGTGGATACGGTGCCCTCTGGATGCGCATTCCTCATGGCTGCGAGGGCTCGCCCACAAGGCGCGTCATGATCACGCTGCCCGCGTCATTCGGATCGGCCAAGCCCCAGATGATCGGTGGCTGGAAGGCCAAGGTCGTCACCAAGGCTGACGGTTCACGTCAGGTCATCTGGAACGCCACCGGGGATCCCCTGCCGGACGACCAGTTCGCCGACTTCGGCGTGTCGGTGAAGTGGCCGGCAACGGAGGGCGAGGTTGCTCTCCCCACGGTCCAGACCTGCATCAAGGGCAAGGTGGCGTGGATCGGCGA
>CAZLZC010000069.1:6948-11535 GCA_964563825.1 uncultured Actinomyces sp.
GGACGGTCACGTGATTAGCAATGCGCGGGGCTTCTCGGTGCGTCTCGCCGATCCGGTGTCGGCGCCGAGGACGGTGACCCTTTCAGGCACATCCGTGAGCCTGTCGGGCACCCGCGTGGGGACACGCTCCTTGAAGCTCAAGGGCGAATTGCGTCGCGCGATCGGCCAGGTCACTTGGCGACTCCCCGGATTCCCCGAGCCCTTCGAATGGTCACTTGCCAAGGGCAAGGCCACAGGCATGCTGCCCTTCCCGGGGACCTACTCCGTCACGGTCACGGCGTACTCCTCGGCCTCGTCGACGCGGACACTCACCGGGGTCGTCCGAATCAGCCCTTAGGGCGTTCACCCGTCCGTAGGATGCGTGGGTGAGATACCTGGTCACTGGGGGAGCGGGCTTCATCGGCTCGCACTACGTGCGCAGTCTGCTCGATGGCAGCCTCGGTGCCGAGGTTGCCGGCGTGACCGTGCTCGACAAACTCACGTACGCCGGCAACCTGGCGAACCTGTCCTCCGTCTCGGAGGATCCTCGCTATTCCTTCGTCCAGGGCGACATCTGCGACGGCGCGGTCCTGGACCAGGTCGTGCCCGGCCACGATGTCGTGGTCAATTTCGCGGCGGAGACTCACGTGGATCGCTCGATCGCGGGGCCGCAGGACTTCGTGGTCACCAATGTCGTCGGCACTCAGGCACTGCTGGATGCCTGTCGCCGGCATGGGACTCCACGCGTGGTGCACATCGGCACGGACGAGGTCTATGGCTCGATCGAGTCGGGATCGTGGACCGAGGACTCTCCGTTGCTGCCGAATTCACCGTATGCCGCGTCGAAGGCGGCCGCCGAACTCCTGGTGCGTGCCTACCACCGCACCTATGGCATGAGCGTGTCGAGCACGCGCTGCTCCAACAACTACGGCCCGCATCAGTTCCCCGAGAAGGTCATCCCGCTCTTCGTCACCAACCTCATCGACGGGCTCAAGGTGCCGCTCTACGGCGATGGGCTCAACATCCGCGATTGGCTGCATGTCGATGACCACGTCCGCGGCATCCAGATCGTGGTGGAGCGCGGTGATCCCGGAGCGGCGTACAACATCGGTGGGGGCGTCGAGCTCAACAATCGCCAGCTCACCGAGCGGATCCTCGAGCACATGGGCTGCGACTGGGGTGAGTGGGTGGACTACGTGCCCGACCGTCTCGGGCACGACCGCCGTTACAGCGTCGACGACTCGCGACTGCGTGCACTCGGATATGCGCCCAGCCGCAGCTTCGACGAGGCCATTGACGCGACCATCGCGTGGTACCGCGACCATCCGCAGTGGTGGCGCCCGCTCAAGGGAGCCGCGTGAGCCTCCCGCTGGCTGAGAAGACCTTCTTCGGCCAGCCCCGTGCGCTTGCCACGCTCTTCTTCACCGAAATGTGGGAGCGCTTCTCCTACTACGGCATGCGCGCCATCCTCGTGCTCTACCTCATCACGCCGCCCGATGGCGCCTCACCGCCCGGCGGCGGACTTGGCTTCTCCGATGCGGAAGCGGCGGCGATCTACGGCACTTATGTGTCTCTCATCTACCTGCTGCCACTGCTGGGCGGCTGGGTCGCGGATCGGCTCACCGGACCGCGGCGAGCGGTGCTCTTCGGAGGCATCGTCATCGCGGCCGGCCACTTCGTCATGGCGGTGCCGATCGAAGCACTGTTCTGGACCGGGCTCCTCGTCATCGCGATCGGCACCGGCCTGTTGAAGCCAAGCGTGAGTGCCATGGTGGGTGGTCTCTATGCGCCGGATGACACGCGACGCGATGGTGGCTTCTCGATCTTCTACATGGGTATCAACCTCGGGGCGCTGATTGCGCCGCTCATCGTGGGCTACCTGGGCGAGGACATCAACTGGCACCTGGGCTTCGCCGTGGCTGGGGTGGGCATGCTCATCGGGCTTGCGCAGTACATGGCGGGCTGGCGTGGTCTTGGCTCGGTGGGCATCGCGGTGCCCAACCCGGCGACTCCTCCCGAGCGACGCCGGGCGGGCATTCAGGGGCTGGTTGGCATTGTCGTCATCGCGATCGTGCTCTTCGTGGCCCTCGGAGTCCTGGGGCTGGGAATTGCCGATATCACCGTGCTCTTCACGATCGTCGTGGTCGCTATCGCGGTCATCTACTTCTGGAGACTCTTCAAGCAGCCGCAACTCACACCCGTGGATCGGGATCGGCTCTGGGCCTTCTTCTACCTCTTCCTTGCGGCGGTTGTCTTCTGGGCGATCTACGACCAGGGCGGGTCGACGATCAATGAGTTCGCCGAGAAGTTCACGAACATGGATGCAGGCGCCTTCACGGTGCCCATCAGTTGGATTCAGTCGATTAATCCGGTCTTCATCATCATCTTCGCGCCGATCTTCGCGGTCCTGTGGACCAAGCTCGGATCGCGCGCGCCGTCGACTCCCATCAAGTTCGCCATGGCGATCTTCGGCGTTGGGATCAGCTTCCTCATCATGGTGCCGGCCGCCCTGCAGTCCGCGGATGGCGAGAAGTCGGCCATCTGGTGGATCGTGTCGGTCTTCCTCGTGCAGACGTGGTCGGAGCTACTGCTCTCACCGAACGGCTTGTCGGTGACGACCAAGCTGGCTCCCGCTGGCCTGCTCAGTCAGATGCTTGCCGTGTGGTTCCTCGCGACTGCCGTCGGCGACTCGATCGGCGGCCAACTCGTGCGTCTCATCGACATATTGGGCTGGGCGGGCTACTTCGTTGCCTGCGGCATCGGCACCATCATCCTGGGCGGGCTCTTCCTCCTGGTTGTGCCGCGGATCAAGCGGCTCATGGAGGGTGTGTCCTAGCGCTTGACCGGAGGGGTGAGGTACTCCGCAAGATTCGCCGGCTTCAGTCCCCGCGCTCGAGCGGCGGTCACTGCCACCTTGAGGTCGGCGGCGACGTTCGCCGAGTAGTGCAGCAGGATCACTGAACCTGGCTTGAGCCCGTCGCCAAAGCGATAGCTGATGCGGCCCTGCTCCACGACGGTGTCCCACATGACGATGTCGGTGATGTGACAGTTGCGTGCGACGTCGTGCAGGACATGACCGTCAGGCCCCGCCCCGTAGGGCGGGCGGAGCATCCAGGGCTTCGTGCCGAAGGTACGTCGGAAGTCGACTTGCACGGGGCACACCTGCGACTTGATGAGTCCGGCGTCACTCGTCGCGAGGCTGGCGTGTGTCGTGGTGTGGTTCTGCACCGACCCCCACTTCGAGATGCGCTCGAAGTAGCGCAACTTGCTGTCGGTGACCTGCGATGACGTGAGGAAACTCGTGATCGGGATGCGGTGCTTTTCGACGTAGTCCAGCCCCGCCTTGGACGCGACGATTCCGTCATCGATCGTGATGAAGACCACCGGGTCCTTGGTCTCCACCCGGTAGGTGACGGGCATTGCCTGAGCGCTCGCAACGGGAGCGGCGGCCAATGCAAGCAGAGCGGCGAGGGCGAGGACCGAAAAGCGGCGCACCCGGCAAGTATGCGCCGGTGCCCAAAAGAATGTGGGGCCCGGGCCAAAAGGCCCGGGCCCCACATTCTGGCGATGAGATCAGCCCTGAGCTGCCTTGCACGCCTTGACGGTGTTGGCCTTGCAGGTCTTCACCTCGGACACAGTCGTGCGCGAGGCGCCAAGGCCCAGGTCTGCCTTGAAGACGGTGACGCCAAGAGCGCTGTTGAGCAGGTCGACGATCGGCTGGCTCGACGTGAGGTGCACAGCGCCGCCGATAGCAACGGTGCGCTTGACGATCCACTTGGAGTGGCTCTTGTCGATCTTCCACTGCGAGTACTTGATCTTGTCGTGCTTGACGACGAGCAGTGGCACGGGATTGCCAGAGACGGACACGGTGATCGTGGCGGTGTTGTCATCGTTAAGCGTGATGACCGGGTTGTCGCCCTTGATGCCAGCAGGGTTCGCTGTCGACTTGAAGGTGACCGAGCCCGAGTGCGTGATCCCGTTGCCAGTGGCACCGGTGACGGGGAAGCCGAGCATGACCTTGGGCGAGGTAACGAACGTCGCCGGAGGCGTGGCCTCAATGGTGATCCCAGCGGCCACGAGAGCGCCGACAACCTCAGGCTTGAAGTCGATAATGGTCTTGCCCGAAGTCTTGGGCAGGGGCTTCGCCTGAGCGGGAGCTGACGCGGCCAGGCCAGCGCCGGCGACGAGAGCCACGCCAGCGGCGACGCTGACGATCTTCTTTCCGAGATTCATTAACCCTCCGTGGGTCTACGTGCCTCAGACCCCCGCGGGGGGGCCCGCCGCCCACGGCGGGCGGCTCCAGCATCTTCACCGAGTCTGGGCCTCGTCGCATGCTGAATGCCCGAATCCCATGGGAATCACGGGATAGGCCCCCTGGAGTGGGGATCCCCTCGTGCAGGATGGCCGGGTGAGCGCCCTCCTCCAGGCACTGGCCGGAGCCGTGGGGCCTGCGCATGTCCTGACCGATCCCGATCTCACCGCTCCCTTCACGACCGACTGGGGTGGACGTTGGGGTGGTCCAGCGCTTGCTGTCGTGAGGCCGGGCAGCACGGCCGAGGTAGCAGCGGTGGTGAGTAGCTGCGCGCGCGACGGCGTACCCGTCATCCC
>CAZLZC010000070.1:0-11489 GCA_964563825.1 uncultured Actinomyces sp.
AATCCATATTGACAGACATCAATTCGGTTGGCAAGGTGTCCCCATGAGCTCAGCAGCGGATTCGACGTCGCGCGTCCAGTTGGCCCTCAATGTGAGCGATCTCGAGGCGTCCATTGCCTTCTACAGTGCGCTCCTCAAGTCCGAGCCACACAAGCGCCGCCCGGGCTACGCCAACTTCGCCGTCGACAATCCACCCCTCAAGCTCGTCCTCATCGAGGTCGAGGAGCGCGGCCACGGCGTTGAAGGCGCTCTCAATCACATGGGCGTCGAGGTCTTCGACGCGTCGGAGGTGGAGCAGGCCACTGTCCGCCTGCAAGACGCGGGTCTGGCGACTTTTGATGAGCGTGACACCACCTGCTGCTACGCACTCCAGGACAAGGTCTGGGTGCATGACCCCGCCGGAGTGCCGTGGGAGGTGTACGTCGTCAAGGATGACAATCCGGTTGACGCCCAGCCGGCGCAATCCACACTCACGTTGATCGACGGCGCCGAGAGCGCGTGCTGCCAGGTGCAGTCCTAACGACATGTCTTCCGCTGACTCCCAGGTCCTCGGTCGGCGCCTTGCCGCCGAGTTCCTCGGCACGGCGCTCCTGGTGGCCGCGGTCGTGGGCTCCGGGGTCATGGGCACCCTTCTCTCGGATGATCTCGGCGTTGTCCTCCTCATCAACGCGGTGTCCACGGTGGCCGCCCTGGGCGTCCTCATCTGGATGCTCGGGCCGATCTCAGGTGCGCACTTCAATCCGTGCGTGACCGGAGTGGAAATGGTGCGGAGGGAGATCCGCTTCGGCGAGGGGCTGCTCTACATCGTCGCCCAGGTCGCCGGCGCCGTCGCCGGTGTTGCGCTCGCCAATCTCATGTTTGGGCTTCCGGCGTGGCACACCTCAACCAACGTCCGCGAGGGAGGACCGATCTGGCTGGGCGAGATCGTGGCGACGGCGGGCCTGCTCCTGCTCATCGGGGCACTCACGCGCACGGGCAATGGCCGCCTCGGAGCGATCCTGGTGCCGGCCTGGATCGGGTCGGCGTACTTCTTCACTTCGTCGACGTCCTTCGCCAACCCGGCCGTGACCATCGGCCGCAGCCTTACCGACACCTTCGCGGGTATCTCTCCGGCGTCGGTCCCGTACTTCATCGCCTTTCAGATCGTGGGTGCGGCGGTGGGTGCGGTGCTCACCGAGGTGCTTTATCCCCGGCGAGGCGTCACTCCCGAACCACTTGACCTGCCCTACCCCGTCCATGGAGACGAACCGACCCCTCCCGAAAGGAAACCCTCATGAGCGATCAGGCGACCGTCCTCTTCGTCTGCGTCCACAACGCGGGACGCTCCCAGATGGCCGCCGGCTTCCTTCGGGCTCTCGGCGGCGATCTGGTGCAGGTGCTTTCGGCGGGGTCGGCTCCGGGGCAGACGGTGAATCCCGTCGCCGTGGAAGCGATGGCCGAGGAGGGCATTGATATCTCCGGTGCGATTCCCGCGCTCCTCACGACCGATGCCGTGCGCGAGTCCGATGTGGTGATCACCATGGGCTGTGGCGATGCCTGCCCGGTCTTTCCCGGAAAGCGCTACGAGGACTGGGTGCTGGAGGACCCTGCGGGGCAGGGGATCGAAGTCGTACGCCGCATTCGTGATGAGATCCGGGAACGCATCGTCACGTTACTGAGTGAGCTGGGGATCGAGCCGCGATCGTCGCGGCACTGACGCGATCCACCGCACGCCGCAAGCGGCGTTCGCGCTCGGCCCGGTCCCGAGCGGTGATGCGCAGTGTCGCCGGCAACCCCTTGGCAGCGAGCCGCAGGCACGCCTCCGGATCCGGATCTATGTCGTCAGGCAGGGATGTGGTGATCGCGTAGTCGAGGATGTCGCTCGGCCAGCCCTGGATGCGCTCAAAGAGCGCGAGCCTCTCGACGGCGTCAAAGGCTGGAGCGATGAGTCGCGCCTGACCCTGGTGGGCCACGAGGTTGATGACCGGTGTCGGCCAGCCCTCGGCGAGGAGGTAGACCGCACCGTCCACCGGCGTGAAGCCGGTCGTGCGGATTGACGGGGATTCGCCGATCGCATGGAGCCACGCCGACGACACGATCACCTCACCGCGGGGACGTCCCAGTAGCGCGACGGCCGTAGCCGCCTGCTGGGCGGCGCGTTGGCTTCGGGCCAAGGCCTGCGGCGCTTCTGAGCCGAGGAGAGCCTGGGCGCAGTCGCGGGAGTAGCGCAACAGCTGACTGTCCACGCACGAATGCCACACGCCGCAGGTGGATCCCACTTGCCGGTGAGATGAACTTCCGATGAAGGAGGGCTGTCGCCTAGACGAGTCCTTCGACTCTCCGGTGAGCCGCAAGGAGGGCGGCGTAACGCTCGCTCCGCACGTCTGCCGGCACGATCCCGGCCCGCTCCTCTTCGATGCGCATGGCCTCCAGCCGTTCGGCAACGGAGGGAGTGGGATCCCCAGCGCCTCCGCCGAGATCCGCGCTCGTCAGAATGTCGGCATCGATGCCCGTGACGACCTCGATGACGCCCAGGTGGTGGCCCACGCCATAGAAGGGGGCCTCCAGGGCAGCAAGGCTGTGGTGGGCGACGAGGCGCACGATCCGCTCAGGCCAGTCCTCCCCCATGAGGAAGAGTGCGCCGTCCAGGGGGTGGAAGCCGGTCCGCCGTAAGGGGGTGGCGTATCCGATGTCATGGAGCCATGCAGCCGCCACGACATCGGTGGCCCGGCTCCCGGGGATTCGCTGTGCCAGTTCAGCGGCCCGCCTCGCTGTGCGGGAGGCATGTTCGTGCAGCTCCGGGTCACCGCTCAGGATCTCTGCCGCGCGTGCGCGCGCGCGGCTGACGACGGGAGCTTCGGTGAGGGGCACCCGCATAGTGTGATCTGCCACGAAGTCGAATGCACGCCATATGGCTGTCGCCGTGACGCCACTCACATGTCGCCATTCGTTCACCTTTGTGTCAGGTTGTGCTCCACCGCTGAGGGGTCTGAGGCCTAGGTGCGGTGACTGTTGCCGTTCACCTACTCGTCAAGTGCAGTTCCGTCTCCTGTCGAGACGGCGTCAGTAAGGGTGGAAAGAGTCGCGGCGTGGCCACGACCTTCCTCCCGCCGCGTCAGGACGATGACGCGGCCTCGGTCGAGCCTCGTGAACTCACGACATCGCGCAGCAAGAGTGATCGCTTCTTCCGTGGTGGTGTCAGCGCCAGCGGCGCGCTCGTACTGCTCATCATGGCTCTCGTCGGAGTCTTCCTCACCATCCGCGCGCTGCAGGCGTTGAGTCAAGCGGGCTTCTCCTTCATCACGACCCAGGCGTGGGAGCCCGACGGCGGCAACTTCGGCATCGCGGCAGTCCTGAGCGGCACCGTCCTCATCGCCGTTACGGCGATCTTCTTCGCCGTGCCGCTCTCCACGGGAGTCGCTCTCTACATCTCCGAGTACAGCCCGCGCAAGATCAAGCAGACGCTGATCAGCCTGGTCGATCTCATGGCAGCTGTGCCCAGTGTCGTCTTTGGACTCTGGGGATTCTTCTTCCTTCAGGGTCAGATCATTGGACTGGCCCGGTGGATCTCCACTTACTTCGGCTGGATCCCCTTCTTCGCCGTCGATGGCAGTGACCCCGATGATCCGCTGTCGACGGCAACCGTCTTCACCTCATCGACGTTCATCGCCGGCATCGTCGTGGCACTGATGGTCGCGCCGATCACGACCTCGGTCATGCGCGAGGTCTTCTCGCAGGCACCTGTCGGTGAGCGCGAAGGTGCCTACGCTCTCGGAGCCACCAAGTGGGGCATGATCCGCTCCGTCGTTCTGCCCTTCGGCAAGGGCGGCATGATCGGCGGCACGATGCTCGGCCTCGGCCGCGCACTGGGCGAGACCATCGCGGTCTTCATGATCATCTCGCCCGTCTTCGTCTTCCAGCCCCACATCCTGCAGAACGGCACCAACTCGGTCTCTGCGCTTATCGCCCTGCGCTACGGCGAGGCCACTCCCTTTGGCACCTCAGCGTTGATGGCTGCCGGACTCGCGCTCTTCATCATCACCCTGATCGTCAACTTCATCGCGTCGTCCATCGTGGCGAGATCGCGATCCGGCGCAGCGACGGACGGCTGATATGACCGCATCCATTGACGATCTCGACAAGCTTGCCTCGGTCACACCCGATCGGCGTACGACGCTGCCCCAGCGCACACCGACTCCGCCGGACCTGAAGCCGAGACGGATCGGCGGCTTCCGTCGCTCGGATGTGCTCTCACTCGTGGGCGCGGCCATCGCCGGTTTTGGAGTGGCAGCCCTGCTCTTCACCCTGCTGCCCTTCAGCGGGTGGCTCGGATTCCTTGTGGTGGCTTACCTCGCCTTCGTGGCGCTCTATGCGGTGCTCGTCTCCCTGGACGAGGACTTCTCGGCCGTCAAGGACCGCCTCGCCGCCGTGATGATCCAGAGCCTGGCCTTCACCCTGCTGATGGCACTGGTCTTCGTCGTCACCTTCACGGTGATCCGTGGCTGGGAAGCGCTCACCAACATCAACTTCTTCACACAGGACATGCAGGACGCGGGACCACTCGATCCGCTGACCGCTGGCGGCATCCTCCACGCCATTGCAGGAACACTCATCATGATCGCCATCGCTCTGTCGATCGTGATCCCCCTTGGGGTCGCCTGCGCGGTCTACATGAACGAGATGCCGGGACCCTTCGCTCGCTTCGTGCGGACCATCTCGGAGGCGATGACCGCCCTTCCCTCGATCGTTGCCGGCCTGTTCATCTATGCGTCACTCATTCTCATCCTCGGGTTCGACAAGTCCGGGTTCGCTGCGGCTATGGCAATCAGCGTGATGATGCTTCCCATCATCATTCGCGCGTCCGACGTCGTCCTGCGTCTCGTGCCAGGCAATCTCAAGGAGGCCGCGTACGCCCTAGGCGCTGGTCAGTGGCGCACGGTCTGGCACGTCACGCTTCCGACGGCCCGCTCCGGGCTCATGACCGCCATCATCCTGGGCACCGCGCGTGGCGTGGGCGAGACCTCCCCGGTCCTCCTCACGGCTGGGTTCACCGCAGCGCTGAACCTCAACCCGGCGACGGGGCCGATGGTCTCCCTGCCACTGGCGACCTTCGAGTTCGTGAAGTCACCCGAGCCCACGATGATCGCCCGCGGATTCGGGACAGCGGCGGTGCTCATGTTCCTCGTCCTCATCCTTTTCATCATCGCGCGCATCATCGGCGGCCGCGGGCCGGGCAACCTGTCGAAGTCCCAGCAGAAGCGCCGGGCGAAGCGTTCACGTGAGGATTCCCAAAGGTTCACCAAGAGGGAGTCGTCTCGAGTGGCCTCACAGGAGGCACTCGCGACACCGTCGTCTAGCCCCCGATCCCTCGACTTCGGAGACTCCTCATGAAGCGCCTGCTCAGCGCGGCTGTCCTCACCCTCGGCGCCGTCCTCATTGCCCCCATCGTCCCGGCTTCTGCCGCCAGCTACGTGCCCGTGTCTGGCTCTGGCTCGACCTGGAGCGCCAACGCCATGGACCAGTGGCGCCGCAACGTCAATCAGTACGGCATGCGTATCGACTATCAGGCGTCGGGATCATCCGATGGTCGTAACCAGTTCCGCAACGGGACCGTCGACTTCGCGGTCTCCGAAATCCCCTACGGGCTCAAGGACGGCAACGTCGTTGACCCGTTGCCGTCGCGGCCCTTCGCCTACATGCCGATCGTCGCGGGCGGCACGGCCTTCATGTACAACCTCAAGATCGGCCCCAACCGGGTCACGCAGCTGCGCCTCTCCGGGGAAACCATCGCCAAGATCTTCACCGGAGTCATCACGAAGTGGGACGACGCCGCGATCAAGGCCGACAATCCGGGCCTGACGCTGCCGCCCATCAAGGTGGTCCCGGTTATCCGCTCGGACGGCTCCGGCACGACGGCGCAGTTCACCACATGGCTCGCTTCCCAGTACCCCGACATCTGGAACGCCTACTGCCAGAAGGTCGGCCGCGGTACGCCGTGTGGGTTCACATCGAACTTCCCGAGCAGCGCGGGCTTCGTGGCCCAGAGTGGTTCGCTCGGTGTCTCCGGGTACGTCAAGCAGGACCAAAGCGTCGGGGCCATCACCTACGTCGAGTACTCCTACGCGAAGTCTGCTGGCTTCCCCGCGGCGAAGGTGCTCAACAAGTCGGGCTTCTACGTCCTGCCTACTGCCGAGGCAGTAGCCGTCGGGCTTCTCGGTGCCAAGATCAACCCGGATCTGACGTCCAACCTCAGCGGCGTGTACGCGAGTAGCGACAAGCGCGCGTATCCGCTGTCGTCGTACAGCTACATGGTCATCCCGACGAGCTTGGATAACGGCTTCAGCAATGAGAAGGGCAACACCCTCGCGGACTTCGCAAACTACTTCCTCTGCCAGGGGCAGCAGCAGGCCGATGCGCTTGGCTACTCTCCGCTTCCGATCAACCTGGTGCAGGCCGGCTTCGATCAGATCAAGCGCATCCCCGGCGCGGTCGTGGAGAACATCAATATCGCGAAGTGCAGCAACCCGACGTTCTCCTCCGATGGCACCAACACCCTGGCCAAGACGGCTCCGCAACCTCCCGCGTGCGATGCCAAGGGACCGACCCAGTGCGGCACCGCGGCGGAGACCGCCGGTGGCGGCGCATCTGGAGGCGGTAGCTCCGGTGGCGGCGGTGGCTCCGGCGGCGGGTCAGGCGGGGGCACGACCGGTGGCACGACGTCAGGGGGAGGCACGACGGGGGGAGGCACCACCGGTGGTGCCGTCACGGACGTGACCGTTGACGGGGGTGGCGCAGCCGTGGTCGTGGATCCCGAGACAGGCCAGGTGATCGCCGCGGAGCCGGTCGTCGACCCGACGACAGGTGAGGTCATCGTCGACCCGGCAGCCGCGGCCGCGGCGGGTGGCGCTGTCACGGGTGGCGCCTACGTCGCCGGCATTCCGGTGTCGACGGAGGCGAGCTCGGGATGGGGCCCTTACACGGGCCTGCTCGTGGCAACTTTCATCGTCGTCCTCGCACTGCTCTTCGCTCCGCCGCTCGTTGCCCGCTACATGGCGGCTCGTCGCGCAGGCGGTGGCGCATGAAGCGGCTCATCGCCGGCACGGCCGGCCTCGCGCTGATTGCGGCGGGGGCGCTGCTCGCCGTGCCCGCGGCTGCAGCGCCGAAGGACATCAAGCCGCGTCTTGAGGGCAGTTCCGTGACGAAGTCGGGCGAGGGTTCCTTCGCGGACCTGAAGGTGACCGTGTCGCAGACACAGAACCTGGTCAATCAAGTCGTGCGAGTGAGTTGGGAGGGTGGGAAGCCCACCCGTCCTGACTTCGGCAATCTCGGCGTCAACTACCTGCAGATCATGCAGTGCTGGGGTGGCACCATCGAGGATGGGCCGCCCCGAGAGCAGTGCATCTACGGCTCTCAAAAGGCCGGTAACGGTGGGCAGAACACCAATTCGCGGCAGATGACCACCGCGGGTCTTGTCGATCCTCTGGAAGACAAGTACATGGACTTCCAGTTCGATGACCTTTCCTACGTCCCCTTCGTGTCGTGGACGGGCAAGACGACTACGGGCAACAAGTCGGAATTCTTTGATCGCTACACCTCCAATGAGAGCAATCACAACCGCATCCGTGCTGATGGCACCGGAGAGGACTTCTTCGAGGTCCAGACCGGTGTCGAGTCCCCCGGACTGGGATGCGGTCAATCGCGTGATGGCGAGAGCCCGCTGTGCTGGCTCGTCGTCGTCCCCCGGGGCGAGTTTGAAGTCGATGGCAGTCGCAGGGGACTTTCCAACAATGACGTCTTGGATACCTCTCCGCTCCTGGCAACGAACTGGCAGCACCGCATGGTCTTCCCCTTGGAATTCCAGCCGGTGGGAGCTGCGTGCTCCATCACGGCCACGGAGACTCCCCTCCTCGGCACCGACCGCGTAATCGAGGCGATTAGCCGCTGGCAGCCTTCCTGGTGCGCAGGAGACCTCGGCAACTTCAGCTACACGGTGCTCTCCGACCTCGAGGCGCGCGAGAAGCTCAAGACCGAGCAGCCCGGCCTGAGCTTCGTGGGCTTCGGCGTGCCCGAGGACGAGGCACCCCGCCCCCTCGTCTATGCGCCGGTGACCCTCTCCGGACTCACTATCGCTTTCAACATCGAGAGCCAGTCGTCGACACTGGCCTCCGAGGCGATCCGGCTGCGCGATGGCGAGCGCCTGCGCGACATCAAAATGACGCCGCGTCTGCTGGCCAAGCTCCTTACCCAGTCCTACCGCTACGACGCAGCTCCAGTGCCTGACAGGGTCGAGAAGAATCCTTTTGACATCACGCAGGATCCCGACTTCCTCAAGATGAATCCGCAGTTCGAGGGCCTGCGCTTTCCGGGACTGGGGCACATCATCACCACGCTTGGCGAGACCGACTCGGCTCGCCTCGTGTGGGACTACATCTGGTCGGACCCCGAGGCGCGCGAATGGATCAGGGGCAAGGCCGACCCATGGGGCATGGTGATCAACCCCGCCTACAAGCGTCAGTCCTATCCCCGGTCGGACTTCCCCCGCACGGACAACACCTGCGTGACCTACAGCGACCGTGAGGTCGCGCTGTGCACCTTCGATCTCTTCCCCTTCTCAGGGGATCTCTACGCCGCTTCGCGAGCTGCGAGCCGCGGAGACACGCTGTCGACGGGGACCTGGGACCCCAACGCCAGCCCTCCGGCGTACCGCAAGACGCCGCCCCAGGAGCCGGGCCGGCGCGCCATGGTGGTCATATCGGACTCACCTTTGTCGACGCGCTTCTCCCTGACGCCAGCCCTGCTGCGCAATGCCAATGGTGAGTTCGTGGCGCCGACAACCGAGGCGATCCGGGCTGCGGCGGCCAAGGCCAAGCCGACGGGCGTGTCTGGTGTGGTCCAGCCGGACCCTGGTGACAAGGTGGCCGGTGCCTACCCGCTCACGTCGTTCACATACGCAGCGACGGCACCGGGTGCCCTAACCGCAGAGTCGGCACAGGCTTACGCAGGCGCGCTGGAGTACATCGCGGGTCCCGGCCAGGTGCTCGGAGACTCGGCAGGCGAGTTGCCCTTCGGCTATGCGCCGCTCACCGAGGAGGAGCGAGAGGCCACTCGAGCCGCCGCCACGGCCATCGTTGAGCGGGTAGGCGAGGAGCCCAATCCGGCACCCGAGCCGACCCCCGAGCCTGATCCTGATGCAGGAGGTGGCTCGAGCGGGGGAATCCCCACCGACAGTTCAGGTACCGGGACCGACACGACCTACACCGACACGACCTACACCGACACGACTTACACCGACACAACCGTCACAGACACGGTGGTGGAGGAGACGACAGTCGAGGAGACGGTCGTGGAGGAGACGGTCGTCGAGGAGGCACCGGGTGAGGTCGCGGTCGCCGCCGCGCCTGCAGCCGCGACGGCTCTCACCCCGACCAACCCTGTCGGGGCCATTCGATACCTCGCTGTCCTCCTGCTCATTGCGGGAGGAGCCGCACTACTCGTCGCCGCTGTCCTCATGCAGCGTGCGCGATCCCCCCAAACCCCCGCCGCAAACCCGCGTCGGGCACCGCAGGAAAGAGGAGCACACTAACCATGCGAAAGTCCCTCATTGCAGCCGCCGCGGGTGCGGGCGTGCTCAGCCTCGCGCTGGCCACCCTGCCGCTCGCCCAAGCAGATCCGATCGGCCCCCCGCAGTACCGTGAACTGGCGGGCATGGGGTCCGACACGACCCAGACGCTCATGAACGCGCTCGCCGAGATCGTCACCGTCAATGGCACCAAGGTGATCGGTTCCTACGACGCGATCGGGTCGACGACGGTCGCGACCAAGTCCACCGCCGCGTGCGCGGCCGTGCCTCGCGCCAATGGATCCTCTGCTGGCCGCGACGCCCTGCTCAAGTCACTGCAGGCCAACGACGGCTGTCTGCAGTTCGCTCGCTCATCCTCGTCGCGCGGCACCTGGACGAGCACGCCGTCCATGACGTGGATCCCCTTCGCGACCGACGCTCTCACCTTCGCCGTACGTGGTGACGGCGATGTGCCGCGGGAGCTGACCAAGGCGCAGATCGTCGCGATCTTCAGGTGCGAGGTGCCCTCGATTCAGCCGGCGCTGGTCCAGACCGGATCGGGCACGAGGTCGAGCTGGCTCTCCTACGTCGGCATCACCGAGGCGCAGATCGCCGCGGGCACCTATAAGTGCCTCGTGCCGGAGAAGGATGGCGGCACGTTCCCCGGCAACCTGCCGCAGGAGCATGACGGTCGCGAGCTGAAGAAGAACCAGATCATGCCCTACTCCGCTGCCGTCTACCAGGCGCAGCTCTACGGCACGGCCCCTGATCGCCGCGGTCGCTCGGTCATCGGCGTCGTCGACGGCATCGTCCCGACCATCATCAACACCGGCTTCGGCAACCTGCGCGATGTCAACAACATCATTCCCACCGCCAAGGTGACCGACACCAACAGCACGGAATACAAGGTGTTCGTGGGCAAGGACTCGCTGATCTGCAAGGCAAAGCCGCAGATCAACCTCCAGGGTTTCGGAGACCTGAAGGACGCCAGCAAGTGTGGCGACACGAGCAGCCGTAGCTGACCCGGCCTGACGACGAGAGGGATAGACACATGAATGCACGCATCGCGCGCGGCCTCGCGGCCGCCGTGGGTGCCCTCGCGGTGGCGGGAGCGGCCCTTGCGGCCGCTCCCGTGGCCTCGGCCAACGGCACCTTGAGCATCACCCCTGCCGCGGGCACGGGCGAGACGGCGATGGCGGTGACGACGACCGGAGGCTGCGCAAGCCCCAACGCGACGCACTACGTCGTCACACTGTCCGGCACCGGCGTCACGGGTGATATCACCCTGAATGGCCTGCAGCCGCTGTCTGCGATCCCGGCCGCGGGCTCGCAGACGACCCCCATGAGCGTCCCGGTGGCCAGCAACCTGGACATGGCTCAGGCGGCGTACTCCTACGACCAGGCGGGTGACGACACATCGGTCAAGATTCCGACCGGCGTCTACTCGGTCAAGTTCGTATGCCGCGCGGGTGGGGATCCGAAGCCGATCACGGTCTACGAAGGGTCGCTGACACTTCGCCAGACCAAGGCCGGCATCGTGTTTGAAGAGGGTGCCAAGCCGATCTCGGTGACCAACACCGTCAAGCCCAAGATCACCGGCCAGGGCAAGGTCGGGGCCACTCTCAAGGCCTCCACCGGCACCTGGAACCCCGCACCTGATGCCACCACTTACGCGTGGAAGGTCGGCACCAAGACCGTGGGTACGGGTGCGAGCTACAAGGTCAAGGCCAGCGATCGGGGCAAGACCATCTCCGTGACGGTCACCGCCACGAAGGACGGCTACAACCCGGGCAAGGCTTCCGCGACCATCAAGATCGCCAAGTAGGCCCCAATGAGGTGCCGGGGAACAGTGTGTTCCCCGGCACCTCATTGCCCGTTTACCTGCAAGACATCTCATCTGGGCAGGATGCCCGCAGCGACGAGCGAAGGAGACCCGTGGCACTGCGCGCCT
>CAZLZC010000071.1:0-2364 GCA_964563825.1 uncultured Actinomyces sp.
CCGACGGCGGCAGCGCCGGACTATCCGATGTACTTCCTCAATGTCCTCGCGGGACCGGCCGAGGAGCGCACGATGGCCTTCTGCGACGACCCCAACCACCACTGGATCCGCGGCACCTGGACCGACACGGATCCGCGACTGCCGATGACCTCGGCCGCAGGGAGGATCCGATGAAGCGCATCGGCATCGCCGTACTCGGACTCGGCTGGATGGGGCAGGCGCACTCGCGCTCCATGCTGCGTATCCCCTCGCTCTTCCCCGACCGCAGTTTCCAGCCCGAACTCGTCGTCTGCGCGGACACCGAGGCTGAGCGACGCGAGCGCGCGGTGCGCGACTTCGGCTTCGCCCGCGCCACCGCCGACTGGACCGAGGCCGTCGCCGCACCCGACGTCGACGCGGTGTGGGTGACCGCACCCAACATGCTCCACGTGCCGATGATCCAGGCGGCTGCCGCAGCCGGGAAGGCGATCTTCAGCGAGAAGCCCATCGGCGGGACGCCCGCTCAGACCGTGCAGGCCTACGCCGCAGCCAAGACGGCCGGTGTCCTCACCGGTGTGGGCTACAACTACCTATGGTCCCCGCTCGTGCTGCATGCACGGGCGATGATCGCCGCGGGTGAGCTGGGTGAGATCACCCACTACCGTGGCCGCTTCCTGTCGATGTACGGCTCCGATGAGATGGGCCTACTCACCTGGCGCTTCAAGCTCGCCGAGGGTGGATACGGCGTGAGCTCGGACATCCTCAGCCACTCGGTCTCCCTCGCACATGCACTGGCGGGCCCGATCACCGAGGTCGTGGGCATGCAGCACACCGTCATCACCGAGCGCCCCGTCCCGCAGGGTGCTGCGAGTCACTACGGCCGCGGCACGCCCGGTGACCCCACCGGTCCCGTGGAGAACGAGGATTTCGCGTCCATGCTCTGCCGCTTCGCCAGTGGTGCGACGGGCACGTTCGAGACTTCGCGCACGACCATCGGGCCGGAGAGTCAGAACGCCTTCGAGATCTACGGAACCAAGGGCGCTCTCGCATGGAACTTCGAGCGGCTCAACGAGTTGCAGTACTACCGGCATGACCCTTCAAGCAAGGAGACCGGCTGGACGACGATCTTCGGTGGCGACCGCTTCCCCTTCCACGGTGCCTTCGTGCCGGGGCAAGCCAATGCGATCGGCTTCGAGGACATCGTCGCGACCGAGGACCTCGCGTTCCTGGAGGCCCTTGCGACCGGGGGCGACTTCTCCCCCGGCTTCCGCGAGGCCGTCGATATCGTCAGCGTGCAGCAGGCCCTCATCACCTCGTGGGATTCACGCCGGTGGGAGTCCGTCGTCGACCTGGGAGCACACGCATGAGGATCACCACCGCCGAGGCGATCGTCCGCTACCTCATCGCGCAGCGGGTGCTCGTGGAGACGGTGCCCGGACGCGAAGCCGAAGAAGCGCCCCTCTTCCCCGGCGTCTTCGCGATCTTCGGCCACGGCAATGTCACCAGCCTCGGGCACTCCCTCGAGATGCACCGTGACGCCCTGCCCGTCTGGCGTGGCCAGAACGAGCAGGGCATGGGTCTCGCCGCGGCGGCGTTCAGCAAGGCCAAGCGCCGCCAACAGATCATGGTCGCTACGTCGTCCGTCGGCCCCGGTGCGACCAATATGGTCACGGCGGCTGGCACTGCCATGGCCAATCGCCTTCCGGTGCTCTTCATCGCCGGAGACACCTTCCACTCGCGACTGCCCGATCCGGTCCTCCAGCAGGTCGAGCACTTCGGCACTCCGTCGATGACGGTCAACGACTCCTTCCGCCCCGTGGTGCGCTTCTGGGATCGCATCACTGATCCGGCGCAGGTGCTCAGCGCGCTGCCCCAGGCGATCAGCGTCATGCGCGATCCGGGTGAGTGCGGGCCGGCGTTCCTCGGCCTGCCGCAGGATGTCGCCGCGATGGCCTACGACTTCCCCGAGGAGTTCTTCGAGGAGCGTGTGCACGCCCCCATCCGTCCGCGCGCTGATGTGAGCGAGCTCGACCGTGCCGCAGCAGTGCTTCGCGCTGCGGAGCGGCCGCTCATCATCGCGGGCGGCGGCGTGCACTATTCGCTGGCCGAGAGCGAGATTGCCGACTTCGCCATGCGCCACGGCATCCCCGTCGTGGAGACGGTCGCGGGCAAGTCCACTCTGCTGTGGGACCACCCTCGCTACGGCGGCCCGGTCGGCGTGACGGGTGCTTCGCCGGCCAACGAGCTCGCGTCGCGCGCCGACGTGATCCTCGCGGTGGGCACCCGCCTGCAGGACTTCACGACCGGCTCATGGACCGTCTTCGACCCGCAGGCGATCTTCATCGGACTCAACGCCGCGCGCTTCGACGCCGTCAAGCACCGTGC
>CAZLZC010000071.1:2464-8978 GCA_964563825.1 uncultured Actinomyces sp.
GGTGGGCTACCCGGTGAACTCAACATCAACTGGCACTCCGTGGGCATCGCGACCTTCGACTGCGAGTACGGCTTCTCCACGATGGGCTACGAGCTCTCGGGCGGCTGGGGTGCGGCGATCGCCAATGCCGACCGTGGGCGCACCTACGTCCTCGTGGGTGATGGCGCCTACATGATGATGAATTCCGACATCTACTCCGCTGCGCTCTCCGGCATCGACATGACCGTCCTCGTGTGCGACAACCAGGGCTTCGCCGTCATCGAGCGACTGCAGGTGGGCCAGGGCGGAGCGTCGTACAACAACATGCTCCGCGACTCCCATGGCGACACAGGGGCACGGGTCGACTTCCACGGTCACGCGGCCGCGATGGGCGCGCACGCGGTGAGCGTCCGCGATATCGACGAGCTGCGGAGCGCGCTTGCGGATCAGCGGCCCGGTGTCAATGTCATTGTCATGCGGGTGCGCGAGTCCGACTGGACCGAGGGTGGTGCCTTCTGGCAGGTCGGCGTGCCCGAGGTGAGCGAGCGCGCCCAGGTGCGCGATGCACGCGAGCGCATGGACATCGGGCTCAAGGCCCAGCGCCGCGGGGTCTAGGTCGCAGAGGCCTAGGGGACACTCCCCGGGGAACCACGCGGGATGCGGTCGAATCTCACCCGCGGCCCAGATCACTAGTCCACACTGCGGGCATGAGAGCAGCCCTCGCCGTCGCCGCGCTGTCCGCCGCTGTCCTCGGGCTCGGCCTCACCCCGGGGGCGGCAAGCGCTGACGTCGACCCCGACGTGGAGAACTACTGGTCACCCACCGAGTACGCACTCGGTGTCGACGATCCGACCAGGTGGGTGACGGCCATGTCGTCGTCCGGCAAGGGAGTTGTCTTCTCCGGGGGCAGCATCCGCGAATATGACGCGACCACGCGCAACTGGGGAGCCTGGACGCGACTGCATGGCCATCCGGAGAGGTTGCGAGCGAAGAGCAACGCCCGCGGTGACGTCTGCACCGCATGGAGCAACTCGTCCGGCATCGCGATCGCGTGCCGAACGGCCGGCAGCCAGGCCTGGCCCAAGACGAGAATCACCACGAGCGGCGATGCCAACCTGATGGAACTCGCGATCTCCACGGACGGCAAGCGCGCCCTCGTCGTGTGGGAGGCAAACAGCGTTGGGCGCGTCAAGGCACGTGCCACGATCTACACGCTGGGTTCGCAGGGCGTGCGCACCACGCGTCTGCAGGGCATCCCCGATGCAGTACTGCAGTACACCGCGACCCCCACTCGTCTCCAGCGCACCCACGGCTTCGCGCTCGCCATACGGACCGGAGTCGACCGACTCTGGGGCAATGCCACGTACTACCGGCTCTACCGACCGGGGGGCGGATGGTCGGCCCAGCAGCAGCTCCGTCTGGGGACCCCCGAGCGTCCCGTACTCCTCTCGAGCATGGCAAGCGACGGCATCCGCACCTACGCCGCCGTGACACCCGACGTCCCCGACAATGCGGCTGAATACCCGGGGATCTGGTGGGTGACCGAGCTGAAACCCAACGGCACCTTCACCCCGCCGGAACCCGTCCCGGGGAACATGAGCTGGCCCATCGTCGCCGCGAGTCGTACGAGTGTCACTCTCGCGGGGGTCGATCCCGAAGCCCGCGACTCGCTGGTGATCTCGAGGTCCTTCGACTTCATCGACTCGGCGTTCCGCGCTGAGAGCATTCCGTCACCGCGTGTCGCAAACATGGTGGGTGTCGTCACCGACCTGGCCATTGTCGGCCAGCGCGATGCGACGGAGGACGATGGATATGCGCTCATGGTGCAGTACTCAGCTGCCAGCAATCCCTCGATCCTGCCCAGGATGGATATCGACCATCTCTACACGCTCACCGGCTTCGACACGGCGGGGAGGAGTGCACTCAAGCGCCTTGGCAACCAGTCGGGGGCCGGCGGCATGTCTCCTGCCTTGGCGGGTTTCGGGCGCTACGCCATGACGGCGTACTCCGGAGCTCAGGGGCTCTACGCCGGCGTTCGCGTGCCCTTCCCGCTGTAGTCGCTCACAGATCTACGGCCGTGCCACTCCGCGCGCTCTCCGCCGCTGCCGCAGCGATCACGACGGGCGCGCGACCGTCGGCAAGCGACACGGGCGAGGGTCCACCGTCGAGGACGTAGTCGGTGAAGTAACGCCACTGATCGCGGTACGCCGCCTCGTAGCGCTCGATGAAGAAGTTGGGCAGCACGGGCCGGTGCGTCTCGTCGGCGAGGTAGACCTCGCTGCGGTTGAGTCGCTCGTTGTCAGAGACCGCCATCCCGAGGGAGCCGAGCACCTCCACGCGCTGGTCGTAGCCGTACGGCGCCTCGCGTGAAATGTCGATCGTCGTGATGGCACCGTTGGCGTGAGTGAGCACCGCAACGCCGAGGTCGACATCACCGGCCTCACCGATCGCGGGATCGATGAGGTTAGCCCCCTGGGCCCAGACCCTGACCACGGGTGAGCCGACGACAAAAGCCGCCATGTCGAAGTCGTGGATCATCATGTCCACCCAGATGCCTCCACTCACCCTCACGTACTCCACTGGTGGGGGTGAGGGATCGCGACTCGTCACCCGCGCCATGCGCACATCACCGATGCGTCCGCTGACCACCGCATCGCGCACGGCCCGATGCCCCGGGTCGAAGCGCCGGTTGAAGCCCACCATGAAGGGCACGCCCGTGCGCTCGAGGACCTCGGCCGCGAGATCCACCTGAGCGAGATCGAGGCTCACCGGCTTCTCGCAGAAGATCGCCTTCCCGGCCTCCGCGGCGGCGACGATGTATTCGACGTGGGTGTCCGTGGACGTGCAGATGGCCACGGCATCCGAGAGCGCGATCACTTCCTCGGCACTCACCGCGGGGACGCCGTACGTCGCTCCCACCTCCGATGCCGACGCGGCTGAGACATCGCTCACGGCACTGAGCGTGGCGCGAGGCGTCTGGCGCGCGATATAGCCCGCATGCATTCGGCCGATGCGTCCCGTGCCGATGACACCGATGCGAAGGAGGTCGGTGCTCACGTGGTCTCCCGTCGGGTGGCGTGCTCCTTGAGTGCCCCCCGCAAATCGTCGAGCGTGCGCCGCTGCTCGAGTGCATCGCGCACGACATCCGCCTGGCTCGGTGGCGCCAGGCCACCCACCGGGGGATCGCGGTCGAGATTGGTGGGGAAGGCATACCCCTCTGCAGCCGAACGCAGGGCGAGCTCAACGGCCGGGTCCTCCGCCCCCTTGTTGGTGCGCGCGAGCATCTCCGGATAGAGCGCAAGAACGATGCGCTCGCGATCGATGCTCTCCATCGCGCGACCAAAGGCACTCGACACCTGCAGGAGATTGACCATCCTGCGCACGTCGGGCGTGCGGTTTGTCCCCGCCCCGTGGATGAGCGCGGGATTGAAGAAGATGGCATCCCCCTTGGCGAAGGGCACCTGCACGCAGTGCTCGGTGGTGAACTCGGCGAAATCCTCTCGGCCGGCGATGAGATAGCCGCCCGGGTACTTCTGCGAATGCGGCAGCAGCATGGTGGGACCGGTCTCAATCGGGGTATCGCCGTGGGCGACAGCTCCCTGCAGGGTGAGCACGGGCGAGAGTGCGTGGGCGTGGTCTGGGTATCGCTCGATCTGCACTGCCGACATGAAGCCGAGGTGATAATCGCGGTGCGGCACCTGGGCTGCCCCGCCGGGATTGACGACGTTGACCTGGGCCGTCATCTGATACGCCGGGCCGAGCCACGCGGTCGACACGAGGTCGATGATGTCGTTGCCGTGGTAGTCGACGAAGACGGCGGGATCAGCGACGGCGAGCTTTTCCAGGGAGTTCCAGATCCGATCGTTGGCGCCGGGCTTGGCGAAGTGATCGCCCACGGACTGCCCTGCCGCATTCTGCTCATCGATGATGCGGAAGAAGACCTCCGTCGCGCGATCCACGATCGACGGGTCGACGGCTCCCTCGACGATGACGACACCCGGTCCGTCACGCAAGGCTCGGGCTAGCTCATCAAGAGCGGCCTCCCGATGGGCGCCGCGCAAGCGGCCTGCGGCGTACACCAGGACATTGGCCTCGACGCGGTCCGCAAGCGGGTAGTCGGCGAGCTGGGTCTGCTCTGCCACGACCGCAGCAAGGTCCTCGACCCGGCAGTCCTCGGCGCGCAGCATGGGCCAATCCAAGCACCCGGCCCCGGGCAGTATCGGCAATTCGGGCGCGTGCAGGGCCGCCGCCTGGAACGATCGCCTGCATGAGACCCGGACTCGTCATCGGAGCGGCTGTCGCAGCCGCCGGAGCGGCCGCCGTCGTGGGGGCCCGCCGCCAGGCGAATGCCATCGCCACGTCACCCGACCCCTACCCCTATGAGCAGATCAGCCAGGAGCCTCGGGGCGAAACGTCGTTCGTGGAGCGCCCCGACGGCACCCGCATCCGCGTCGTCTCCGCCGGCACCGGGCCGACCATCGTGCTGGCCCACGGCATCTACATGAGCGTCATCGAGTGGACCGTCCTGTGGGACCTGCTCTTGGAGCGTGGATACCGCGTGGTCGCCTTCGACCAGCGCGGCCACGGGCAGTCCACGATCGGATCCGACGGCATCACCACGGCATCGATGTCCGGCGACTATCTCGCCGTGCTCGAGCACATCGATGCGCACGACGCCGTGCTCCTCGCGCACTCGATGGGCGGCTTCCTCGCGATCGCGGCGGTGCTTGACGTGCCGGGAGTCGCAGAGCGGCTGCGTGGGCTCATCCTCATGTCCACCTTCTCCGGTGACGTCCTGCGCGGAGCACCCCAGAACAAGGCGCAGATCCCGCTCATCAAGTCGGGCATGCTGCAGAAACTTGTGTCCAACGACACCATCGGCACGATCTTCGGCGCCAGCATCTGCGGGGATGAGAAGTCCCCGGCGATGGTGCAGGTCTTCCTCGAGACCTTCCGCGCCGCCGACCACCGTTCCCTACTGCCGATCCTCGAGGCCTTCATCGCCGAGGATCGAGGTGACCGCCTGCACGAGGTCACGGTCCCCACGATCGTGCTCTGCGGCACGAAGGATCAGACCACGCCGCTGTGGCAGTCCGAGCGTCTGGCCGAGTCGATTCCGGGAGCTCAAGGATGGTGGGTGCCCCGCGCGGGGCACATGCTCAACTGGGAAGCCACTGCCGCAATCGTCGAGGCGATCTCGGATCTCTCACCCGTGCCGTCACCCGCCCGTTGACCTCTGCGCGCAGTAGTCAGCGCTCGGTGTAGAACCGCAGCTCGGTCGGGTCGCGCAGCTTGTCCGCCAGGAAGGCATTGCCGTCGGTCACATGCGACAGGGTCATGTGCTCTTCCCAGGCTTCCCGCGAGGCGAACTTCTCGAGCATGAGCCACGTGTCGGCGTCTTCGCCGACCACGAGCTCCATGAAGATGTTGCCCGGCTCCTCGCGCGTGGCGTCGCGCATGAAGCGCAGGCGCTCAACGACGACCTCGGCAAGCTCCATGCGCGGCTTGATGACAGCAATCAGGTAGAGAGGGCCATCGGACATGGCGCGATGCTACCGGGCCGCGTCGCGCACTCGCCCGCTCAGGCAGGGATTGTCTCGGCGACGCGCAGGGCGTTGGCCGCGATGGTCAGAGCCGGGTTCTGGGCCCCCGACGATGGGAAGAACGCCGAATCTACGACGTAGAGGTTGTCGACATCGTGGCTGCGGCAGTTACGGTCGAGCACGCTCTCGCGCGGGTCTTCGCCCCCGGCTGCCGTGCCGCACATGTGCGAGTTCATCGAGATGTCGAAGCGCTGCTCGAAGATGGCGACGTATCCCGCACCCTTGAGCAACTCGCGCGCCTTGGCCAGCATCAACTCGTGCCGGTCGTAGTTGGTCCTGGTCCACGTGACCGTGATGCGTCCCTGCGAATCGAGACTGATCCGGTTCGCAGGGTCGGGGGTGTCCTCGGTCATCACGAGCCATTCCATGCTCCGTGCGGCCATCGGCTTCAGCACAGAGAGGGGAGCCCGGGTCGCATGTGTCTTCATCATTGACGCCTGCACCTTGCCGATGCACTGCAACGTGCCACCGGGATAACCGTCGCCCATGTCGTCGTAGAAGTCATTGACGCATGCGGTCTTCTGGAAGACGACATTGTTGGTACGGCGCGGATCAATCGCCGCAATGTGCGTGTTGTTGTGGACCATGTAGCGGGTGCCGATCAAGCCCGAGGAGTTGGCTACACCGCTACGCAGCAGCAGTGCCGCACTGTTGGCTGCCCCTGCGGAAAGCGCGAACACACGGCCACTGACCTCGAGTGGCTCACCGTCGACGTGTCCGACCGCGCGAGCAATGCGTCCGGAGGCGTCGGTCTCCACCCGGTCGACGTACGCGCCCTCGATCAGGCGCACGCGACCGGTGGCGATCGCGGGCTCGAGTGCACACACCTCCGCATCGGACTTCGCATCCCACCTGCACGGGAATCCGTCGCATGTCCCGCAGCGGATGCATCGCCCGCCCGGTCGCAGGTCGACACCCATCGCCGTGGTCGC
>CAZLZC010000071.1:9078-11109 GCA_964563825.1 uncultured Actinomyces sp.
CCACCGACGACGTAGTGGACGCCCGGGGCGTAGGGGGTCCCGTCGACGGTGTACCACGTGTCGTTGGGCTTGTAGCGCTTCTCGACGAACACCGCCACGGGGGAGGTGTTCTCGGGCTCCTTGGGCAAGCGATGCCCTCGCTCGAGCACGAGTACGTCGACCCCCCGCTGCGCCAGGCCGTAGGCCAGCGTCGCACCACCCATACCGCTACCGACGATGACGACGTCCGCGGATTCCTGCATGCGCCTATCCCATCATGGAAAGGGTTGCGCTGTCGGCTACTCGAGCGTGACGGCGCAGGATGACAGTGACTTCCGAGTCGGGTTCGCCAGCGCCGGCGACTGTCTCCATTTCGATGATCACGCTCTCCCCGCCGGCGGGATCGAGCACTGCGCCCGCCTCAAGGCCAGCGGCCGTGGCTGCTCGAGTCGTCGTGGTGAGCGTGAGGTAGTCGTCGACCCCATCGAAGAACGCGTGGATGCTGGGCGTCGCCACAGGATCGCCGGAAAGAGCAGCCACGAGGAGATCGACGAGGGCCGGCGGAAGCGGCCGCTCATCGGATGAGCCTCGGAGCGCCCGCACGCGCACGGCTGCTCCTAGGCCGGTGGCGGCGACCACGGCGTCCCGGGCCGCGAGCACGACGCCGCCCGAAGCGCGCGGATCGGCCTGCAGGCAAGCGCGAATGCGCCCGTCGAGGACCATCAGCCGATGCCGCCGATCACCGTCGAGGTCTACCCCCTCGGCGATCTCCCACATGATGTCCCAGGCCTGCTCGACGCTGCCCTCGAGAGCCTGTGCGAGGTCCACGGCCGTGGTCGCACGATTGCGCTCGATGACCTCCTCCTGCCACCGGTGCATATCGGCTTCCTGCCACCGCGCCGCGCTTCGCGCGCTCAGCCACGACACGAAGAGCATCATCGGCATGAGGACGGCTGAACTCAGGAGCACATCGACGGACCTAATGGCGCACTCGGACGACGGGATCAGTTGCTGGACGAGCACACCCAGGAGCGCGGGAAGGGCAAGGAGCCACGGGGTACGCCGACGCGACCACAGCAGCAAAGCGATCAAGGCGTTGATCGACAGGTTGAGCGTGGTGAGGACCAGTGCCGACTGCGCACAGGGCAGAGGGGCGACCGCCGTTCCCCAGGTCACGATGGACGCCAGCAGGGACGCGACGGCGATCGGTGGCCAGGCGAGGGAGCGCTGCTGAGCAACGATGACGGCAGCGAGACCGGTGAGCAGACATGCCGCGACTGCGGGGATCAGGTACCAGGCGGAGGCGCCGACAGGCATCAGCAGGAACTGCACCGAGCCGCCCACAGCACTGCTGACCAGCACGATGCTGAAGAGGAGGAGCAGCGCCCGACCAGCGTCCCCGGCACCGACAGGTGGTCCCTGCGAGGGGATCTCGATGACGATGCCCTGCTGGCCCTCCCGCACCATCGCCCCCATCGCGCGCAGCGATTCGTCGACCACCATCGACCTGCCGATGCCGGGCGTGGTGTCGCGCGTGGACGCCGTGCCCGCACTCCAGCCGTCGTGGATGATGGAGAGTCGCAACCCCCCGGGTGCCTGTTCGACGTCCACGATCACGCGCGAGGCACCCGCGTGCCGGTCGATATTGCGCAGCAGCTCCGCGATCACCGGCTGAAGTGTCCGCGCCGCTGAGATTTGTCGGCTCGCGGCAGGGCCCCTCACCTCGACGTCGACGTTTACGTCCGGGCGTAGTCGCAAGACCATGGCCGCGATGGTGTTTTCATTTGCCGGGGCCTGCGCTCGGTATGCACGGGAGATCAGGAGTTGATCGCGCAGCTGACGTCGGTCGAGTGCCGCGGCGTGGAGCACGTAGCGAACGTCATTGAGGATCGTTTCATGCGTGCGCGTGACCGCTTCGCGCCATGCCCGCGTGCGATCCTGCAGCGACGCGAGGGCTGAGATCGACTCCTCCCGGGCTCCGGCGATGGCATCGCGCTCACGGGCCCGAGCCATGGAGGCGTGCCAAGCCGACCAGAGCCACACTCCGGAGAC
>CAZLZC010000072.1:0-1440 GCA_964563825.1 uncultured Actinomyces sp.
GAACTTCGCCTTGACCGCGGCCCCCTCGGCGAGGAGGAAGCGGAGCGCGAACTGCGTGCCTGGTGGGCGGACCGCCAGGCGTAGTGCCGGCTAGGCGCTGACCTGCTCCGCCGGTGCACGGCGGCCCGCAGCCGCCCACACCTGGATCACTGCGAGCAGCACGAGGGCGATGAGCGCACCCCAGATCGTCCGCGCCACCGATAGGTCGTTGCCGATGATGACGATGATGGTGAAGATCACGCCTACACCCACACGGAACCACCTCGCGTGAGCGGCCACCGACGCACCCGATGACGTGATCGGGCCAGCCGGGATATTCCGCGCCACATCGTCGGCCAGATTATTGACTGCGGCACGCAGCTCCACGGCCCAACGTGCACCGCAGAGGTAGAGGCCTACAGCCAAGACGATGATGCCCAGCACGACGATGGCGTAGGCGCCGTTGTAGAGGAACTTCAGCAGCTGGTCGTAGAACGTCTGCGAAGCCTTCTCGAAGGGAGTGCCATCAAGGGTGTTGACGAAGACGGTCTCTCCGATGCCCAGTCCGACGATGAGGAGGAGACCACCCGCGGCAGCGCCACCTCCCGCCCAGGCGACCATCCGTGGACGGCGCCGAGCGAGAACCACGGCGAGGACGAGCAGCAGGATCGCGATGAAGAAGAGGGCCACGGCAATGGGAGACGTGAGGGAGTAGATGGTCCGAATCTGTGCGAGCTGAGGCGCCTCCAGGAGCACGATCTGGCGATCGGCCTCGGGCACGTTGATGTTGGCTGCGGCTGCGAAGCCACGGTCGACCAGTCCCTGCTTGACCTGGTCGATGATCGAACTGATGTCGAGCACGACCGCATCGCCCTCGAGAGAGACCGGCCCGTCGTCGCGGCCCTCGAGAATCGCCATGAGGCCCTTCTGCGCCGCAGTGTTGGCGAGATCCCACAGTTGCTTGAACTGGTCGGAGCGCACGAGCCGGTCGACGACCTGCGCGATGAGCGAATCGATTGCTCCGGAGACGACAGGCACAAGTGCCTTGAGCGCGGGGTACTGCTCGATGAGCCCTGCGAAGAGCTGGTTGACGAGGGCCTCGGGATCGACCTGCTCCTCGATCTTCTCCGTGAGGAATATCGAGAGGGAATCCTGGACGTCCTCGTCGTAGGCAAGAGGCTGCATCGTCTCGAGGTAGCGCTCGGTGTCGGTGACGGTGCGGTGGCCCCAGTAGGTGACCGTGCCGAGTGGCAGCAGGCCCAGGCCCAGGATGAGCGCGAGGACCGCGGCGATGGAGCGCGCTCCGATGCGGCGCTTGGCGGGCGTGGACGGTGCGGAGGTATCGGTCACGGTCGCAGCCTAGCCGTCCGCGCGCCGCCGCTCGCGGCCTTTGGCGCCGAACCCGTGGTACCACGCGGCATTGGCGGCGATCAGCACCGCCACGGCGAGCGCGGCGAAGGG
>CAZLZC010000072.1:1540-4885 GCA_964563825.1 uncultured Actinomyces sp.
CCGCCGACGGCGGCCGCGATCGTGCCCGCGGTGGGGGTGAGGGCATTGGCGGTGACAAGGAGCGGGCCGTCGACCACATGCGGAAGCGATGCGGCGACTCCGGCGAGCACGAAGCGTGCGACGCCGAGCACGAGCAGCACGCTGACGGCGAGATCCAGCCCGTCGTGGCGCGACCACACCAGCGCGGCCACGGCGATGACGAGCCCGCCCCGCAGGAGATTGGCGTAGACGAGCACCTGACGTCGACGCCACTCGTCGAGGAAGACCCCGGCGAAGGGGCCCACGAGCGAGTAGGGAAGGAAGAGCACCGCGAATGCACCCGCGACGGATGCAGCGGTGGGCTGCCGCTCCGGCGAGAAGAGCACAAACGTGGCGAGGGCCGCTTGGAGCAGGCCGTCGCCGAACTGGCCTGCCAGGCGGACGCCGAAGAGGCGGCGGAAGTCGCCGACGACGAGGACGGCGCGCAGATTGCTCAGGGCCGCCACAGGCTCAGGCTATGCCTCGTTGAACTCATCCGGGTTGGGTCCGGTGCGCCGGCCGGATTCGAGGGTGGCGATGGCGGCCATGTCCGCGTCGTCGAGCTGGAAGTCGAAGACGTCGATGTTCTGCTCGATGCGCTCCGGCGTCACCGACTTGGGCAGCACGATGTTGCCGAGCTGGATGCTCCAGCGCACCATCACCTGCGCGGGCGACTTGCCGTGCTTGGCGGAGACCTCGGCGATGACCGGGTCATCGATGAGTCGGCCCGATCCGAGCGGGCTCCATGCCTCGGTCTTGATGCCCAGGCGCGCGTCGATATCGCGGAGTTCGGTCTGCGGCAGCCACGGGTGGAGCTCGATCTGGTTGATGGCCGGGATCACACCGGTTTCATCGATGATCTTGCGCAGGTGCGCGTCGTGGAAGTTGGAGACGCCAATCGATCGCGCGCGGCCTTCCTCGCGCAGGCGGATGAGCGCGCGCCACGAGTCGAGGTACACATCGCGGGCCGGCGTAGGCCAGTGGATGAGATAGAGGTCAACCTCGTCGATGCCGAGCAGGCCCGTGCTCTTGTCGAAGGCGCGCAGGGTCTGGTCATAGCCATGGTCGGTGTTCCACACCTTCGTGGTCACGAAGACGTCGTCGCGGTCAAGCTCGCTGCGACGCAACGCCTCACCGACGCCGCGCTCATTGTGGTAGAGGTACGCCGTGTCGATGTGCCGGTAGCCGACCTCGAGGGCCTTCACGGTCGCGTCGACGACGACATCGTCCGGCACCTGCCAGACGCCGAATCCGATGACGGGGATGGAGCGGCCGTCGTTCATCTCGACGAGCGGGGCGAAGACCATGGTGACTCCCTGGGGTGATGTGACGCACAGTCTCCCAGGAGTCGCTCGGGCGGACGACCCGACCTACAGTCATCGGGTGTCCATGGCCGACCGCCCGCTCACCCAGCCGCACCCCTCGCGGCTGCCCGAGTCGCACCCGGCCTATGGCGAGATCCTCGCTGCGCATGAGGCGGCGATGGCAGCGGGCAAGGCTGGCTACCTCGATCCCGTGACCGGCCATTACGTCATGACCGCCGAGACCCACGCTCGGCGAGGCTTCTGCTGCGAGAACGGCTGCCGTCACTGTCCCTACCTGGTGTGACTCCCGCTTGGGCCCACATCCATCTCGAGCATCACCGGCCACTCTCGCCTAGGGTGCTGGCATGGCCGAGCCCCGTTCGACGCAGGCGCGTGGAGCGCGTGTGCTCGGCGAGCGCGGCAAGCCCAAGCCCGAGCGGGCCGAGCCAGAGGATGTCGCTGATCCCACGGCTCCGCGACGCGTGGTCAACTACGCGCTCCAGCGGCGGTCGGTGCTCCGCGGCCTGTACGGCGGGCAGGCTTTTAACGGCTTCGACATCTGCGACGCCGACCCCTATCTCCTGCGCGCGGCGCGATTCCACGGCACGCCGACCGAGGTCCCCTGTCCTGTCTGTCGCGTGACCGACGGCCGCGACAAGCTCACGCACGTCACCTATGTCTACGGCGAGCAGTTGGGCCACATTGCCGGGTCGGCGATTGACCCCGCACGCCTGCCCGGCATGGCCCGCGAGTACGGCGAGTTCCGCGTCTACGTCGTCGAGGTGTGCACGACGTGCCACTGGAATCACCTCGTGACGAGCTGTGTGCTCGGCGACGGCAAGCCGCGCAAGGCCCCGGCCAAGCCCCGCGACCTACTCGACTAGGCGTCTACGCGCTCGCGAGGCGCCTCGTCCTCCTCGCGCCGTCGATCGGCTGGCAGGCCGAAGGATGCGATGAGGCCGATGACCATCGCCCCTCCCGCGCAGGCCGCCATGATCTGCACTGCTCGCGTGTAGGACTGCTTCGCCTCGGCGGCCACATCGGCCATGCCGGGTTGCTGCTCAAGCGGGATGATCGCCTCACCCGAACTGTCGACGACTTCATCGACGATCTGCGTGCGTTGATCCTCCGAAAGCTGCGGCTGATTCGTCGCGAGATCATTGGAGAGCGCGAGTCCGAGTGACACGAAGAGCACCGTGCCGAGCATGGCGGAGCCGAGAGTCGAGCCGACCTGCCGCAGCGTGGATGTCACCGAGGACGCGCCTCCGGACCGCTGCGGGGGTACGTCGGTGAGGATCACGTTGGTGAGCTGGGCACTGTCGAAGCCGACGCCGATGCCGTAGATAAAGAGCGGGATGGCCAGCCACCAGGCTGAGCGGTCGACACTGATGGTGAGCATGACGCCGACGATGCCGATGATCTCCAGCACCATGCCTAGGCGGACGACGCGCGTCGACCCCAGTGCGGCGGATGCGTGACGGGCTGCGCCTCCAGCGAGGACTGCGCCGACGCCGAGAATCGCGAGGAGGGCTCCGGTCTGGAGGGCGCTGAAGCCCTGCACAGACTGCAGCCACAGTGGCAACGCGAAGAGCACACCGAATTCGCCAAGGGAGACGAGGGTCGCGACGACATTGCCGTATCCGTAGCGGCGGATCCGGAAGAGGGAGAGGTCCATGAGCACGCTCTTGCCCGCCTTGGCTCGACGTGACTGCGAGAGCACGAAGAGCACGAGGAGCAGGATGCCGATGCCGAGAGCGATGGGGACGGGAGACAGCGCACCGGGCTGAAGTGAGATGGGGCCGAGGTCCCATGAGGTGATGAGCGTCCACCAGCCGAGGGCCTGGCCTTCGATGAGTGCGAAGACGACGAGGCCGAGACCCACCGACGACATGACGACCCCGCCGATATCGAGACGGCGGCGATCCTCGCCCTTGGACTCAACAATGATGAACCACACCATGACGAGGCTGATGAGACCGAGCGGCACGTTGATGAAGAACGCCCAGCGCCACGACGCAACGTC
>CAZLZC010000072.1:4985-7646 GCA_964563825.1 uncultured Actinomyces sp.
GTAACCCACAGCACGGAGGTCCGGTCGATGCCCAGGTCCTGCACGATCGTCGGGATGAGGACGTTGACGATGCTGCCCTCGAGCACGATCAAGGAGACACCGAGCAGCAGCGCGACGAGGGCCAACCACGGCCGTGCCTGAGTGCCGGGCTCCACTGGGTGCTTGCTCACGGATACCTCCCCAAAGGTGACCGCCTGACGTTATCGCCGGAACCCCATGAGCAGGGGGCGCGTCCCTTGAGCGGCGCGCCGTAGCGCCCTTCGTGCTGCGCGCGGCCGCATGATGGAAGGCCGTCGTTCGCAGGAGGAGCACCGTGGCAGCCAAGGGCAGCCGGCACGCCAACGCGCAGCCGGAAGAACCTCGCCGCAAGCGGCGATGGGTCCGAGGCACGCTCCTCACGCTCTTCTTCCTTGGTCTGCTGGGGGCCGGCGCCTTCGCCGCAGCCGTCTACCTCACCCCCGTGCCCGACCCCAATGAGGTCGCGCGCACGGAGGCGACGGTCGTCTACTACTCCGACGGCACCACCGAGATCGGGCGTCTGGGCGACTCCACTCGTCGCAGCGTCGCCCTGGCCGATGTGCCCCTGGACGTACAGCGGGCGGTGCTCGCGGCGGAGGACCGCGAGTTCTACAACCACGGCGGATTCTCGCCGGTTGGTATCGGCCGCGCGGTCTACAACAACGTGACCGGCGGCTCTCTGCAGGGCGGATCGACCATCACCCAGCAGTACGCCAAGAACGCCTACCTGTCATCGGAGCGGTCCTTCACGCGCAAGGCGCGCGAGCTCATCCTCAGCGTCAAGCTCGAGGCGACAGTGGGCAAGGACGACATTCTCGAGGACTACCTCAACACCATCTACTTCGGTCGCGGCGCCTATGGAGTCGAGGCAGCATCACGCGCGTACTTCGGCGTCCCCGTGTCGGAGCTCAATTACGAGCAGGGGGCGGTGCTCGCCTCGCTCATCAAGGCACCGAGCTTCTACGCCGACAACCGCAAGGAGCTGAAGGCCCGCTGGCGGTATGTCATCGACTCAATGGCCCAGGTGGGCTGGATCACGCCGCAGCAGCAGGCCAAGGCGACCTTCCCGCAGATCATCAAGCCAGCCAACTCCAACCGCCTTGGCGGACAGGTGGGCTACCTCCTGGAGGCGGTCAAGGCCGACCTGCGCGCCCTCGGCTACACCGACCAGGAGATCGAGGCGGGTGGACTGCGCATCGTGACCACCTTCGACGCGGATGCGCAGGCCGCAGCCGTCGCGGCGGTCGAAGCCGTCGGCCCCACGGAGGGCACGGAGGGTCTGCGCATCGGTCTCGTGGCCGTGCGCCCTGGCACGGGTGAGGTGGTTGCGATGTATGGCGGTCCTGACTACGTCACGGACCCGATCAACAACGCCACGAGACCGTTCGCGCAGGCCGGCTCCACTTTCAAGCCCTTCGCACTCACTGCGGCGGTGGAGCAGGGCATCGGCCTCGACTCCATCTGGGACGGCAACTCACCCGCTGAGATCCAGGGCTACTCCGTGCGCAACTACGGCGATGTGTCCTTCGGCGAGGTCGATCTGCGCACCGCGACAGCCGCGTCAATCAATACGGCGTACGTCGCGGTGGAGGATCAGGTCGGCGTCGACACTGTCGCGGACGCGGCCTACCGCCTAGGTCTGCCGGTCGACACCCCGGGGCAGTCACCGGACTCCTTGGACCTCACCTTCGTGCTCGGCACTGCGTCCCCTTCGGGTCTGGCCATGGCCAACTCCTACGCCACTCTCGCCGCGCGCGGTCAGCGCGCCGCGACCACCACGGTCAAGGAGGTCTACGGCACCAACGGTGGCCTGCAATATGCCTGGGATCCCACGCGCGAGCAGGTTGTGGCAAGTGAAGCGACCGACACCGTCACGTCTGCCCTGCAGTCGGTGATTGCCGGCGGCACCGCGACGGGAGCGCAAGCGCTGGGGCGACCCGCGGCAGGCAAGACGGGCACGAGCAACGAAAACAAGTCGATGTGGTTCGTCGGCTATACGCCGCAACTGTCTACGGCGGTGCTCATGGCCAAGGAGGATGCGCAGGGCATCCCCATCCCGCTCGATGGCATCGGTGGTGGCGCACCGGCATACGGCGGTGGCGGCTACACCGTCGCGATCTGGACCGCGTTCATGCAGGCGGCACTCGCGGCGCTGCCTGTCGCCGACTTCGTGACGCCGATCGTCACCCCGAGCCCGTCACCCTCGAGCGAGTCTCCGTCGCCGACGCCGAGCCCGACCGAATCGCCCACTCCGGAGCCGACTCCGACGATCTCCCCGACACCGGAGCCGACGCCGACTCCCGAGCCCACTCCGACGCCGACTCCCGAGCCGACTGTCTCGCCCACGCCGGAGCCGACGATCACCGGTGACCCGCAATAGGCGCACGACGTACCCTGAGTTCTCCGACGACGAAGGAGCCCCATGGCCAAGGCCGCATTGAGTCCGGCGTGGAAGAAGGAGCCCGACAAGCACGACTACCCCGCGGCAGCCAGTTACCTGGGCCTGATCGCTGATGCCGATGTCGTCGCCGACATCGTGGCCCGCCTCAAGAAGGCACCGATCACCACGCATCAGGCCAAGGATCTTCTCCGTGCAGCTCGGCTCGAGCTCCTACCGATCAGTGACGTGCACGTCGCGGCGGA
>CAZLZC010000072.1:7746-9050 GCA_964563825.1 uncultured Actinomyces sp.
TTCGCCGCGATCGGCGCGGCCACGTGGTGGACGCCGATCCGGGTACTCATCCTGCTCGGCAGTTTCGCCTGGATCCTTGGCGGACTCATCGACCTCCCGTGCATGGCCAACTCCTGGGCGGGCCCTGACACCTACGAGCACCTGTGCTACTCCGATATCCCGCCGCTCTACGGCGCGCGAGGATTCGCCGACGGCTTCCTGCCCTATCTGGAGCTCGCACCCGGCGGTCGCTACCTGGAGTACCCGGTGCTCACGGGCGTCTTCATGCAAATCGCCGCGTCGATCACCGGTCTCATCATCGGCGTCGTACCCGGCATCGCACCCGCACTCACGTTCTTCGTCGTCAACGCGATCCTGCTCTTCCCGTTCTTCCTGCTCGCCATCGTCGCGAGCGCGCGCATCGTGCGTGCGCGGCCGTGGGACGCGGCGATGATCGCGCTCGCACCGACGATCATCCTGGCCGGCCTCATCAACTGGGATCTCATCCCCGTCGGGCTCACCATGGGCGCGATCCTGCTGTGGGCACGCCGCATGCCCGCATGGGCCGGAGTGATCCTCGGCCTGGCGATCGCGGCGAAGTTCTTCCCCGTCATCCTCCTGGGACCGTGGCTCCTGCTCTGCCTGCGCGCGGGCAGGATGCGCGACTTCGCTCGCCTCATCCTGGGGGCCGCCGCTGCGTGGCTCGTGGTCAACCTGCCCTTCATGCTGGGCAACCTCGAGGGCTGGCGGCACTTCTATGACTTCAGCAGCACGCGCGGCATGGACTGGGGCTCGATCTGGTACGCCATCACGCTGTGGGGCGTACCCGGTGTGCCCGCCGACATGCTCAATGCCGTCGCGATGGGCAGTTTCCTGGTGCTTTGCCTCGGAATCGCGGCGCTCATCCTCTTCGCACCGAAGCGCCCGCGCCTCATCCCGATGCTCTTCCTTGTCGTGGCTGCCTTCGCCGTGACCAACAAGGTCTACTCACCGCAGTTCGTCATCTGGCTCGTGCCCCTGGCTGCACTGGCCCGGCCCAAGTGGCGCGACTTCCTCATCTGGCAGGCCGCCGAGATCAGCTACTTCATCGCGATCTGGTGGTACCTCGCGGGCTACGGCATCGAGGACGCCAAGGGCATGACACCGCAGTGGTACGCCTTTTTCACGTTCGTCCATGTGGTGGCCACCCTCTGGTACGCCGGCCTCATCGTGCGCGATGCCCTGCATCCGCAGAGCGACATCGTGCGGCAGGACGGCGTGCCCGCTGATGAGGACGACCCGGGTGGAGGCTGCCTCGATCGCGCCCCCGATGTCCTCCCGTGGCT
>CAZLZC010000072.1:9150-11056 GCA_964563825.1 uncultured Actinomyces sp.
CCCTTGCCCTTGCGTGCATCCCGGTCGACGTAGGCATCACGCACTCGGCCAGCGAAGGCGGCATTGGCGTAGACCAGGTCGATGCGCATGCCCATCCCCTTGTGGAACGCGCCGTCGCGGTAGTCCCAGAAGGTGTAGGGCTCGCCCTTGAGCGCCCGTGGCATCACTTCACCCAGACCTGTCGCGCGCAGGTCGGCGAGGGCTGCACGCTCCGCGGGCGTCACATGCGTGGAGTGAGAGAAGAGCGAGATGTCCCACACATCCGAGTCCTCGGGGGCGACGTTGTAGTCGCCGATGACGGCGTAGGGCCGATCAGGTGCGCTCGCCAACTCGTCGACGACGGTGTCGCGGAGCACGCTGAGCCAGTTGAGCTTGTAGCCGTAGTGCGGGTGATCCGGCTCTCGCCCATTGGGCACGTAGACGCTCCAGACGCGTACGCCGCCGCACGTGGCACCGATGGCGCGCGGCTCGATCGAGCCGTCGTATGCCGGCTGCCCCGGCAGGTCGCGCACGACATCCTCCAGCCCGACCCGTGAGAGAAGGGCGACGCCGTTCCAGCGACCGTCCCCGTGGGCGGCGACGTCGTAGCCGAGGGCCTGGATCGGCATCTCCGGGAAGTCCCCCGTCGCGCACTTGAGCTCCTGGAGGGCCAGCACGTCCGGCTGGGCCGTTTCGAGCCAGTCCACGAGGCGATCCAGGCGGGACTTCACCGAGTTGACGTTCCAGGTAGCAATCCGCACGGGGCGAGGCTAGCCCGAACCCCCGCCTTCGGGCGACAGGCGGCCCTGAGAGCCGCAAATGCCCCAGGTCCACCATCGGCATCGTGACCCCCCCTGTCGATCGCGCCACGTCGTCCACAGGCCCCCTCTCGGGCATGTTCATGTCGCCGGGAGCGTTAGGATGAGCGACTAGTCGTTTCCCCGCATGCGGGCTGGCTCCCGCTGGCCCGTGCCCTTGAAGGAGGCCCTCCGCCCGTGTCCTACGACGCCAGCGCGATCACCGTCCTCGAGGGGCTCGACGCCGTCCGCAAGCGCCCCGGCATGTACATCGGCTCCACCGGCGAGAGGGGACTGCACCACCTGGTCTACGAGGTCGTCGACAACTCCGTGGACGAGGCAATGGCGGGCTACGCCAGCCACATCACGGTGATCCTTCGCGAGGACGGCGGCGTCCGCGTCTCCGACAACGGCCGTGGCATCCCGGTCGATGAGCACCCGGTGGAGAAGAAGCCCGCGCTCGAGGTCGTCCTCACCGTCCTTCACGCCGGCGGCAAGTTCGGTGGCGGCGGCTACTCGGTTTCAGGCGGCCTCCATGGTGTCGGCGTCTCCGTCGTCAACGCGTTGTCGACTCGGCTCGAGGTCGAGGTGAAGCGCGACGGCTACGTCTGGACTCAAAGCTATGAGCACGGCGTCCCGATGGCCCCACTGAAGAGGGGCGACAAGACCGACGAGCACGGCACCACGGTCACCTTCTGGGCGGACCCGGACATCTTCGAGACGACCTGGTACGACACGGCGACCCTCGCGCGCCGATTCCAGGAGATGGCGTTCCTCAACCGCGGCCTCACCATCACCCTCATCGACGAGCGCCGGCGCCCCGGCCTGGTCGAGGAGTTCGGTGGCGAGGAAGCCGAGGGCATCGCCGAGATCACCTACTACTACGAGGGCGGCATCGCCGACTTCGTCCGACATCTCAACGCCACCAAGGGCGTGGGCAATCCCACGGTCATCGAGCTTGCCTCGGAGGACGATGCCAAGGGCCTGCAGGCAGAGATCGCCATGCAGTGGAGCTCCGGCTTCACTGAGTCGGTCCACACCTTCGCCAACACGATCAACACGACCGAGGGTGGCACCCACGAAGAGGGCTACCGCGCGGCACTCACCACATTGGTCAATAAGTTCGCTCG
>CAZLZC010000073.1:0-7533 GCA_964563825.1 uncultured Actinomyces sp.
GTGTCGCGCACGGCCATGGTGACCTCTGCCCCGTGGGCTGCCAGGGCGAGCGCTGTCTCGTATCCCAGGCCCGAATTGGCGCCGGTCACGACGGCGCGTCGGCCGGCGAGGCTGGGGATTTCGGCTGCGGTCCACTTGTCACTCATGAGGCCAGTGAAGCGCCCGGGGCGGCCGGTCGCCAGCCGGACCTCGATTGGGGGGTTCCATGGGGCCCCGTGTACGCTTCCGGGGCTGCGGGCTCACGCTCGCGCGCCCCTTTAGCTCAGTCGGCAGAGCGTCTCCATGGTAAGGAGAAGGTCTACGGTTCGATTCCGTAAAGGGGCTCGGCCGGGTCCGTCCCAGGACCCGATCCACCAGGGGCGGAGTAGCTCAGCCTGGTAGAGCAAGCGGCTCATAATCGCTGTGTCGCCGGTTCAAGTCCGGCCTCCGCTACGACGCGGCGCAAGCCGCACACGCGACGCAAGTCGCACCTGCGACGCGAGTCGCACCGAGGGCGCCCCGGCGTCCGTACAACAGGAGGGCCCCGTGGCTAGCAAGTCATCCGACGTTCGGCCGAAGATCACCATGGCCTGCGAGGACTGCAAGAACCGCAACTACATCACCAAGAAGAACCGGCGCAACGATCCGGATCGTCTTGAGGTGTCGAAGTTCTGCCCCAATTGCAACAAGCACACCATGCACAAGGAAACCCGCTGACCCTCAACGCGGCACTCGTGGGACGGACCTATCCGCCCACAGGTGCGTACGTCGTCGGTCGCGAAAAGGTGCGCGAGTTCGCGACCGCGATCGGCGACGCCAATCCGGCGTATCACGACCTCGCGGCGGCCCAGGACCTCGGCTACGCCGATGTGGTCGCTCCGCCGACGTTTGCTTTCGTGATCGCCTACGCCGGCTCGAGCCAGGCGGCGATGGACCCCGAACTCGGTCTCGACTACTCCCGCGTCGTCCATGGAGAGCAGCGCTTCTCCTACTCCCGGCCGATCGTGGCGGGCGATGCGCTCGTCGCCACCGCCACCATCGAGGCAATCCGCGCCGTGGCCGGCAACGACATCCTCACCACGCGCGTCGACCTGGCCACCGAGGCAGGGGAGCACGTGGTCACCACGACCACCGTCATCGTGGCCCGCGGCACAGCCGAGGAGTCCGCATGAGCGTCGTCGTCGGCACCGCCCTGCCGCCGCAGACCTTCCGCATCTCGCGCTTCGATCTCGTGCGCTACGCCGGTGCCTCCGGCGACTTCAACCTGATCCACTGGAATGAGCGCTTCGCCCGCTCCGTCGGCCTGCCCGATGTCATCGCCCACGGCATGTTCACCATGGCCGAGGCAGCCCGCGTCGTCACCGATTGGCTCGGGGATCCGGGTCGACTCGAGGAGTACGCCGTCCGCTTCACTCGCCCGGTGCCCGTCGCCGACGACGATGCCGGCTCGGTCATCGAGGTCTCCGGCGAGGTGACGGAGTTGCTCGACGGCGGTCGCGCCAAGGTGATGCTCACGGCGACGTATGAGGGCCAGAAGGTCCTGGGCAACGCCTGGGCCATCGTCCGACTGCCGTGATCGCTGAGGGGCCCGGCGGGGCGACCGAGTCACCCCTGTCGGGCCAGCCCGGCGGGGCGACCGAGTCACCCCTGGCGGGCTTCACCACCCTGCGCACCGGCGGACCCGCCGAGCGACTGGTCGTTGCCGAGACCGACGCCGAACTCCTCGAGGCCATCAGCGCCGCGGACGCCGCGGGTGAGCCGCTCACGATCCTGGGCGGCGGCAGCAATGTCGTCGTGGCGGACGAGGGCGTGCCGGGCACAGTCGTGCTCGTCCGCACGCGAGGTGTCGAGGTGTCGGTGGATGCCTGCGCGGGTGCCTGGGTCACCGTCGCCGCGGGCGAGCCGTGGGATGACTTCGTCGCGCGCGCGGTGGTGGAGGAGTGGTCCGGCCTCGAGGCACTCTCCGGCATACCCGGGCTCACCGGAGCCACTCCGATCCAGAACGTCGGCGCCTATGGCCAGGAGGTCGCCGACACCATTGCCCGCGTGACGGCGTACGACCGCGTCGCGCGGCGCAGCGAGATCATCGCCGCGGGGGATTGCGGTTTCGCCTACCGCACGTCGCGCTTCAAGGCGGACCCCGGCCGCCACGTGATCCTTTCGGTGACCTTCCAACTGCCCCTCGGGTCGCTGTCGGCTCCCATCGGCTACGCCGAACTCGCCGCTCGACTCGGTGTGGGACTTGGTGATCGTGCGCCCGCCTCCGATGTGCGCGATGCCGTACTCGAGCTGCGTCGGGGTAAGGGGATGGTGCTCGATCCCACCGATTACGACACGTGGAGTGTCGGGTCGTTCTTCACCAACCCCCTCGTGGACGTCGACTCCGTCCCGGAGGGGGCGCCCGCCTGGGCGCAGGCGGATGGCACGGTGAAGACCAGCGCCGCGTGGCTCGTGGAGCAAGCGGGCTACCCGCGCGGCTATCCAGAGAAAGGGGCAGCGCGACTGTCGACGAAGCACACCCTCGCGATCACCAACCGCGGCTCCGCCTCGACCGCCGACGTCGTCGCACTCGCCCGTGAGATCCGTGACGGCGTACGCGATCGCTTCGGGATCCCGCTCGTGCCCGAGCCGGTGCTGCTCGGCTGCGCGCTGGATTAGTCCCCCGCGAGCGAACTTCGGGCGAATGGGTGAGTCAGCATCGCTGAATCCCCCGAAGTTCAGGTCGCGTCATGCCGTCGCGCGATTGTGCGGCTCCGTGCGAGTCTCACTGCCACTCAGCCGCACAATCCAGTCGCACTGCCACCCAGCCGCGAAGTTCGAGCGCAGGACGTCGAAAAACGACGAGCTCCGCTCGAAGTTGGCGCTCGAGGTCAGCGGGCCTCGCCGATGAGCGCCGCCATGCGGGCCACGCCCTCCTGGATGTCCGCGTCGCTCGTGGCGTAGGACAGTCGCAGGTAGCCCGGAGTGCCGAAGGCCTCTCCCGGCACCACCGCGACCTCGGCCTCATCGAGGATCAGCCCGGCGAGTTCGGCCGACGACGCCGGTCGCTGACCGCGGATTTCCTTGCCCAGCACGCCCTTGACGGAGGGGTAGACGTAGAACGCGCCCTCGGGCGTGGGGCAGTCGACACCGGGGATCGCCGACAGCAGGTCGACGATGAGGTGACGGCGACGGTCGAAGGCGACCTTCATCTCGTCGACGGCTGCGAGGTCGCCGGAGACAGCGGCCAGGGCCGCGACCTGGGAGACGTTGGCGACATTGGACGTCGCATGGGACTGGAGATTGCCCGCGGCCTTGATGACGTCATCGGGGCCGATCATCCAGCCCACGCGCCACCCGGTCATGGCGTAGGTCTTGGCCACTCCGTTGACGATGACGCAGGTGTCTGCGATCTCGGGGACGAGCACGGGCATCGACGCGAACTCCGCATCGCCGTAGACGAGATGCTCATAGATCTCATCGGTCACGACCCAGATGCCGTGCTCAGCCGCCCACCGGCCGATCGCGGCGACCTGCTCGGGCGTGTAGACGGCCCCGGTCGGGTTGGACGGGGAAACGAAGACGAGCAGCTTGGTGCGTGGCGTGCGCGCCGCCTCGAGTTGCTCGACCGTGGCGCGGTATCCGCTGGCTTCGTCGGTGTCGACGATGACGGGCGTGCCGCCCGCGAGCTTGATCGCCTCGGGGTACGTCGTCCAGTACGGCGCGGGGAGGATTGCCTCGTCGCCGGGGTCGAGGAGTGCGGCGAAGGCGTTGTAGAGGGCCTGCTTGCCGCCGTTGGTGATGAGGACCTGGCTGGCCTTGGCGTCGTAGCCGCTGTCTCGCAGGGTCTTGGCCGCGACGGCCTCACGTAGCTCCGGCAGGCCGCCCGCGGGGGTGTAGCGGTGCCAGCGGGGGTCGCGGCAGGCGGCCACAGCCGCCTCGACGATGTAGTCAGGCGTGGGGAAGTCGGGCTCTCCCGCCCCGAAGCCGATGACGGGGCGACCGGCCGCTTTGAGGGCCTTGGCCTTGGCATCTACGGCGAGGGTCGCGGACTCGGTGATGGCGGCAAGACGCCGGGAGACTCGGGAGGCCATGGGGGAATCCAACCAGCCTGGCCGGGTGTGGGCGGAGGGGGTGCGGGGAGGGTGATTGGACCCGCTGACACCGGGCCACGTAGACTCCCGTAGCCGGTGGCTTTCCCACCCTGTTGACGCCTGCCCGCAGGTGCTCCGCAGGTGCGACGGTCGCCTGAGGGCCGTAGCTCAATTGGTAGAGTCCCGGTCTCCAAAACCGGTGGTTGGGGGTTCGAGTCCCTCCGGCCCTGCTCGACGCTCCACAGCACAGATCCACGCTCAAACCGTTCATGTTCCAACCGCACGACGACAGGAAGGTCACGTGAGCAGCGAAGCCCGCGGCGACGTCAAGCTGTCCCTCTTTGGGCGGCTTGCGCTCTTCCTGCGCCAGGTGGTGGCCGAGCTCCGCAAGGTGATCTGGCCGACCCGCAAGGAACTGGTCACCTACACCATCGTGGTCATTGTCTTCGTCGCAGTGATGGCAGCGATCGTGGCCGCGTACGACTACGTCTTCACCCGAGGGGTGCTCTTCATCTTCGGATGAGCACCCCCTCTAGATGAGCACCGAGCAGCAGGAGCCCTGACACCCGTGACCGACTTCCCCACCACCGAGTCTTCTGACGCCGCCCCGGCGCCGACGCTCGTCTTCCAGACCGAAGGCGCTGACGTGGCACCCGAGGCGTATGTCGGCGACGTCGCCGTCGAGGAGACGGTGGCAGAAGACATCGTCGTCGAAGAGGCGGTTGCAGACGAGATCGCTGTCGACGAGGCCGTTGTGGCCGTGGTTGAGGCAGAGATCGTTGCCGAGGAAGTTGCCGATGAGGAAGATCCCGTCGAGGCCTTCCGCGAGCAGATGCGCATGGCTGCGGGCGAGTGGTTCGTCGTCCATTCGTACGCCGGCTACGAGAATCGGGTGAAGTCGAATCTCGAGACCCGCATTACGTCCCTCAACATGGAGGATTACATCTTCCAGGTCGAGGTGCCGATGGAGGAAGTCACCGAGATCAAGCAGGGCCAGCGCAAGCTAGTCCGCCGCACGAAGTTCCCCGGATACGTCCTGGTCCGCATGGATCTGACGGATGAGTCCTGGGGTGCCGTGCGCCACACCCCCGGTGTGACTGGCTTCGTGGGCCACGGGCACCAGCCTTCGCCGCTCTCCCTCGATGAGGTCGTCGCGATCCTGGCCCCGACACCCGAACGCAAGCCCGGTGCGCCGGCGGCTGCCGGCGGAAGCTCGGGTGCGGCCCCGACCGAGGTGCGCGTCGTGGACTTCTCGGTCGGCGACTCTGTGACCGTGGTCGACGGCCCCTTCGCGACCCTGCACGCCACCATCTCCGAGATCAACATCGAGGCCCAGAAGGTCACCGGCCTCGTCGAGATCTTCGGTCGAGAGACCCCCGTCGAGCTGGCCTTCGGCCAGATCCAGAAGAACTGACAGCAGCGAGGACACCATGGCACCCAAGAAGAAGATCTCCGGCATGATCAAGCTCCAGATCCAGGCCGGCCAGGCGAACCCTGCCCCGCCGGTGGGTCCTGCCCTCGGCCAGCATGGCGTCAACATCATGGACTTCTGCAAGGCCTACAACGCCGCGACCGAGAACCAGCGCGGCCAGGTGATCCCCGTGGAGATCACGGTCTACGAAGACCGCTCCTTCGACTTCACGCTCAAGACGCCTCCGGCCTCCCGCCTGATCCTCAAGGCCGCGGGCCTCGAGAAGGGCTCAGGAGCCCCGCCTGCGGTCGCCGGTTCGATCACGCGGGCCCAGGTGCGCGAGATCGCCGAGGCGAAGATGCCCGACCTCAACGCCAACGACGTCGATGCCGCGATGAAGATCATCGAGGGCACCGCGCGCCAGATGGGTGTCACCGTCAGCGAGTAGTCACAAGAATTCCCGCCGCGCCGCGGCGGGTGTGGGAGGGCCGAGCGCGGTCCGCCGACCACAACCTCCATCACGATGGGAGCAGTAATGAAGCGCAGCAAGGCATACCGCCAGGCCATGGAACTGATCGATCCCGATCTCCTCTACGCCCCCCAGTCGGCCATGGCGATCGCAAAGCAGACCGCCAAGACCAAGTTCGATCCCGCCATCGAGGTCTCGATGCGCCTCGGGGTCGATCCCCGCAAGGCCGACCAGATGGTCCGCGGCACGGTCAATCTCCCTCACGGCACGGGCAAGACGGCGCGCGTGATCGTCTTCGCTGCTGGTGAGAAGGCTGAAGAGGCGCGCGCCGCCGGAGCCGATGAGGTCGGCAGCGACGAGCTCATCGAGCGCGTCGCCGGCGGCTGGACCGACTTCGATGCGGCCGTGTCCACCCCCGACCTCATGGGCAAGGTCGGCCGTCTGGGCAAGGTCCTCGGCCCGCGTGGCCTCATGCCCAACCCCAAGACCGGCACGGTGACCATGGACGTCGCCAAGGCCGTTGAGGACATCAAGGGCGGCAAGATCGAGTTCCGCGTCGACAAGAACTCCAACCTGCACTTCCCCGTGGGCCGCGCGTCCTTCAGCGAGGCTCAACTCACCGAAAACTACCTCGCTGCCCTGGACGAGATCCTGCGCGCGAAGCCTTCGGCCGCCAAGGGGCGCTACGTCAAGAAGGTCACGGTGTCGGCGACCATGGGCCCGGGCATCCCGGTCGACCCGCAGGCGACCTCGCGTGGCGCTGGCGAGGCCTCCGAGTAGCACCGTCGGGGGCGGGGGCTCGACCGTTTTGACGTCGACCCTCTCGGCCCCGTAGCCTTATCCACGACCAAAGACCGCCGGTTGAAGCCCCCAGGGGCTGACGAAGGACCCAACGGGTCGCCTGCGCAGGTTGAGCCCGCCGATTACGGCGGACCTGCCCTGCGTGCGCACCCCACGGGTCGCCTGGCCCCCAGGGGCCGACGCAGAGGAGCAGGAGGAGCCCATGGCTCGCGAAGACAAGGCCGCCACCGTTGCTGAACTCGCAGAGGAGTTCCGCACCTCCACCGCGGCCGTGCTCACCGAGTACCGCGGCCTCACGGTGTCGCAGATCAGCCAGCTGCGCCGTTCCCTCCAGGGTGTGGCCACCTACGCAGTGGTGAAGAACACCCTCACCAAGATCGCTGCCCGCGAGGCCGGCGTCGAGGGGTTCGACGCGCTGCTCTCAGGCCCGAGTGCCATCGCCTTCATCAAGGGCGATCCGGTCGAGGGTGCGAAGAGCCTCAAGAACTTCGCCAAGGAAAACCCGCTCCTCGTCCTCAAGGCCGGCTACATGGACGGTCGCGTGCTCGATGCGGCCGAGGTGAAGAAGCTTGCTGACCTTGAGTCCCGCGAGGTGCTGCTGTCCAAGCTTGCAGGCGCCATGAAGGCGTCTATGTCGCAGGCCGTGTCGCTCTTTGCGGCGCCCCTGTCGCAGGCGGCTCGCACGGTCGATGCGCTGCGCATCAAGGCCGAGGCCGATCCCTCGATCATCGGGGGAGCCGGCGTTGCGGCGGCTGCGGCTCCCGCTGAGGCCGCTCCCGCCGAGGCCGCTCCCGCCGAGG
>CAZLZC010000073.1:7633-11034 GCA_964563825.1 uncultured Actinomyces sp.
ATCCCGATGCCGAGCCGAGGATCGCGCCCGCCCCCGGGGGCCTGTCGCCCCGGGGACCGTTGATCGGCGTACCCGATCGCGACGGCAAGGGCACGCTCGAGGGCTGGCGTTGGCACCCCCCGGGAGTCGACAGCGGCGTGCCCAGAGGGTATGCTGCCGCTTTGCGCTGCTTCCAACCGGTTTGACACCGGCGATGCCGCGCGTCCCGGCACACGTGGAAGGACCCCTCTTGGCCGCCTCGCGCTCCACTGCTTTGTCCCCCCAGCTCCACCGCGCGTCGTTCGCGAAGATCCGCGAGCCCCTGGCAGTGCCAGACCTCCTGGCCTTGCAGACGGCCAGCTTCGACTGGCTCCTGGGCAATGACGCCTGGCGCGCCCGCGTGGACGCCGCGATCGCAGGGGGCCGCAAGGATGTCCCTACGACGTCCGGCCTGGAGGAGATCTTCGAGGAGATCAGCCCCATTGAGGATTTCTCGGGGACCATGTCGCTGTCCTTCCGCGACCATCGGTTCGAGCCCCCGAAGTACACCGCCGATCAGTGCATGGAGAAGGACTTCACTTACTCCGCCCCGCTGTTCGTCACCGCGGAGTTCATGAACAACGAGACCGGCGAGATCAAGTCGCAGACGGTCTTCATGGGCGAGTTCCCGCTGATGACCAAGAAGGGCACCTTCATCATCAACGGCACGGAGCGCGTCGTGGTGTCGCAGCTCGTGCGTTCGCCGGGCGTCTACTTCGAGCGCACGCCGGACAAGGCGACAGACAAGGATGTCTTCGTCGCCAAGATCATCCCCAGTCGTGGCGCCTGGCTTGAGTTCGAGGTCGACAAGAAGGACCTCGTCGGCGTTCGCGTCGACCGCAAGCGCAAGCAGCCCGTCACCATTTTCCTTAAGGCTCTCGGCTGGACCTCTGAGGAGATCCGCGAGCGCTTCGGCGCCTACGAGTCGATCATGCAGACTCTTGAGAAGGACCACGTCGAGACCCAGGACGAGGCGCTCCTCGACCTCTACCGCAAGCTCCGCCCGGGCGAGCCCCCCACGCTGGAGAACGCCCGCGCGCTTCTCGACAACTTCTACTTCAATCCGAAGCGCTACGACCTGGCCAAGGTCGGTCGCTACAAGATCAACAAGAAGCTTGGCCTGGATGAGCCGCTCAGCCAGAGCACGCTCAGCAAGGAAGACATCGCGGCCACGATCGAGTACATCGCGCGCTTGCACGCCGGGGAGACCGTGGCAGAGGCTCCGCGTGGCGAGATCCAGATCGAGACCGATGACATCGACCACTTCGGTAATCGCCGCCTGCGCACCGTCGGTGAGCTGATCCAGAATCAGATCCGCACGGGCCTGTCGCGCATGGAGCGCGTCGTTCGCGAGCGCATGACCACCCAGGACGTCGAGGCCATCACGCCGCAGACCCTCATCAACATCCGTCCCGTCGTTGCCTCCATCAAGGAGTTCTTCGGCACCTCTCAGCTGTCGCAGTTCATGGATCAGACAAACCCGCTCGCGGGCCTGACCCACAAGCGGCGCCTGTCGGCGCTGGGCCCCGGCGGTCTGTCGCGTGAGCGGGCCGGCTTCGAGGTCCGCGACGTGCACCCCTCGCACTACGGCCGCATGTGCCCGATCGAGACCCCGGAAGGCCCCAACATCGGCCTGATCGGCTCGCTGGCCACCTACGGCCGGGTCAACGCATTCGGCTTCGTCGAGACGCCCTACCGCAAGGTCGTCGACGGCCGGGTGACCGACCAGGTCGACTACCTCACGGCTGACGAGGAGGACCTCCACGTCATCGCGCAGGCCAACGCCATGCTCGCCGATGACGGTCGCTTCAGCGAGGACCGCGTGCTCGTGCGCCGCAAGGGCGGTGAGGTCGACTACGTCACCGCCACGGACGTCGACTACATGGATGTGTCGCCGCGCCAGTTGTGGTCGGTCGCGACCGCGATGATCCCCTTCCTCGAGCACGATGACGCCAACCGTGCGCTCATGGGCTCCAACATGCAGCGCCAGGCCGTGCCGCTTCTTCGCGCCGAGGCTCCGCTCGTGGGCACCGGCATGGAGTTCCATGCGGCGTACGACGCGGGCGACATGATCACCGCCGACAAGTCCGGCGGCGTCACCGAGGTTTCCGCGGACCACATCACGGTTGCCAACGACGACGGCACCACCTCCACCTATCGGGTGCAGAAGTTCCATCGCTCCAACCAGGGCACCTGCTACAACCAGCGCCCCGTGGTTGATGAGGGCGATCGCGTCGTCGAGGGCCAGGTCATCGCTGACGGCCCCTCGACCGACCTCGGCGAGATGGCCCTCGGCAAGAACCTCCTCGTGGCGTTCATGCCGTGGGAGGGCCACAACTACGAGGACGCGATCATCCTCAGCCAGCGCCTCGTGCAGGACGATGTCCTGAGCTCGATCCACATCGATGAGCATGAGATCGACGCCCGCGACACCAAGCTCGGGCCCGAGGAGATCACCCGCGATCTGCCCAACGTCTCCGAAGAGGTCCTCGCCGATCTCGACGATCGCGGCATCATCCGCATCGGTGCCGACGTCGTCCCCGGCGACATCCTCGTCGGCAAGGTCACGCCCAAGGGCGAGACTGAGCTCACCCCCGAGGAGCGCCTGCTCCGCGCCATCTTCGGCGAGAAGGCGCGCGAGGTGCGCGACACGTCGCTCAAGGTTCCCCACGGCGAGTCGGGCAAGGTCATCGGCGTCCGCGTCTTTGATCGCGACGAGGGCGATGAGCTGCCCCCGGGTGTCAACCGCCTCGTGCGCGTGTACGTCGCGCAGAAGCGCAAGATCACCGAGGGCGACAAGCTCGCCGGTCGTCACGGAAACAAGGGCGTCATCGCCAAGATCCTCCCGGTCGAGGACATGCCCTTCCTTCCCGACGGCACCCCGGTCGACGTCGTCCTCAACCCGCTCGGCGTCCCCGGCCGCATGAACGTCGGCCAGATCCTGGAGACGCACCTGGGCTGGGTGGCGCATGCCGGCTGGGAGGCGGATCCGGGAGATCCCCGCACCGCCAAGTTGCCCGAGGAGGTGCGCTCGGGAGCTCCCCGCACGCGCCTGGCCACCCCGGTCTTCGACGGCGCGCGCGAGGACGAGCTCTCGCTCGTGCTCGGGTCTACGCGACCGACGGCCGATGGCCTGCGCCTGGTGGACTCCGATGGCAAGGCCGACCTGCTCGACGGCCGCACCGGCGAACCCTTCCCGGGACGCTTCACGGTGGGATACATCTACATCCTGAAGCTGCTCCACCTGGTCGACGACAAGATCCACGCGCGCTCGACCGGCCCCTACTCGATGATCACGCAGCAGCCCCTGGGCGGTAAGGCCCAGTTCGGCGGACAGCGTGTCGGCGAGATGGAGGTGTGGGCACTCGAGGCCTACGGAGCTG
>CAZLZC010000074.1:0-10807 GCA_964563825.1 uncultured Actinomyces sp.
AAATCGACCAGAGGGCCGCCTCCTTGAAGGCCACCTCGTGGGGCTTGCGGCTGACTGTGAGGAAATCCATCACGACGAGCACCAGGATGGCCCCGATGGTGATGAGCCACATGGTGAGCGAGACGCTCAAGAGTTCCTCCCTGGGTGAAGTGGTCAGTCCACGTTATCGGGAGCCTTCCGGGCCCGCCTCTCGATCCTCCTGCTGCTCGACCTCGAGGTCCTCTAGGGCCAGGCCCTGGTCGGCTGCCGCGATCACCTCGGCTTCCGATTCCGGGGACTCAGCCACGAGCGAAGGATTGCGCCTCACGGCAATGAGGCTTATGACGGTGGTCGCCGCTAGGACGCCCACGATGACGCCGAGTGACACCAGGATCGAGATGTGAGGAACCGGCAGGTCGGTGGTCTCCCCCAGGGCTTCGAGGACAAGTTTGATGCCGATGAATCCCAGGATGATCGCAAGGCCACGGTTGAGGTAAATGATCTTGGAGAAGAGCCCGTCCAGGAGGAAGAAGAGCTGCCGCAGGCCCATCAGGGCGAAGGCGTTCGCCGTAAAGACGAGGTAGGCCTCCTTGGTCAAGCCGAAGACGGCCGGAATCGAGTCGATGGCGAAGAGCAGGTCGGTCGTCCCGATAGCCAACATCACCAGGAGCATTGGCGTCACGTGTCGACGTCCGTCGAGACGGACGGTGAGCTTCGTGCCGTGATACTCCCGGGTCGTCGGCACCCGCTTCTCGAGCCAGCGAATCAGGGCGTTGCCCTCAGGATCGGGCTCCTCGCCATGGCTGCGCCACACCTTCACGGCCGTGTAGAGCAGCAGCGCCCCGAAAACGAAGAACGTGCCTGCGAAACGGGCGATGGCCTCGGCGCCGATGAGGATGAGGACGCCCCTGAGCACCAGGGCGATCACGATTCCGACGAGGAGCACGCGGTGGCGATACTCGGCTGGCACGGCGAAGGCCGAGAGGATCACCATGAAGACGAAAAGGTTATCGACGCTGAGGGAATACTCGGTGATGTAGCCGGCAAGGAATTGACCGGCGTACGTCGCGCCGAAATACCAGAAGATGAAGCCAGCGAACGCGAGGGCGAGCGCGATGTAGAAGATCACCCAGCGAGTGGCCTCCCGGGGTCCGAAGACGTGAGGGCGACTATCGACAAGGATGAGGTCGAGGGTGATGATGCCTACGAGACCACCGATTGTGGCAATCCACATCCATGTGGGGACGTTCATGCCTGACCCGCCTCCTGCATTCCCCGCAGCTCCCGCTTGAGTTCCCCGACCTCATCGCGGTAGCGCGCCGCCAACTCGAATTGCAGCTCCCCGGCTGCCTGGTGCATCTGCTCGGTGAGCTCCTCGATAAGCGCAACGAGATCGCGACCCGCGAGGGATCGCGCACGCACCACGCCACCCGAGTCCTTGAGCAACTCCGTGGTGTCCGCGTCCTCGCGGGCGAGCAGGTCGGTGATGTCGCCGATCTTCTTGCGCAGGGGTGCCGGATCGATTCCGTGCTCGGTGTTGTAGGCCACCTGCCTCTCACGGCGTCGATTGGTCTCGTCGATCGCTCGTGCCATGGAGGCAGTGACGGTGTCGGCGTACATGTGCACCTCGCCGCTGACGTTGCGTGCCGCGCGACCGATCGTCTGGATAAGCGAGGTCTCCGATCGCAGGAAGCCCTCCTTGTCGGCATCCAGGATGCTCACGAGGGACACCTCGGGCAGGTCGAGGCCCTCGCGGAGGAGATTGATACCGACGAGCACATCGTATTCCCCCAGTCGGAGTTCTCGAAGCAGCTCCACGCGGCGAAGCGTGTCGACCTCACTGTGGAGGTAGCGCACGCGTACGCCGTTCTCCTCCAGGTAGGCGGTCAGGTCCTCGGCCATGCGCTTGGTGAGGGTGGTCACGAGGACGCGCTCGGATCGCGCGGCGCGGATGCGGATCTGCTCCATGAGGTCATCGATCTGCCCCTGGGTGGGCTTGACCACCACGAGCGGATCAATGAGGCCCGTGGGCCTGATGACCTGCTCCACGAACTCGCCACCTGACTGGGTCAGCTCAAAGGGTCCGGGGGTCGCGGACAGGTAAACCGTCTGCCCAACCCGCTCACGGAACTCCTCCCAGCGCAGCGGCCGATTGTCCATGGCGCTCGGGAGCCGGAAGCCGTGTTCGACGAGGGTGCGCTTGCGACTCATGTCGCCCTCGTACATTCCCCCGGTCTGCGGCACGGTGACATGTGACTCGTCGACAATGAGCAGGAAATCCTCGGGGAAGTAGTCAAGTAGGCAGTTGGGGGGTGACCCCTGCTCGCGGCCGTCGATGTGGCGCGAATAGTTCTCGATGCCCGAGCAGCTGCCCATCTGACGCATCATCTCGAGGTCGTATGTCGTGCGCATCCGCAGGCGCTGCGCCTCGAGCAGCTTGCCCTGACCCTCGAGTTCGGCGAGACGATCCGCGAGTTCCGCCTCGATGTCGGCGATGGCTCGCGCCATGCGCTCAGGTCCGGCGACGTAGTGCGTGGCTGGGAAGACGTAGATCTCCTCATCCTCCGTGACAATCTCGCCCGTCACAGGATGCAATGTCATCAGTCGCTCGATCTGATCACCGAACATCTCGATCCGCACCGGGTGCGTCTCGTAAACGGGGAAGACCTCGAGCGTATCCCCGCGCACCCGGAAGGTGCCACGCTCAAAACTCGTGTCGTTACGGGCGTATTGGATATCAACGAGCCGGCGCAGGAGCGAGTCGCGGTCGTACTCCTCACCCACTCGGAGCCGGAGCATGCGGTCGACGTACTCCTGCGGAGTCCCGAGGCCGTAGATCGCCGATACCGTGGCCACCACGACGACATCACGCCGAGTGAGCAGCGAATTGGTCGCGGAGTGGCGCAGACGCTCGACCTCCTCGTTGATGGAGGAGTCCTTCTCGATGTAGGTGTCCGTCTGAGGGACGTACGCCTCGGGTTGGTAGTAGTCGTAGTAGGACACGAAGTATTCGACCGCATTATTGGGGAGCAACTCGCGGAATTCATTCGCGAGCTGCGCTGCGAGCGTCTTGTTGGGCGCCATGATCAGCGTCGGCCGTTGCACCCTCTCGATGAGCCATGCCGCCGTGGCGCTCTTGCCGGTGCCGGTGGCACCCAGGAGCACGATGTCGCGCTCCCCTGCCTCGATGCGCTGGACCAGGTCCTCGATCGCCTGAGGCTGATCGCCGGAAGGCGAGTAGTCCGCGATCACCTCGATGGGTGCCACGGTGCGCACGAGATCGGTGACGGGGCGCATCGGGTCAGCCTAGGCGTCCGATGCCGTCCACTCCCCCCAGAGGCGGTCCACTTGGGATTCGAGGGCTTGAAGGCCGCCCGCGTTGTCGATGACGACGTCCGCGGCCGCCAGGCGCTCCTCACGCGTCGCCTGGGCCGATATGCGGCGCACTGCGTCGTCCACGTCCAGGCCCCGCTCCACGAGGCGCTCGAGGCGCGTGTCGTCCGGGCAGTCCACGACGATGATGCGATCCCACCCCGCGAGGGCCGCCGGGCCCTGCTCCACGAGGAGCGGCATGTCATAAACGACTACGGCATCGGAAGGTGCCCGTGCGAGGAGCTCGGCACTGCGCTCGGCGATCCGCGGGTGCGTGATGCCGTTGAGGCTCGCCAGGGCGTCAGCATCCGCGAAAACGATCTCGGCCAGGCGCGCTCGATCCAAGCTTCCATCGGCACCGATCACGTCGGGACCGAACGCCTCTCGGATCTCGTCCAGGGCGGGCTGGCCAGGCTCCACGATCTCTCTGGCGATGGCATCGGCGTCGACGATGACGGCGCCGTGCGAGTGAAGGAGCTGGGCCACCGTGCTCTTGCCCGATCCGATGCCGCCGGTGAGAGCGATCCTCATGCCGGGCGTCATACCGGGCCATCCTGACCGAGTACGGCCGTCGCGATGCATACGCCCACACCCTCCGGAGGAGTCACGACGAGAGTGTCTCCACCCCCGACCACTACGAACTGCGCGGTCCCCGGGCCCTTCTTCACCGGGACAGGCACGCTCACGCCGTCGAGGCTCACCTGCATGACCCCAGCCTCGGCGGCGAGGTAGTCAAGCTGCCCCACCCAGGTCCACTCAAACAGCGAGGTGTCCAACTCGATGGCCGTCGGTGCCCCGAAGACGCGGTAACCACAGGCGCCATCGATTCCGGGCACGGAAGTTGAACTCGCTGCAAGACTGACCGGGCGGACACGACCCTCATCGTCGAGAACGTAGACCTGCTCCCCCGCGCCATTCCACTCGATGGGCAGGTCTGCGCCCGCCAGCACATATGACGCGTTGGCACGTTCGAGGAAGAGACGAGACATGACCAACTCGGGCACCTTGCGGTCGAGGACCACGATCCCGGGATCCAGGGCCGCTACTTCCCGGACATTCGCAACGAAGTTCTGTGCCGGTGTCTCGTGCCAGCTTCTCCCCACAGCAATCGTGGGCAGGAGCAGCAGGTTGGCAAATGCCAGCCACCCCACCGCCTGCAGCCAGCCGGGAACACCGCGCGGGAGCCACGTGAGTGTCCGTGGCTCGGCCAACGGAGAGCCTGCAGGACGCACAAAGGCGAACGGCATGACAACGGCGCCCACCACGAAGAGGTCCTCGACGTAGCGAGGATCGATGGCGAGGACGATGCCGAAGACATTGATCCTGCCGAACACGAAGAGCCCGACCGTCACGATGGCGAAGGCAGCGATGATCACCCAGGCGTTCCACGCGGACCGCCAGCGCACGACGGAGATCACGACCAGGGCCGCGACAAGCTGGAAGATGACGAGGAAGAGCCACCAGGCCGAGCTCGAACCCGGGACGAGCGCGTCAGTGAATCCGGTCCAGGGCGCCCCGAAGTAGCCGGGAAGCCACACCTCTCCAAGGGTGATGCGCAGAGACTCCCCGAATTGCTCCAGTGTCGGTCTCGAACGAAGCACAGCCTCCGGCTGCAGGCTGAGGTAGAGGAGCCCGTAGGCCACTGCCAGACCCAGCGTGACTCCCGGCAGCCACCACCGGCGCCCGAGCCCACGAAGACCCAGGCGTCCGCCCCCGGGCCAGTAGCGCCAGTAGAGCCACAGGACGACCGGCAGGTAGAGCAGGGACTTCTGCCAGAAAGCCAGACCCACGGCGAATGTCAGGGTCGCAGCGATGAGCCACCGCCAGCGAGGTTCACGAGCATGACGTGCGGCGAAGTAGAGCATCCACATGAACGTGGCAGCCCACGGCAGGATTTGAAGTGCCGAGGCATACCAGACAGTCACGGCCGTCAGAAGCGGCGCGCACGCGATCACCAGGACGCTGGCGATCCCCCAGGCACTATCGCCAAAGAGATAGCGCTGGAGCATCACTGCTGCCAGCAGAGTCGCAGCCCACATGGCCGAGACGACGAGGACGGCCAGGCCCCACGACATGGGGGCAATGACCTGGCTCAGCCAGACAATGATGAACTGCGCGGGCATTAGGTGGTTGTTGTAGATCTGCCCGACGTAGTCGCCAAAGGGTATGGACGACTCAGCCAGGTAGAAGAAGTCGTCCATGTGGAAGAAGCCACGCCATGCGGCCCACACATGAACAGCAAGGCCCGCGGCCGCGATACCCCACATGAGGTTTCGCGGCGCGCGGGCCTTCGCGCCTGTCGAAGTAGTCGTCAACGCGACCCGGCGGGTTAGGAGTCGCCGGCGAGCTTGTCGCGCAGCGCCTGCAGCGACTCGTCAGAGGCGAGTGCGCCTGAAGCTTCGGTGGACGCCGAGGAGTACTCGGTGGCCGTGCCCTCGGCGACGGCCTGCTCCGAGTCAGCGGTGCGCATCTCCGATGCCTGCTTGCGGTGGGCCTCCCAGCGTGCGTGCGCCTCGGCGTACTCCCGCTCCCACTGGGCACGCTGATCCTCGTACCCAGCCTTCCACTCGCCGGTCTCCGGATCGAAGCCGTCGGGGCCGACGTAGTTGCCTGCCTCGTCGAAGGCCGGAGCCATACCGTAGAGGTAAGGGTCGAACTCGTCGGCGACCTCGCCGTCACCAGACTCATTGGCCTGCTTGAGGCTCAGCGAGATGCGGCGACGCTCGAGATCGATATCGATGACCTTGACGAAAATCTCGTCGCCCACCTGGACGATCTGCTCGGGGATCTCCACGTGACGCTCGGCAAGCTCGGAGATGTGGACGAGGCCCTCGATGCCCTCCTCGACGCGGACGAAGGCGCCGAAGGGCACGAGCTTGGTGACACGACCGGGAGCGACCTGGCCGATCTGGTGCGTGCGCGCGAAGTGCTGCCAGGGATCCTCCTGCGTGGCCTTCAGCGACAGGCTCACGCGCTCGCGGTCCATATCGACGTCGAGCACCTCGACCGTGACCTCCTGGCCGACCTCGACAACCTCGGAGGGATGGTCGATGTGCTTCCAGGAGAGCTCGGACACGTGCACGAGGCCGTCGACCCCACCCAGATCGACGAAGGCTCCGAAGTTGACGATCGATGAGATGACGCCGGAGCGGATCTGCCCCTTCTGCAGGTTGTTGAGGAAGGTCTGGCGGACCTCACTCTGGGTCTGCTCGAGCCATGCCCGGCGCGAGAGGACGACGTTGTTGCGATTCTTGTCGAGCTCGATGATCTTGGCCTCGAGGGTCTTGCCGACGTAAGGCTGAAGGTCGCGGACGCGGCGCATCTCCACAAGCGATGCCGGAAGGAAGCCGCGGAGCCCGATATCGAGAATGAGACCACCCTTGACGACCTCGATGACGGAGCCCTCGACGACGCCGTCCTCCTCCTTGATGCGCTCGATCGTGCCCCATGCGCGCTCGTACTGCGCACGCTTCTTGGACAGGATCAGACGGCCGTCCTTGTCTTCCTTCTGGAGGACAAGAGCCTCGACCGCGTCGCCGACGGACACCACCTCATGGGGGTCGACGTCGTGCTTGATGGAGAGCTCGCGGGAGGGAATCACACCCTCGGTCTTGTAGCCGATGTCGAGGAGGACCTCGTCGCGGTCAACCTTGACGATGGTGCCTTCGACGATGTCGCCGTCATTGAAGTACTTGATGGTGGAATCGATAGCGGCGAGGAATTCATCGGCATCGCCGATGTCATTGATGGCTACCTGGGGTGCGATGGTCTGGGAGGTCACGCGGACTCCGATACGGATAGATGTCGGCCTGTGCACGGTCGAGTCCGTGATCGACGTGGTGCGCGGGTGAACCGCGGGCCGCGAGGAACGTCACGAGGCCACTCGGTCTGGGACACGTGCGGGCTCGGCGTGCCCAGGGAGGATAGCGCAGGGCCCCTGAGGGCCCACTGACAGGCCTAGGCGGCCGCGGAACCCCCTGCATGGGCTCCCGAGCGCTTCTTGCCCCCGGCCGCCACGAGGATGATGCCGACCACAAGGAGGATCACGCCGAGGATCACCGCGATGAGCGGGGCCGTGTTGTTGAGGAGCGCGAGGAGCGCCGCCTGGGACTTGGCGTACTCCACGCCTGAGGCCACCTGCGCCGGGGTGGTGCCGATCACGGCGTCGATGACGATGACCTCGACCTCGTTGCTTGGGCCGCGCAGCGTCTGGAGTTGGTCGCTCTCTCCCTTGACGATCGCCCCGGTGTTGGGCTCAACCCACAGGGTCAGGATATTGCTGTAGTAACGAGGGGCCACGAAGTTGGGCAGCGGTGACCCCACCAGGTCACCCGGCACTTCGATGGTGCCCGTCTGGGTCGGCTCGACCGTCACCACGAACTTGTAGACCGGCAGACCCTCGAGCGTCTCCTCGCCCTGGAAGACGGCGTCCACTCCCTTATTGAGGGACGTGTCGAAGTACGGGTATGTCTGCTGCTGCGTGAACATGGGGAATTTCAGCGGGACGACGCCACTCAGCTCGACGTTCTCGCCATTGACGTTGGCGCCGCAGCAATTGGACATCTCCGAGGTGACGCGGTTGAAGGCGAACCGAGCCGTGTCGGCCAACACCACGACACCGGCGTTGTCCTCCACGCGCTGGAAGGTGTCGTAGACCGCGAGGTCGGCGGCCTTTGCCTCATCGGTCTGGCTCGCAGGGACGTCGCCACGCGTGAAGCGGGTGACCGTCAGGGGCACGTCGATGCGCTCGGTCAGAGTGGCGGGATCGAAGAGCTTGGATGCGACACCCGTCTGATCGGTCTGCGTGACGCCGCCCGTGTCCTCGCCGGGTGAGAGCGGAGCCTTAGCCACGGCGGGGACCACGCTGAATCGCAGGAGCGCTCCGATCACCACGAGGAACACCCCGAGTCCGACCAGGACGATGCCAATGCCTCGCCTCATGCCACCCTCCGGTCACCAAGCCGTCGCTCGCGGTTCAGCGCGCGTGGTAGGAACGCTAGCGGATACTGGGCTCCCCGGCGTGCAGATTTGGCCGTCGGGCCGTCGGGCCGGATCTATCGGGAGGGAGAGGGATCATGCGCCCCTTCCCCCTCCTGGACGGCTACCGGGCCATCGCGGCCTTCATGGTCCTCACGACCCACGTGGCCTTCAACACGGGCGAGATCCGGACTCCGGTCCTGGGGCCCCTCCTCGGTCGCATGGACTTCGGGGTGACCCTCTTCTTCCTGCTGTCGGGGTTCCTCCTCTACCGCCCCTGGGCGCGGGCGGCGATGACCGCCACCCCGGGTCCGGCAGTGGGCGGGTACGCACTTCGTCGCGCCGCTCGCATCCTCCCGGCGTACTGGGCGATGGTGATCTTCACCCTGCTCCTGCTGCCGGAGATCCAGCCGGTGCGCTGGCAGGCGTGGCCTGTCCACCTCGGGCTCCTGCACATCTACGTGCCGGGCTTCACGCTCGAGGGGCTCACCCAGACGTGGAGTCTCGCGACCGAGTTGGCCTTCTACGTCCTGCTCCCCGTCATCGCATGGATAGCCGGGCGGCGCGGACGCGGCAATCCCGACGCGAGCGCGCGCTTCCAGCTGACGGTCCTCGCTGTGGCCGTGCTCATCGCCTGGACGTTCACAATTCTGCGCGTGACGGGGGCGCTGGGATCCTCGACGATTACGGGCTACTGGCTGCCCGGCTTCCTCGACTGGTTCGCCATCGGCATGGCCGCTGCCGTCATCCAGGTGCGCCTTAGCAAAGGCGGTGCTCCCGCCTGGATGCTGTCCGTGCGCCAGGTAGCCCAGGCGACGGGCTGGTGTCTCCTCATTGCGGCCGGCCTCGCGGTCATCGCGGCCACTCCGATCGCGGGGCCGCTCACCTTTGATCCAGCCGAGCCCAACAGCCTCGTGATCAAGCATGTGCTCTACGGGGTGATCGCGGCGTTCCTGCTGCTCCCAGGATTCCTCGGCGTCGGAGACACGAGCGATGGGGTTCCACCGCACTCTTGGTGGGCCGCGATCCTCGCCAATCCGATCGTCGTCTACCTCGGGACGATCTCCTACGGGGTGTTCCTCTGGCACCTTGTGCTGCTTCGCTTCATCCAGAACGCCCTGGGATTGCAGGTCTTCTCCGGAGGCTTCTGGATCGTGTGGCCTCTGGTGGTGCTGGCCTCCATCGCCGTCGCGAGCGCGTCCTGGTTCATCCTGGAGCGTCCGATCCTGGCGTGGGCGCACCGGCGTACTCCCGGGGAGTCCGCCCAGGCGACGCAGCAGCTCCCAGGGCAGCGATCGCCAGCAGCGCAGTAGCCACGAGCAATGCCTCGGGGGCGTCGAGGCTGTCGGGCCAGGGGACCAGCGCCGCACCCAGCGCTGCGGCGCAGGCGAGGGCGCCCGCAACAATCGGACGCGGGACCACCCACGCGAGCAGCACACCCGCTGCGGCGGCGATCACCCCGGGCCATCCGCCGATGGCGAGGCCCACGACCACGGCTCCGACGGCCAGCCAACGATGCGCACTTGGAGCGTGCTCAGGAGCTTCTGTGCCGCCGCGACCTCTGCGGACGAATGCGAGGGCGAGGAGTGCGATGACGGCAAGCAGCCCCGCAACCAGACCTGTCAGGTAGATCGACTGAGGCGCGAACTCGAGCACCGCAGTCCCCGTCACCCCGGCGGGGACGATCCACCCCTGTCTCCATCCGTCGACGCGGATCGGTTGGAGCTCCGCGCCGCCCAGACTCGCGCGCCAGCCGGCATTGGCGTTCTCCGTCGTTTCGAGGATGCGTGGACCCTGCGCCGCCGGGATGTCAATGACGCGGTGCGTCCCATCCCACTCCTGGACCGTGGGCGCCGTCGCAGCTGCACTGGGCGTGGCACCGACAGGCTCGAGCGCCACCGCCTCGACGGCGTACTGGGCGGTCGATAGTGCTTCGATGACGTGGCTGCCCTGACTGAGTGTCACGACACGGCCCCCGCAAGGGGTTGCGCGCAGGAGCGCGTCGGTGATCGTCTCACTCACTGTCGCCGTCACCGATGTCTCCGCACGCACATCTCCATCGATGACCAATTCAGGGCCGAATCCGCAGGGCACGCCCGCGTCATCGATGAGACGCGGACCCTTGACGATGTCCTCCGCCCCAAGGATGCGCACCTCGGTGACGCCGATGGGCAAGGCGGTGAGGTTGCCCGTGTCCGGGTCGAGGCTGCGCACGACATCGGCATTGTCGAACCGGATCGTCAGGGCACTGGCCTCCTGTGCAGGGACGGTGATGCTCCCGCGCCCGGACACGATGTCGGTTGTCTCCCGGCCGTTGACGGTCACGGTGACACGCAGGGGGCGAGTGGCCACCAGGTCGGGTGCGATGTCCAGCCGCACTCCTCGCACACGCCTGTCTTCACCCCAGCTCAGCGAAAGCACCGGTCGGTCATCGAGCGGCGACGCCAGCCAGGAGGTCGACAGGACCCCGTCTACGGCG
>CAZLZC010000075.1:0-3341 GCA_964563825.1 uncultured Actinomyces sp.
CGCACCGACCGCATCTCCTGCCAGGTGCGGTCGCGCACGAGTCCGTGCCCGTCAGTGGTGCGCTCCAGGCGCGCATCGTGATGCACCACGGCGACACCGTCTCGCGTGGGGCGAATATCGGTTTCCAGATACGTGAATCCCAGGGCGGTCGCGTGGCGGAAGGCCGCAAGGGAGTTCTCCGGTGATTCGCGACCTCCGCCCCGGTGGGCATAGGCGCGGAACGCGCCGGTAGCAAAAGTGCCCATGAACTCATTGTGCGGGTTGACCAGTGGACCCCGAGCGGGCCCCGAAGACTACGATCCAGGGGTGTACCGGCGCGCCGCCGGTGCGGGAATCGAGGAGCGATGACCACCGATACGAGCATCCCCAACGCCGTGACCTGGCCGGCACACGATCCCAGCACCTGGCGGACCCTGCCCGAGGCCTACACACCGCTCGACCCGGAGCGCATCGAGACGCTCCTCGCGGCCGAGTGGGACCGCTTCACCGCCACCACGCCCGAGTCCGGGGCGCTGAGCGCGCGCTCGCGCCGCACGCTGCCGCTCGGCGTTCCCTCGTCCTTCCAGTACTGGGATCCGCACCCTGTCTCGGTGGTGTCGGCCAAGGGAGCATGGCTCACCGACGTGGATGGTCGCCGTCTTCTGGACCTCTCGATGGGCTTCGGGGCGATGCTCGTGGGGCACCTCAACCCTGCAGTGGTGGCCGCGGTGCAGCGAGCTCTGGAGACGGGCACGCTCTTCGTCACCCCGGCACCCTCCGCGTCGGACATGGCCGATCGGTTCTGCGCGCGTTTCGATCTGGACCAGGTGCGGTTCGCCAACTCGGGCACCGAGGCCGACATGTACGCCGTGCGCGCGGCGCGAGCCTTCACCGGTCGCAAGGCCATCATCAAGATCGAGGGCGGATACCACGGGGGATACGACGCCCTTTCGGTGTCGGTCAAGCCCGAACTCGCCGAGGCCGGACCCGAGGATGCCCCTGTGGCCGTGGTCCCCTTCGAGGTCGAGGCAGGGACGGTCTATCCCGTGCCCTACAACAGCCTCGAGCGCCTCGGGCAGCTGCTCGACCAGCACGGTCGCGAGATCGCCGCGGTCGTCATGGAGCCCGTGCCCGAGAACATGGGGATCGTCCTTCCGGATGCGGGCTACCTCGCCGGCGTGCGGGAGCTGTGCGACGCCCATGGGGTGCTCCTGGTCTTCGACGAGGTCAAGACCGGCCTCACGGCGGGCTACGGCGGCGCCGCACAGCGCCTCGGCGTCAAGCCGGATCTCGTGACCCTGGCCAAGAGCATCGGCGGCGGCCTCCCGCTCGCGGCCTTCGGCGGGCGAGCCGAGGTCATGGCCACGGTCGTCGACGGACGCATGGCCCACTTCGGCACCTACAACGGCAACCCGCTCGTCATGGCTGCCGCGGCTGCCGTCGACGAGGTGTGCACGCGCCAGGCGCTGGCGGCCGCTGAGGAGGTCAATGACAAGGCGCTCGAGGACGCCGACCGGATCATCCGCGAGTACGACCTCCCGGCCCACACGGTGGGCTTCGGGGTCAAGGGCGCCATCACGTGGTCACCGACACCCGTGCGGACCTACCGCGACTACAAGCGCACCGACTTCGCCGCGGCCGAGCTCAGCTGGCTGTGGGGTGTCAACCGCGGTGTGCTCACGCCGCCCGGACTCGACGAGCAGTGGCTGGTGTCCCTGGCCCACACCGATGAGGACATGGCCGTGCTCACGGGCGAATTCCAGGAGCTGGCCCAGGCGCTGCGCTCCTAGGGTTTATCCGATAACGTACATTATGTCAGATCCCATGAGGGAGAACTCCCCTCGCGTGGCGGTCTTCGACATCGACGGCGTGCTCGCCGACGTACGCCATCGGCTCCACCACATCGAGTCGGGACGCCGTGACTGGGATGGGTTCTTCGCATCCGTGTCGGAGGATCCAGCGCTGGCGGACGGTTGCCAGGCGGCACGCCAGGCCGTCGCATCCGGCCTGACGCTCATCTACCTGACCGGGCGTCCCGAACGCTGCCGTCCGGACACCCTCCAATGGCTCAGCGAGCAGGGCCTGCCCGAAGGCGAACTGATCATGCGGCGGGACGCCGATCGCCGCCCCGCCCGGGTGCTCAAGGTGGAGGCCCTGCGCCGGATCGCCTCGCACGCCCAGGTGGCGTATCTCGTGGACGACGACGCGGAGGTGGTGGCCGCTGCTGCTGATGCGGGGTTTGCGGCGAGGCTGGCGGACTGGGTGCCCCGGCAGGAGCCCCTCACGCAGGCCCAGGAGACGCTGGGCCGCAGCTAGATGGTAGGGCCGCTCGGATGATGGGCCGGCTAGCTCGTGGGCTTACGTGCCCGCAGGGCGCTGAGCTGCAGGTCTAGATCGTGGAGCGCCGGGCGGATCACCGCGTCGGGGGTGCCCCCCTCGCGTAGGCGGAGGAGCTCATCCTGCTGCGCGCGCAGGACGGCCATCTCGAGGCGATAGGCGTCACCGAGCGGCGCGGGAGCGGGCGATCCTCCCCCGGCGGATTCGAGGTCCGCGGTCAGCCTGCGTCGAATCGCGTCCTCCAGTCCCGGGGGAAGTGACTCGCGCGCACCGGCGGCATCGCGAAGCGCCTCGTCGAGTGCATCCAGCCCACGCGTAGCCACGGCCACACGCACCACTCGCCGATCGTCGTCGAGATCCTGCGGGGTGATGCGCATGGCGCGTGCCACGAATCCCAGGGTCGGAGACAGCGCGAGGGTGACCCCGATGACCACGAAGGTGGTCGCCTGGAGCAGCCGGGCGTCGTCCGCGGCGGCTTCGACGCCCACCCCCAGAGGGATCGAGAAGGCGGCCAGCCCCGATACCGGCCCGCGAGCTCCGGCCCACGCGAGCACAATCGCTTCTCGCGGATAGATGTGCGCCTCTCCCCTGCCGGAGACGAAGCTGTAAGCCATCACGAAGATCAATCGACTCAGGACGAGCACAGCTACCACGGCGACCACGAGGACAGGAAGGATCCGGAGATCCTCGGAGGGCAGGGCCATGACGGTCTCGGGTAGTTCAAGGCCCACGAGGAAGAAGGCTGCGGCCGTGAGGATAAGCGTGATCTGCTTCCAGATAGCCACAGATGATCGGCGGCCTTCGAATCGCCTATGCGTCAGCATGGTGTTGGCGATGATGAGTGCCGCGGCGACGACAGCCAGGATGCCCGAGCCTTCGACCGTTTCCGCCACGAGGTACACGGGGATAGGTGTGAGCAGGACGAACGCATTCACGACCGTCTGATCGGGGTCGCGTCGAATCAACCACGCCACGGCAAGTCCGGCGGCTACGCCGACGATGAGTCCGCCCACAATCGACTGCAG
>CAZLZC010000075.1:3441-10477 GCA_964563825.1 uncultured Actinomyces sp.
GATGAGCAGGAAGATCTGACCCGCTTCCTGCGGTGCCGACGGGCCGAAGGGAAGGAGTCCGAACGCCATCCCCGCGACGAGCACCGGGATCGCGATCCCCCAGCCGCGCGAGCGTGCAAACGCTGCGACCCCGAGGGCAATGACCAGGCCTGCGAGTAGCCCCTCCGACAGATCGACCACACCCGCAGGCTAGCGGTCTCCCCCTACGACATCGTGTGCGCGAGCTCACTGGGCGCGGGGCACGCGCAGACGAGGTTGCGGTCACCGTAGGCGCCATCGATGCGTCGCACGGGTGGCCAGTACTTCGTCGAGGCCTGCACCCCCGGCGGGTAGGCCGCCGTGCGGCGGTCGTAGGCGTGATCCCAGTCGCCCACGAGGCACTCGGCGGTGTGCGGCGCGTGGTGCAGCGGGTTGTCATCCGCAGGCCACTCCCCCGACTCCACCCGGGCGATCTCATCTCGGATCGCGAGCATGGCGTCGCAGAAGCGATCGAGTTCGGCGAGGCTCTCGCTCTCCGTCGGCTCGACCATGAGCGTGCCCGCGACCGGGAAGGACATTGTCGGGGCATGGAAGCCGTAGTCGATCAGGCGCTTGGCGACGTCGTCGACACTCACGCCACTCGACTTGGTGATGGGTCGCAGGTCGAGGATGCACTCATGGGCGACACGTCCGTGAGCACCCGTGTAGAGGATCGGGTACGCGTCGCTGAGGCGTGCGGCGATGTAGTTGGCGGACAGGATCGCCACTGCTGTCGCTTGGGTGATGCCCTCGGATCCCATCATGCGCAGGTAGGCATACGGGATGGGCAGGATGCCCGCCGAGCCCCACGGCGCACCGCTCACAGGGCCTACGACAGGCACCGCGGGCCCCGCTTCTGGGCGCAGGGGGTGAGAGGGCAGGAAGGGCGCGAGGTGGGCGCGCACACCAATCGGGCCCACGCCCGGACCGCCTCCGCCATGCGGGATGCAGAAGGTCTTGTGCAGGTTGAGGTGGGATACGTCGGACCCGAAGCGGCCAGGCTTCGCCAAGCCGACAAGGGCGTTGAGATTGGCCCCGTCCACATAGACCTGTCCCCCGGCATCGTGGACCATCGCGCAGATGTCGCCCACCGCCTCCTCGAAGACGCCGTGCGTGGATGGATAGGTGATCATCAGTGCTGCCAGCCGGTCACCATGCTCGGCGATCTTGGCCTTCAGATCGTCCACGTCTACGTTGCCGTGCTCGTCGCAGCCGATCACGACGACGCGCATACCGACCATGACGGCACTCGCTGCGTTGGTGCCGTGCGCACTGCTGGGGATCAGGCAGATGTCGCGCTGAACGTCACCGCGAGAGTGGTGGTAGGCGCGAATAGCGAGCAGGCCTGCGAATTCACCCTGACTACCGGCGTTGGGCTGGAGGCTCACGGCGTCGTAGCCGGTGACCTCACAGAGCATGCGCTCGAGGCTCTGGATGAGAGCGACGTATCCCTCGGCCTGGTCCAGCGGTGCGAAGGGGTGAATGCCCGCGAACCCCGGCCACGTGATGGGCTCCATCTCCGTGGTCGCATTGAGTTTCATGGTGCATGACCCCAGAGGAATCATCGTCCGGTCGAGAGCAAGATCGCGGTCGGAGAGTCGCCGCAGATAGCGCAGCATCTCTGTCTCGCTCCGGTGATCGTGGAAGATCGGATGACTCAGGAAGGGCGAGGTGCGCCGAAGCGCATCGGGGAGCCCCGCGGTCGCCGGATAGTCGGGGGGAGGTGCGAGCTGCGCCTCAAAGGCGGCGAGCACCCGCTCAAGGTCCGCCACATCGGTCGTTTCGTCGACAGTGATGCCCACGGTGTCTGCGTCGATTCCTCGGAGGTTCACACCCTGGATGCGCGCCGCAGCCATCACCTCGTCGGCACGCGCGGGTACGCGGACACTCAGGGTGTCGAAGAAGACCGAGTCAACGACGTCGTAGCCCGCGCTGGCGAGTGATGCTGACAGCCTCAGGGCCTGACCACGCACACGTGACGCGATTCCGCGCAGGCCTTCGGGGCCGTGATAGGCGGCGTACATTGCCGCGACGACCGCGAGGAGGACCTGCGCAGTGCAGATGTTGCTGGTCGCACGTTCGCGACGGATGTGCTGCTCGCGTGTCTGAAGTGCTAGCCGGTAGGCGGGTGTCCCCTCGGCATCGACCGATACGCCCACAAGGCGACCGGGCAGCGAACGCTCCAAGCCGGCACGCACGCTCATGAAGCCTGCGTGGGGGCCGCCGAAGCCCATCGGGACCCCGAAGCGCTGAGCGGACCCGACGCATACATCGGCACCCATCTCGCCAGGCGGTGTGAGGAGTGTGAGTGCGAGCAGATCACTGGCGACCACCGTGCCCACCCCCCGCTCGCGAGCTGAGGTGAGGATGTCGCGGATGTCATCGACCTGTCCGGACGAGCCCGGGTAGGAGACGAGTACGCCGAAGGTGTCGTCCGACAGGGCAGCGATGAGGCCGGAACGCGGCGCGGTGCGCACGTCGATGCCGAGCGGCTCTGCGCGCGTGCGGATGACCGCGATCGTCTGCGGGTGGGTGTCCTCGTCGACGAGGAAGACCGAGCCGTCGTATGACCGATGGAGCAAGCCCATCCCCTCCGCTGCGGCCGTGGGCTCGTCGAGCAGTGAAGCGGGGGCGATCGGAAGGGCGGTGAGGTCCTCGACCACGGTCTGGAAGGCAAGTAGCGCTTCGAGGCGGCCCTGGCTGATCTCCGGCTGGTAGGGCGTGTACGCCGTGTACCAGGCGGGGCTCTCGAGAACGTTGCGGCGGATGACGGGCGGTGTGATGCAGTCCTGGTAGCCCAGCCCGATCATCGATGTGAGTGGACGGTTCGCCTCGGCGAGAGAGGTCATCTCGGCGGCCATGGATTGCTCATCGAGGGGTGCGTCGAGCGCGAGCCCCTCTCTCCAGCGGATGCTCTCTGGGACCACGTCGTCGAGGAAGGACTCCAGAGACTGGTAGCCCACCTGCTCGAGCATCTGGCCGATATCCCGCTGCCGCGGACCGATGTGGCGATGAGCGAAGGATGTGATCTGGTCTGCTTCGAACTGACCTGTCATGGCGTCTCCCGGCATATCGGCGGAAGGGTGCACGGTGTGCACCCCACCCCCTCTGGTCCCGCGGACGACCGCGACCTGAGAGCTTCGCCGTCGTGCCCATAAGGCACGTGCGACTTGCACCGTCGGTGGGGTGGCGAGCCACCCTCTCTCCAGAGTTGCCTTCCCGGCGCGGTTCGGGTGCCTGAGAGTTTCCGGGGCGGTTGCTCCTTCGGCGCCCGGGTTTCCCCGGGGCTCTCCCGTGCCAGGTCGATCAGCGGTTCGACCCTAGCGCACGCAGGGACGCAGAGGCGTCAGCCGGCGGTGCGACGAGCCGCGCGTCGGGCTGAGAGCTCGTCGTCGTCGCTTCGTGGGCTGGTCGCGTCGCCTTCGGCCGGCTCCCCGGGGAGGCTGGCCAGCTGACCCTCGACCTCCTGCCAGACGCGGCCTACTGCGATGCCGAAGACGCCCTGTCCCCCACGGACCAGATCGATGACCTCGTCCTCGCTGCGGCACTCGTAGATCGACGCCCCGTCGCTCATCAGCGTGATCCTTGAGAGGTCATCTCCCCCGCGCTGCTCCAGGTGAGCCACAGCGGTGCGGATATTCGCCAGAGAGACTCCGGTATCGATCAACCTCTTCACGATGCGCAAGACGAGGATGTCTCGAAAGGCGTAGAGCCGCTGGGTGCCGGAGCCGCTGGCGGGGCGGATGCTCGGCTCAACCAAGCCGGTCCGCGCCCAGTAATCGAGCTGGCGGTAGGTGATGCCCGCTGCAGCGCAGGCGATCGGGCCGCGGTAGCCGAGGTACAGCGCCGCAGACTGGAGGGACTCTTCGGGGAACAGAGAGGGCTGGTCGACCGTGACGGGGACGACTACCGGGGGCACAGACTCTTCGGTCAGGCGCATCGTCGCTGTCCACCGCCTTCTCGATCCGGGGCTACCCGGGCTTTACGACTGGGCGCCCTCCAGGAGAGCGGAATGCAACGTTAGGGCTCACCAGCCCCACGGTCAACGCGACCCGCCGGAGTGGGAGGCGCGTGCCTAAGAATCGGCGCCGAAGTCCTCAGGGGTGACCTGATCGAGGAACTCCCTGAAGCGCTCGACCTCGTCCTCTTCCTCGTCCGGGATGATGACGCCTGCCTCGTCGAGCACGGCGTCATCCACCTCAATGGGACTGGACATGCGCAGGGCCAGCGCGATGGCGTCCGAGGGGCGTGCGCTCACGACCACACCCTCGCTCAGGTGCAACTCTGCGAAGAACACCCCGCCTTCCAAACGTGTGATGCGCACCTCCGTGAGGGAGCGGTCCAGTGCGTCGATCACGTCCTTGAGCAGGTCATGCGTGAGCGGGCGGGGAGGCACGACACCCTGCTGGACGTATGCGATTGCAGTCGCCTCCGTGGCGCCGATCCAGATGGGAAGGTAGCGATCGCCCTCGACCTCGCGCAGAAGCACGATCGGCTGGTTGGAGGGCATCTCCACCCGTACGCCCAGGACCTCCACTCGCTTCATGCTTCGAGAGTAGACGACCGCTGCCGCACCAGTGCCACGTGGAGGTCCAGGAGGACGGCAAGAAGCTGTGAGGTGAGTTCGCGCTCCTCGAGGGTGGAGGGGCTCCCCCGACGCGGAGCGAGGGCCTGCTGGACGAGCCCCACCTCTCGGTCCGCGGCGACCCGGAAGGACCTCAGATGGCGCGGCTCGATCCCGTACTCCTGCAGGCGCACGACGAGCCGGCAGATGTCCACGGCTCCGCTGTCCATCTCGCTGACGAGTCCGTGTGCGGTTAGGTCCTTCAGCGTCGCGGCGTCTACTCCCCCGCGCTGCGCGACCTCTGCTGCGGTCATCCGGCGAGGACGCGGGGTGCGCAGACGAGTGGCGGGGACGGCGCTGGCGTCGCTGGTGGAGGTATCCGGCTGCGCGAGACGTTCGACGATCACCGCAAGCGGAAGGAACTCATCGCGCTGCATGCGCAGGATCCGTCGCAGACGGTCGATGTCGTCATCGGTGTATCGGCGGCTGCCGCGTGCCGTGCGCATAGGCTCCAGCAGGCCCTCGGCCTCGAGATAGCGAACCTTCGACGCCGTGAGGTCAGGGAACTCTCCAGCGAGTTCGGTGACGACCGCGCCAATGGGGCGCATGGCACTCACGACGTGGTCCCGGTGTCCCCTCCGACGAGGTACGCGAAGCGGTACTTGCCGATCTGTACTTCGTCGCCGGGCGCGAGAGCGACCTCCTCGATGCGCTGCCGATTGACGTAAGTGCCATTGAGGCTCCCCACGTCGCGCAGGAGCCAGCCACCTGTCATGCGCCGAAGCTCGGCGTGTTGGCGACTCACCGTGACGTCATCCAGGAATAGATCGGAGTCAGGCTCGCGCCCTGCCGTCACCACGTCGCCCACGAGCAGGTAGGAGGCGCCCTCACCCATACCTCGTTGAACGACGAGCACGGCCTCACCGGGCCCAAGATTGGGAGCGACACCGGATCCCACCGCGGGGAGCGAGCCACTGGATCCCGGGCCGGCGATACCCACAGAGGTCACGTCGTGGGAGCCCGACAGGGGCGGCTTGGCCGACCCGCCGGGCCTGACCGGAGCTCCGCACACCCGGCAGAAGCGATCGCCAGGATCGACAGGATGCTCGCAGCCGCTCATGTCAGGTCATTCGCCGATGAGGGAGCGGTAGGCGGCGGCGTCCAGTGTGGCCTCGGGATCCCCTGAGACACGCACCTCCACCATCCATCCGTCGCCATAGGGCTGGGAGTTGACTGTCTCCGGTGAGTCAGACAGCGCCACATTGACGGCTACAACTTCACCGCTCACGGGCGCGTAAATCTCGCTCACGCTCTTGGTGGACTCCACCTCGCCGCAGGGCTGGCCTGCGGCGACGGACTGCCCCACCTTCGGCAGGTCGACGTAGACGATGTCGCCAAGGGCGTCTTGGGCGTAATCGGTGATGCCGAATCGCACCGTGCCCTCACCACTGGACGCGATCCACTCGTGCTCGGCAGTGAACCGAAGATCCTCGGGTACCAGCGTCATCTCGTCCCCTCCATCGCTGCCATGCCGACGGACGGGTCGGCACGGTGACGAACCTAGTCTCCCTGGTCTGCGGCATCAAGCACGGCTGGCCCCTCTGTCCCCGCTGCAGCGCGTGGCCGCGCGCCTCAGGAAGCCGCACGAAGGACGCGCCGCGCCTGGTCCAGATAGAGCGCAGCCGCGTACCAGTACAGCGCGGTGCCCCAGATGACGAAAGCCCAGCCCAGGGCGCCCAGGACCTGCTCCCAAGCGGCGGTTCCCGCTCCGACAAGGACAAACGGGAATCCCCAGTAGAGGGCGAATGTGGCGGCCTTGCCCAGGTAGTGGACGGGCAGCGCCAGCAGGCCGCGCCGCCGCAGCGCGGGCACGAGGGCGAGCAGGAGCACCTCGCGGGCAGCGAGAAGCGCGACGAGCCACCACGGCACCAGGTCGCGCAAGGCGAGGCCGATGAGCGTCGCCGCGATGGTGAGTCGATCCACCAGCGGGTCCAGTAGACGGCCGAGTCGTGTCGTCTGCCCGGTGCGACGAGCGATGGCCCCATCGGCCCAATCGGTGATGCCGGATACGGCCAGGACAGCGACTGCAGCGAGGTCTGCACGCAGATCCAGCACGAGCCAGAGGAAAAGCGGGATCAGGGCGAGGCGAATCAGGCTGAGGACGTTGGGGATCGTGAGCACGCGATCCTCGGGCGCGGTCACCGCGGTTGCCTCCTGCGCCCCACAATCATCCATCCGCCAAGCAGGACCAGCAGGAGTCCGCCGACGCTCGCGGCCGCGGCCGTCACCGCAGCCGATTGGAGAGCGGTGCCGGCACCCGGGAGACGGTATTCCAATCGCAGTGCTGCCTCCGGCGCTGGCGCTGCATCCGCGCGCATGAGGACGAGGGTGAGCCCGTTGAGGGCATCCGCGGGGATGGTCGGCGCAGGCCCCGACTGCGCGGCTATCCACACC
>CAZLZC010000076.1:0-10402 GCA_964563825.1 uncultured Actinomyces sp.
TCGACTAGCGCACGAGGATGACGGGTTCCTGCCCAGCAGCGACGTCCCCGGAAGCGGTGCGTACGACGAGGTCGGCAGCAGGATCGACCGAACGCTTGATGACGGCCGTGGCAATGTGACCGAGTTCGTAGTGCCGCGCGGCGGATGCGACCCAGCCGATCTCGCGTTCGCCCAGCAGCACGGTGTCGCCGTGCGCGGGAAGTGTCTCGGTGCCCCCGTCGAGATGGAGGAGGACAAGTCGGCGCGGCGGGGCACCAAGGTTGTGGACGCGCGCGACCGCCTCCTGGCCGCGGTAGCAGCCCTTCGCCAGGTGCACGGCAGATCCCATCCAACCGACCTCGTGGGGCAGCGTGCGGTGGTCGGTCTCGAAGCCCTCGCGCGGGACCGCGGCCGCGACGCGCAGAGCCTCGAGCGCCCAGGTGCCCGAGGGATCGCCGCCGAGCACGGTGAGTAGTTCGTCGCGCGGCACCAGGACCTCGCGGCCGATGAGCACGTCTGGCCGATGGTCGACGTACTTCGAGGCATCACCACCTCGGTCGCTGCCCGCGTCGATCACTCCCGCTCCCGCCATGTCTGCGGGCACGAGCCAGGTGACGCGATCAGGGGCGGCCTCCCGCAGGGGCTGCCAGACGACCGCCCAGTCCTCGCTCACGTCAGCCACCTCGACGCGCAGCATGAAGCGCATCGAATCGAGGTAGGCGACCAGGCGGGGAGCATCCCCCGGCTCGACCGTGATCCATGTGGTGGTGCCGTCGTCGGTCAGGTGCATCTCGTGCTCGACATGACCGTGTGGGCTAAGGATGAGCGCCGTCGTCGATGTGCCCGGAGTGAGGGTCTCAAGATGCTGGGTGGTGAGGCTGTGCAGCCACGTGAGCCGATCGGGTCCGGTGACGGTCACGACCCCGCGGTGCGACAGGTCCACGGATCCGCGACCCTCGACAAGTCGGCGCTGCTCCGCGTGCGGATCGCCGTAGTGCCAGGGCACGCCGCCATCGACCGAGCCCTCGGGGGCCGGGCATGCACCGGGCAGGTCGAGTGCGGGACTGCGATAGGCCTTCACCCCTGCCGCAACGTCAGGCATGCGGATGATCTTCCCGGCAGGTGCGGCAGACGCCGTGGATCGCCATGTGGCCCACGTCGGTGGAGAAGCCGCGCTCGTGGTCGAGCGCTTCGAAGAACTCTCGCGCCACACCGGCGGGAATCGACTCAATGCCATCGCAGCGACGGCAGACCAGGTGAATGTGTACGTCGTCATCGACCGAGTGGTAGGTCGGAGACCCGTGTCCGAGGTGCGCGTGCGTGACGAGGCCGACGTCCTCGAGTACCTCGAGCGTGCGGTAGACCGTGGACAGGTTGACCTTGGGGGACTCACTCTGCACGCGAACGAGGATCTCCTCGGGCGTGGCGTGACCGAGGTCGTTGACAGCGGCAAGCACGAGCGTGCGCTGGGGCGTGACGCGGTACCCGCGGGCGTGGAGGTGCTGATCCAAGTCCACGGGCGGGCCGTCAGTCAGCCGGGCGCAACCGCGCCGAGAGATGGTTGGTCATCGGCTCGCCGACGGCCGCCATGTCGAAGGTCCACATGAGTTCGCCATTGACCAGGCCGTAGAGCCGCTCGCCCGCGGCGTAGGGCTTCGCGGAGGGGGACGCGGCGATGACGTCGGTGCGCAGGTTGGCGCGTGCCCCCGTGATGCGCGCGTCTTCGATGCCGAGCACCTCGTGTGTGCCGAGCCACAACTCGGAGTAGCCCGTGGGGTGCGCGAGAGTCACCTCGACTTCACCTCCGGGGCGCGGACGCCAGAAACCGGACTCAAGTGCGAGGGGGCGGACCTTCGCACCGTCATCGTCGAGCAGCCAACTGCGAGACGCGTAGATGAGGAACGGGCGACCATCGGTGGTGAAGGACACCTCCTGGCCGAAGCGGAAGTCCTCGATCGTGGGGTACTGCCCAAGCCCGACGCCGGCCCAGCGGCCGATGAGCCATGAGAGCGGGATGAGCTCCTCGGGCAAGTCCAGCAGGGACGCTTCCGCGGCGCCGTCAGGCACCGACTGCTCAACCACCTAGCCCTGGCCCTTGAAGAGCTTGTAGACGACGTAGCCCGAGAACCACGTGATGAAGAGGATCGCGAGGACGAGGAGTCCCGTGTAGACGATCTCGAGCATGACGTCAGCCTAGCCCGACAGCCCGGGAGTGGCGCCTCGCCCGGCCCCTGGCATGGCCCACGTGCCGATGCGCCGGACAAGATCCTCCTCGATGGCACCCTCGGCATGCCCGAAACCCGGCTCGATCCACAGCTCGGAGCCCGGTGCCGCCTCGTGCAGGGCGCGCGGGTGATCCAGAGGGAAGAAACCGTCGGCATCCCCGTGGACGATGAGCAGATCGATCCCGTGCTCGCGCACTCGAGCGGCAGCCTCGGTGGGCGGCATCGGCGGCGGATCGGGCCAGGGCTCAGGATCGACACGCGTGCCCAGTGCCGTGCGGATGTACGCGCGGCCCGCCGGCGTGGAGATGCCGCGATGCAGCCAGCGCATCGGCGTGGTGCCGCGATAGAACCAGTAGGCCGGCCCGCTCACCGCGATGACCGCATCGCTCGACTCGGGGCCGAGCAGCGCTGCATGGCGTAGGACCACTGCCGCGCCCATGGAGAATCCGACCGTCACGACCCGGTCGTATCCCGCGCCACGCGCCCACGCGACCGCCGCCTCGACGTCCATCGGCTCGCGGTGGCCCAGCGTGGTCATGCCACCCGAGTCGCCGTGACCGCGCTGCGTCACCGCAACGACGCTCGACTCCTCGTTGAGGAGCTGCGCGATCCGCTCCACTCGCTCCTGATCGTGCGCTCCTCCGAAGCCATGGGCGACGACGATCGCCGTGGAGCTCGACGGATGAGGGAGGTGCATGGCCGCCAGCGCGATGCCGTCCTGGCTCACGAGCGAGAGAGGTTCGGCCTGAGGTGGCACGGCAATGCGGTGCCGCCCGACGCCGGGTGCCTGGGTCACGGGTCGATATCCTCCCGTAGTGCGCCTGCTGCTGCTCACCCAGGCGGTGGAGCCCTCCGTGGAGGTCCTGCCGGCGCTCAGCCTGCTCCCCCACGCCGTGCGCATCCTGCCCGCGCAGGCCACGGCACTCCTCGATGCGCCGCCGTGCGATGCGGTCCTGGTCGATGGACGACGCGACCTGCCGCATGTACGCAGCCTGACGCGACTGATCCGCCAGACCGGCATCGAGCATCCTCTCATCGTGATCGTCACCGAGGGTGGCCTCACCGCGCTCCAACGCGACTGGGGCATCGACGAGTTCGTCGTCGACACCTGCGGGCCCGCCGAGCTCGAGGCACGACTGCGCCTTTCCGTCGCGCGCCTTGACTCCCAGCCGGAGGAGGGGCCCGGTGAGATCCGCAGCGGGGATCTTTCGATCGATGAGGCCGGCTACATCGTGCGCGTGCGCACGCGCACGCTCGACCTCACCTTCAAGGAGTTCGAGTTGCTGCGCTATCTCGCCCAGCATCCCGGTCGGGTGTTCAGCCGCGCCCAGCTGCTTCAAGAAGTCTGGGGATACGACTACTTCGGTGGCACGCGCACCGTCGATGTCCATGTGCGTCGCCTCCGCGCCAAGCTCGGGCCGGAGCACGAGGCGCTCATCGGCACCGTCCGCAACGTGGGCTACCGCTTCGTCCCGGCCCGCCCTGACGACGCCACCGTCTCCACCCTCACAGACGACGACGCCGAGATCGAGACTCGGGCTGGCAGATGATCCCGATCGAGGTCTGCAGCCGCCTGGAGCGGGCCGAGGTGCTCGAGGTCTTCGATCTCGTTGACGAAGCGGCACGCCACGATGGGGTCACGCCACTCTCCGAGCACGTCATGCTCCACCTCCGCCACGGTGGCGATACCCACGTGCGTCATCTCCTCGCGCGGGCCGAGGACGGCCGACTGGTGGGCTACGCCCATCTCGACGTGACGGACCTCGTCGAAGGGCCGAGTGCGGAGATGGTGGTGGCCCCGTCGGTGCGGCACCGCGGACTCGGACACGCACTCGCTACCGAACTCATCGAGATCAGCGGACGTGACGCTCCCGGGCTGGGCCTGCGGCTGTGGGCACACGGCGAGAGCGGGGCCGCCCGCGGACTGACGGAGAGTCTCGGCTTTACGCAGGCGCGCGTGCTTTGGCAAATGCGCCGGTCGCTCCTGTCGCCGCTGCCTGACATCCCGCTGCCCGAGGGAGTGCATTTACGCAGTTTCCTGCCGGGGATCGACGATGAGGCGTGGCTCGCGGTCAACCGCGCAGCTTTCGCTGGGCTCCCCGATCAGGGCGGGTGGACCCTCGACGACCTGCACCGGCGCATGTCGGAGTCGTGGTTCGACCCCTCCGGGTTCCTCGTCGCCACCGACGACCAGGGGGCCATCGCGGGCTTCCACTGGACCAAGGTCCACGGCGGGCACTCCCATCATGACGACACCGGCCATGAGCAATTGCATGCCGAAGGGGTGGACCACTCCCACGGCCACGGGCATGAGGCCCTCGGCGAGGTCTATGTGATCGGCGTCGATCCGCTGCATCAGGGCACGGGCCTCGGGCGCTCACTGCTCGTGGCCGGGCTTCGCCTGCTCGCCGCGCGCGGACTGACCCAGGCGATGCTCTACGTCGACGCCGCCAACACCCCCGCCATCGCGCTCTACTCCAGCCTCGGCTTCACCCACTGGGATACCGACGTCCTCTACCGCCGCGCCTGATTCGCTCCCCTGACCCTGAGGGGTCATCCGCAGGCCACACGGGGCTCATGCGGCTGTGGGACCATGGGGGCATGTCCACCGACGCCCCCCAGGCCCACATGCCTCAGGCCGAGGTCGAGTTGGACGAGGCCGCCGTGGCGGCAGTCGAGGCCGAGGCAGGCCCGCTCCCGCCCGACCGCTTCCTCGACAGGGAGCTCTCCTGGCTGGCCTTCAACGAGCGCGTCCTGCAGCTCTCGGAGGACCCCGACCTGCCCGTGCTCGAGCGCGCGAAATTCATTGCGATCTTCGCGAGCAACCTCGACGAGTTCTTCATGGTGCGTGTGGCCGGCCTTAAGCGCCGCATCGCGACCGGCATCGCCGTGCGAGCGGCCAGCGGACTGACACCTCGCGAGGTGCTCGAAGCCATCTGGAGCCGCGCGCATCTGCTCCAACTGCAGCAGGCCACGATCTTCCGCGATCAGGTGCGGCCAGCCCTCGCAGCGCACGGCGTACGCATCCTCGACTGGGAGTCGCTCACCGCCGACGAGCGCACCGAGCTCGACGCGTTCTTCGATCAGCGGGTCTTCCCCGTCCTCACTCCCCTCGCGGTCGACCCGAGTCATCCCTTCCCGTACATCAGTGGACTGTCGCTCAATCTCGCTGTCGTCGTGCGCAATCCCGTCACCGGCACCGAGCTCTTCGCCCGCGTCAAGGTGCCACCGTCACTGCCACGCTTCGTGCGCGTCGACGCCCAGCGCTTCGTGCCGCTGGAGTCGGTCATTGCCGCGCACCTCGACGAGCTCTTCCCGGGCATGGACATCCTCCAGCACCACACCTTCCGCGTGACGCGCAACGAAGACGTCGAGGTGGAGGAGGATGACGCGGAGAACCTCCTCAAGGCACTCGAGCGAGAGCTCTCCCGACGCCGTTTCGGGCCTGCCGTGCGCCTCGAGGTCGAGAGTTCGATCGACCCGCACGTGCTCGAGCTGCTCATGGACGAGCTCGATGTGAGCGAGCCGGAGGTCTTCCGCCTGCCCGGGCCGCTCGACCTCACCGGGCTGTGGTCTCTCTACGCCGTGGATCGCGACGATCTCAAGCAGCCGAGCTTTGTGCCCCGCACGAGCCGTGCTCTCGCAGAGGTCGAGTCGGCGTCGGCCCCCGACATCATCGCCGAGGTGCGTGAGAAGGATGTCCTCGTCCACCATCCCTACGACTCGTTCTCCACGAGCGTGCAGCTCTTCCTCGAGCAGGCTGCCGTCGACCCGCATGTGCTTGCCATCAAGCAGACCCTCTACCGCACGAGCGGTGACTCGCCCATCGTCCAGGCCCTGATCGAAGCCGCGCGTAACGGCAAGCAGGTGCTCGCCCTCGTCGAGATCAAGGCGCGATTCGACGAGCAGAACAACATCGACTGGGGCAAGAAGCTCGAGGAAGCCGGCGTGCACGTGGTTTACGGCCTCGTCGGCCTCAAGACTCACTGCAAACTATCCATGGTGGTGCGCGACGACGGCGATCGCCTGCGTCGCTACTGCCACCTGGGGACAGGCAACTACCACCCCAAGACCGCGCGCCTCTACGAGGACTTCGGCCTCTTCACCTGCGACGAGCAAGTCGGCGAGGACGTGTCAGACCTCTTCAACGTGCTCTCGGGCTACTCGATGAACACCGACTACCACCGGCTGCTCGTCGCCCCGCACTCGATCCGCAACGGCCTCATCGAGCGCATCGATCGCGAGATCGAGCACGCGCGGGCGGGACTGCCCGCCGGAATCCGCTTCAAGTGCAACGCGGTCGTCGATGAGCGCATCATCGACGCGCTCTACCGCGCCTCTCAGGCAGGCGTGCCCATCAAGATCTGGGTGCGCGGCATCTGCGCTCTCCGCCCGGGAGTGCCCGGCCTCAGCGACAACGTCGAGGTCATCAGCATCCTGGGCCGCTTCCTCGAGCACTCGCGCACCTTCGAGTTCTGCAACGCCGGCGACACCGAGGTGTGGATCGGTTCGGCTGACCTGATGCACCGCAATCTCGACCGCCGTGTCGAGGCCCTAGTGAGCCTCAAGGCTCCCGAAGACATCGCGGAGGTCAACGCTCTCTTCCTCCTCGCCTTCGATCCCGGCACAGCGGCGTGGGATCTGCGCCCGGATGGCACGTGGATGCGCCGCACGGTCAACCCGGACGGCGGACCCCTGCGCGATTTGCAGGAGACGCTCATCGAGGTGCACCGCACCCGCGGTCGCCTGGTGTGAGTACCGCCCCGGGGGCAGGGTCATGACAACCGCCCATCGTGAGGTCGAGCTGAAGTTCCGCGTCACCGGTGCCTTCACGCTGCCTGACTTCACCGCGGTGCCCGGTGTCTCCCGCGTCGAGACGAGACCGACCTTCACGATGTCCAACGTCTACTACGACACCTCGGACCTGCGGCTCTTCCGGTGGGGCATCACGCTGCGCCGCCGCGCGGGCGGTCCGGATGAGGGCTGGCACCTCAAGTTGCCCGTGCAGGGTGCTGGCGAGGGGGTGCGCGACGAAATGCGGGAGCCCCTCTCGGACGCTATGCCGGCCGCGCTCGCCCACCTGGTCACGGCGTTCGCCCGCACCGCACCGCTCGTGCCGGTGGCTGCGCTGCAGACCGAGCGGACCCCTCGAGTGCTCTTCGATCACGCGGGGGCCGCGGCCATCGAGATCGTCGACGACAGCGTCTCGGTCATGGAGGGCGACCGCGTGGCCACGCGCTTCCGCGAGATTGAAGCCGAGGCACTCTCCGACCCCGCCGATGCTGATCTGCTGCTCCACGTCTCCGACGCGCTCCTCGCTGCCGGAGCAGTGCCGGGCACCATGAGCAAGGCGGGTGCCGCGCTGGGGCCACGGGCCGCCGTACCCGCGGACGTCGCGCAGCTCCCCTGGCCGGAGGCGACCGCTCCCGCCAGCGATGTCGTGTCCGCCTACCTTGCCCTGCACGTGCGCCGCCTCCTGCTCGCCGACCTCCTCCTGCGACGCGATCTGCCGGACGCCGTACACCAGATGCGGGTGAGTGCGCGGCGCCTGCGCAGCGGCCTCAAGGTCTTCGGTCCCCTGCTCGAGGAGTCATGGGCACAGCACCTGCGGACCGAACTCGGGTGGATGGCCTCAGGCCTCGGCGCTGCACGCGACACCGAGGTGCTCCTCGATCGTCTCGACACGCATGCGAACGAACTCGATGAGATCGACGCGGCCAGGGCCCGGGACCTCATCGACACTCGGCTCGGCCAGCGCATGGCCGAAGCCGGCGGCGCGGTCCGGGCCGTCGTCGACTCCCCCCGCTACGCCGCACTGCTCGAGTCACTCGTCGAGGGAGTGCGCCGACCCCCGTTCACGGAGAGCGCCCGCGAGCCGGCCGACAAGGTCCTGCCTCCGCTCGTGGCCAAGGCGTTCCGGCGACTGGATCGTCGCGTCGCGGGCCTGTAACTAGATACGCCCAGCCCCGTGTGGCACGAGGCCCGCATCACCGCCAAGCGCGCCCGCTACTCCGCCGACGCCGTGGCCCCCGTCCTCGGACACGACATGTCTCGCCTCGCGGAGCGCCTCGCCGATGTCACCGAGATCCTCGGCCACCACCAGGACGCCCACGTGGCGCAGCAGACCCTGCGCGACCTCGTGGCTGGTACGGACCCGGTGGTCGCATTCGCGCTGGGGCAGCTGCTCGCTATCGAGGAGGCCGCCGAAATGTCCGACCGCGCAGCCTTCCTCGACCTGTGGCCCTCGGTCAGGCGCGCGGCCCATCGCGCGGGCACGTCCTGAGCGCGCGAACTTGGGGACGAAAGTGCCCTTCCACGGCGATTTCGTCCCGAAGTTCGCTGGGCTCACGACCGTTCCCCCCGGGGATTCGACACTCCTGCCACCCTGTTCACTTTCGTAGGCCAGACTGCCCCCTATGACCGACTCGGAGGTCGTGCGGGCCGCTGGCGTGGTCGTCGTACGCGAGGGGGCCGCCGGCCCCGAGATCGCGGTCATCCGTCGCGGACTGAGGGCCGACTGGTCGCTACCCAAAGGCAAGATCGAGCCCGGCGAGCATCCGGTCGTGGCGGCGGTGCGCGAGTGCGACGAGGAGACCGGGATCGTGCCGGTGCTCGGTCCCCCGCTACTGCGCCAGGAGTACGTCGCCCTGGGCTCACCCAAGGTGGTCGACTACTGGGCTGCGCGCGTCGGATCCGACGAAGGCTTCGCTCCCGACGACGAGGTGGAGTCGGTCGAGTGGCTCCCGGCCGAGCAGGCGGCCGCCAGACTCACCTACCCGCGGGACGCCGATCTCGTCCGCGAGGCGGTAGCCCTGCCGCCGAGCAGTCCGCTCATCCTCCTGCGGCATACCCAGGCCATGAAGCGAGCCGACTGGGACGGCAAGGTCGATGCGGACCGCCCGCTCTCGGGCAAGGGCCGCTCGCAGGCCAAGGCCCTCGTCCCGATGCTGGCTGCCTACGGGATCGACGCCGTCCACTCCTCCGATGCCGCACGCTGCCGCGAGACCGTCAAGCGCTACGCGAAGACCGTCGGCGCCGACGTCGAACTCGAGCCCGCGTTGAGCGAGGAGTCGTTCGACGAGCGGCCCAAGAGGGCGGCGCGACGTATGCGCGAGCTCCTCCTCGACCCTCGACCACTCGTCGTGTGCACGCACCGGCCGCTCATGCCCGCCCTCGTCGAGGCCATCGCCAGCCTGCGCATCACGGGGCCCTTCGACCTCGACCCCAAGCTCCCCCCGGGTGGATTCCTCGTCGTCCACCGGCAGTTCGCCCAGGACGGCGAGGAGCCCACCGTCCTGGCCGTGGAGCGCCACTCGGTCTCCCGGGATTGATTCACCAATTTGACCGTCTTCGTTTACTTTTTGTTCATGATGAGCCCCCTTTGGGGTCATTCCAACTGCTTACGGTCGCGGCATCACATCATCGACTCGTAGGAGGACCAGGGTGAATCGCACCCGCACCGCCGCTTTCGCGGCACTCGCCATCTCCGGCGCCCTTGTACTCGCCGCCTGCGGGGGTGGCTCGAGCAGCGACTCCAGCGCCTCGGGCGACTCCACTCTCTCAGGGGCCGTCCGCATCGACGGCTCATCGACCGTCTACCCCCTCACCGCACTCGCGGCCGAGGACTTCATGGCCGCCAATCCGGGCGTCCAGGTGACCGTGGGCTCGTCCGGCACCGGCGGCGGCTTCGAGAAGTTCTGCCGCGGGGAGACCGACGCCAACGACGCCTCGCGCTCCATCAAGGAGGAGGAGGCCGCCGCATGTGAGGCCGCAGGCATCCAGTTCGCCGAGCTCCAGGTCGCCGTCGACGCGCTCACCGTCGTGGTGAATAAGGAGAACACCTGGGCCACCTGCCTCACCGTAGAGGAGCTCAACAAGATCTGGGCTCCGGAGTCCACGGTGAAGAACTGGAACGAGGTCCGCGCCGACTTCCCCGATGTCCCGCTGGAGCTCTTCGGTGCAGGCACCGACTCGGGCACGTTCGACTACTTCACCGACGCCATCAATGGCGAGGAGGGTGCGAGCCGCACCGACTACACCCCGACCGAGGACGACAACGTCACCGTGCAGGGCGTGAGTGGCTCGCAGGGAGGCCTCGGCTACTTCGGCTTCACCTACTTCGAGGAGAACGCCGACAAGCTCACAGCCGTGCAGATCGACAGCGGTGCGGGCTGTGTCGCACCGAGCGTGGAGACGGC
>CAZLZC010000077.1:0-1166 GCA_964563825.1 uncultured Actinomyces sp.
GCGGCGCACACCTCACCGGCCCACAGGATGATCTCCGGAGTCGGTGTCGGGGTGGGCGTCGGCGGCCGAGTGGGCGAGGCCTGGGTCGGGGAGGCACTCGGGCCCGCCGCAGGCTCACTCTCCGCTCGCGTCGCCCAGATTCCGGCGGCGACCAGGAGAGCGACGAGAGCAACTGCCCCTACGGCCACGGCCCATTTCGGCATGACGGCCATCGTCCTCGCCTGATTGCCCGGTGTCTACCGCGTTGCCCGGTCAGGCCGAAGGGAAGCCGCTAGGTTCGGCTCATGACGACGCCCGCCGCCAGCCGGGATCTCACCCCCGAGGAGCGCCGGCACTTCCGGACCTCGCTGCTGTGGGTGGCCTTCATCGTCGTCGTCATCGTCGCGCTGCAACTGCCGCTGCCCGACGTCGTCACGATCGGCCCCACCTGGCTGGTCCCCTTCATCGAGCTCGCTGGCATCCCCATCGTGGCGGTGCTCTACCTCGTGGCTGGTGAACACAAGAGCCTCGTCACCCGCACGATGACGGGCTTCCTCGTCTTTCTCGTGCTCGCCAGCGTCATGAACGCCGTTCTACTCCTCATCAATCTCGTCAACGGCTACACGGAGTCCGGTGCCGCGCTGCTCTTCGCCGGCTTCGCGGTGCTCATCGTCAACGTGCTCAGCTTCGGCATCGCCTACTGGTGGATAGATGCCGGGGGCCCTGTCGCGCGCTTGGCGGGCCGGCCGACGGCCAAGGACTTCCTTTTCCCGCAGCAGGGCATGGAAGGCATGGAGTCGTGGCAGCCTGCGCTCTTGGACTACCTCTTCACGGCGTACACGAACATCATCGCCTTCAGCCCCACGGACACGATGCCCCTGTCGCACCGGGTGAAGGTGCTCTTCGTCATCCAGTCCTCCACCGCTGTGGTGACGATTGTGGTGACCCTGAGCAGGGCCATCAACCTCATCCCCGGAGCGACACCCGGGTCCTAGGAGCAACCCTCAGGCAGGCAGTCGCCACTCGGGAGCCCATGTGGCCGCACCCTCGACGAGATCCGCCCCGATCGCACCGAGGATGGGCGTGAACTTGAATCCGTGGCCGGAGCAGGGCGACATGATCACCACCGGGCCACGGCGGTCGAGGATGAAGTTGCTGTCATCGGTCATGGTGAAGAGGCATGACGC
>CAZLZC010000077.1:1266-3592 GCA_964563825.1 uncultured Actinomyces sp.
TCGATCGTGCGATCCGCGAAGATCCGGCCGCCGTCGGGTGAGTAGATGACGGTCTCGTCGAAGTCCATGCCCGGCCAGCGCTCGCGCGCCTGGTCTGGCGTGAGGCGATCGAATGCCCAATCCCCCGCCCGCAGCGTCGCCTCGATCTCGTCGATCGCGGTCGGGAAACCGTGGTCGAGCTGGCCCGTCTGCTCGAGCAGCGTCGCACCCGACTCGCGCTCGAGCTCCCGCCACATCGGGAGGGCCTGCGCGGCCAGTCGCGAATAGAGGAGCTCCCGGTAGGCCACACGGAAGATGCGCGTCGCACCGTGCGAGGAGCCCCAGGCATGACCCCGGCTGAAGCGCTCGAGGAGCACGACATCACGTCCCCGCCGCGCGAGGTGCCACGCGGTGGAGGCGCCAGCGGCCCCCGCTCCGATGACGATGACGTCGGCATCCACGGGGGAAGCCTAGGGCGTGGCTTGCGACTCCAGAGCGGCATGGGCGGCCAGGGGATTGCGCATGATCTCCCGGAGGCTCTCGGCGTCCGCCCCGACCTCCCCGCCGGCCAACCGGCCCGAGGCGACGGCCGCGGTGAAAGCGGCGTAATCGCTGGAGACCTGATCGGCGTAGCCGAGAGCGAAGGTGCGAATGGCCTCGTCGAAGACGGTGGATCCGCCTAGGTAGGCGGAGATGGCGATCGCATCGCCTGTGCGCGCATGGGCACGCGCGAGCACGTGCCCGCACAGTTCGGCGTAGGACGACAGGCCCGCCGGGACGAATCCGGACGGATCCGGCGACCACTTCATGTCACGCAACTGTCGGACGTAGTACTCCCGCCCCAACTTGCCCGTCACCCAGCCGAGGAACGAGTCGCTCGCCGCCTGCATGAGCCGCTGCCCCTCGACGACGCGCTCGCCCATCTGCGTGTAGGCCGATGGGGAGGTGTAGGGCTCGAGCACGGAGTGCTGCGCCTGCTTCAACTGAAGCGTGAGGATGTCATCGGCATCGCGGCCCTGCAGGAGGAGCACCCAGGCGAGCAGGCCCACACTGCCCACGCCGACCACCTTGTGGCCCAGGTCGATGACCTCGTAGCGCTCGAGGAGGGCGCGGCGATCCGGAGCCAGGCTCTCGAGGTAGCCGGGCAGGGAGCTCGTGATGAGGGTTCGGGCCATCGTGTCCACGGGCACGCGCACGAGGAGCGGTGGCTCATTGATGAATTCACGCCGGCCATCCACGACGGTGGTGAGCTTGCGCACAGCGGTCCATGCGGTGCGCGCCTGCGCCTTGGCGACCGTGCGGCGCACCGCCTTCTCCCCGATCTTGCCGCCCGAGCGCTGGCCCCAGGACTCCATCGTGGAGGCATCGACACGGTCGTACCAGATGTCGATCTCCTTCATGGCGGCGTACTGCGCCATGGAGAGGCGGTACTGACGGGCACTGGCCAGCGCTGCGTCAGCAACCACATCCTCGCCAAAGCCGTTGTCGCGTGCCGCGAGCACGAACGAGGTGGCAAGGCGCTTGACATCCCATTCGAATGGCCCAGGATTGGTCTCATCGAAGTCGTTGACATCGAAGACGGGCACGCGATCCGGTGCGGCAAAAAGACCGAAGTTGGACAGGTGAGCGTCGCCGCAGAGCTGGACCTGGAGCCCACTCGAAGGTTGGGCACCGAGGTCGCTCGCCATGATGATGGCGGTCCCTCGATAGAAGGTAAAGGCACTGGCACCCATGCGCTCGTGACGCAGGGGCAGCAGGGCGGGCATCCGCGACTTCTCCTGCTCCTCCAACAGGGCGATGGGGTCCGGTCGGTCGGCGGCAGGCTCGTAGACGCCCTGAGCCTTGCGGGGCATCGCCTCGCGGGCTGACTTGCCACTCGCCGTGCGCTCGGCCGGCGTGCGGTACGTGCCGAAGGCGAAGGTGATCGGAGATTCAGCCTGGGTGGTCATGCCCGGAGCGTACGTCCTGCCGCGATGAGCCCGGGGGCCGTAGTGCGATGTGGGTCAAGCGGGGTGACCAGCCGCCGCATGGCCCCGCGCCAGCCCGTGGCCTTGCGGACGGCCCGGTCGACCTGGTCAGCCGTGCGCCATGCCTCCGCGGCGACCGCCGGATCGACGGGCCCGGGTCCGTAGAGGGCCGGCCCCGCCAGGCGCGCAAGGGTGACCACATGCCACTGGACGTCGTCGGGCAGATCCGGGGGGTACGCCGCATCCGGCGCGGGTGCATAGGAGAGCGGAAGCGGGAGCCAGGACTCAGCGAGGAGGAGTCGCACCCACTGCCACGCACCGGCCACATCAGCCCGGGGATCGCCGCTGTCGTGCAGGCGACGCCGGATCGCGCGCCGACG
>CAZLZC010000077.1:3692-10212 GCA_964563825.1 uncultured Actinomyces sp.
GCGGCAGGAGGGAAGCCGATGGCGATACGTGTGGGCACGCCCCACGAGCGCGCGATGAGCGCCCAGATCGCGGCGTACTGCTCCTGGAATCCCACGCCCTCGGCGAGCACCCGGTCGAGGCCGGCGTAGGAGCGGTCGGGTGGCCCCGCAGCAAGAGCCTGCGGCGGTGCTGATGCGTAGCGCGGATCGCGCAGCTTCTCGCTGAGCAGCGTGAGCCGCTGCCAGGTGCCGTCCGCTTCATCCGCCACCAGGTCGGCGAGCGCCGCCATGGTGCCGGTGAGTGGCCCGGGGATCGCCACCGCTGGGTCGAGGTCGGTGCCCAGGCCCGGCTCGGCTGCACGCACGGCCTCGCGGTCGGCGACGGCGAGGGAGTAGCGGATGTCGAAGGAATAGTCGATGGGAGACGAGATGGCAGCGACGATCCCGGTCGCGGGGTCGGCGCGCGTGGCGACCGGAGAGAGCACCTGCTCGACGCGCTGGGGCACGGGCACCCACTGCCCCGGCATGCCGACGCCGACGGTGACGCGTGTGCTGGCGGAATAGGTCTCCTGCGGTGCGCCGACCTCCTCGGGTGGGATGTCGTCACCGGCGACGCCGTAGGTGGGTGGGCTGAGCCACGCGATGCCGTTGTAGGTCGCGAAGGTCGCCCAGGTGGGCCGATTGAGTGGTGAGTCCGCGCTCGTCGACGCGGTGAAGAGCACGCGCCCGGCCTCGGCGGGATCGAGCTGCCACCGCGCAGCCACGAGGAAGGGGTCGGGGACGCCACCGTCGGTGCGCGACTCGGGTGTGGTGGAGGAGAAGAGGTCGAGTGTGCGGGGCACCTGGTGGGGCAGGGAGACGGAGACGGCGTACGTCGCGAGGGCGGCCACCGTGATGGTGAGGACGGTGAGGACCTCGGCCCAGCGCGCGGGTTGCACCGCACCCTCGCCGTTCCAGGGCCCGAGCAGGATGAGGAGCAGGGCGAGCGCGAGGCCGGTGAAGGCGGTGAGCACACCGGCCTCGACCGAGCCGGTCATCCCTGCGGCGAGTGCCCCCGAGAGCAGACCGAGTGCGGGCAGTGCGGCGGATGCCGGGCGCGGACCCAGCACGAGCACCTGCCCGAGCCATGTGCCGATGAGGATGGAGCCGCTCAGCATGGCGCTCACCAGCACCGACTCGGGAGCGTAGCCGCCCGGGCCCACGAGAATGCCGATGAAGACCCCCAGCAGGGCCACGCCGAGTCCGGCCCAGCGGCCGAGCGCGATCGACACCGCCATGACGGCGATGACCAGGGGCGCGAAGACGAATCCGGTGAGGCTTCCCTCAATGATGAGCGGCATTGCCAGCGCGACCAGCAGGGCGGGCAGTGCCGCGACGACACCGAGACCCCAGCGCTGGCCCGCCGCTCGAGTCGGCGCGACCTCCTCGCGCGGGCGCGCGTGCACGCGGGTGGCGCTCATGGCCGCATCACCGAGAGGGCAGGAATGCGGTCCCACCAGCCCAGTACGCCCTGGCCGCGCACGACGATGGTCGTCGCCCGATTGGATCGCAGCAGACGCGTGTCGACCCCTGATGCGCCTCGCTCGACGAGGGCGAGGAGATCGAGGACTGCGCTGGAGCGACCGCCGCCGTGGGATGCCCGCTCCCCCGATGTCGTCACCACCTCGACGTCGAGCCCGGAGGACGAGGCGACGGCGGCGAGCGAGGCAATGAAGTCGACAGCCTCCTCGAATTCATCGGCCGAGGTGTAGGCGCGCTCCTCCGCAACGAGCACGAGTGTGATGCGCGGGCGAGTGACATCGACGTACTGACGCATCATCAACTTGCCTGTCTTGGCCGAGGAGCGCCAGTGCACGTGACGGAGTTCGTCGCCGATGACGTACTCGCGGAGCGTGGCGAAGGTCGTCGTACCCATCTCCGCCGATCCCCCGAAGTCGGCGAGCGCCGACGGGAGCGCGGCGAGAGAGACGGGCCGCACGCGGGGCACGACAAGCAACGCGACGCCCTCGACCTCGCCGACGCGTCGGCGCATGAGACCCCAGGGGTCGACGCGCTCGAGCACCCAGGGGCCGAGACTCACCGGGCCGCGTCGATGTGTGGGCACGGAGATGTCGGCGTGCACGCCGGTGGCATCCCACACCACGGGATGCGATGAGTCGGTGCCCCGCAAGCGCAGCCCCCGCCGATGAGCCCGCGCGACTTCGACGTCGACCCGCACGATCGTGTCGGACAGGCGCTCGACCCGAGGAGGGGCGAGGGCGAGGGCAAATGCGGGGCCACCGCCGGAGATGAGGAAGAAGGAGACGATAAGCAGGAGCAGCGCACCGACGGCCAGCCCGACACCTTCGGGGTAGCCGAGGGCAAGGCCGAGGGTCGCCGACGCGACGACGACGACGAGGGCACCCCAGCCGCGGGCAGTGAGCCGCGCGCTCACCCGACCGGCACTCCTGCGATGACCTGCTCGATCACCTGGGAACGCACATCCGTGTCGGCTTCCACATCGGCGAGCACGAGGCGGTGGGCCAGCACGGGCACGGCAAGACGCTGTACGTCGACAGGCGAGACATAGGTGCGTCCCGCCATCGCAGCGGCGACCTGGGCCGCGCGTAGCAGCCCGACACTGCCGCGTGGGCTCGCTCCCAGGCGCACACCCGGGGTGGTGCGGGTGGCCGAGACCAGCCGCACGACGTACTCCATGACGGAGTGGTCGACATGCACACTGCGAGCGAGGGCGACCATGCGGCGCACATCATCGGCACCGCCTACCGGCGCAAGCTCATCGACACTCAGGCCGCGGTGGCTATTGGCGAGCACCTGCACTTCGGACTCGAGGTCGGGATAGCCGATCGACACGGACATGAGGAAGCGGTCGAGTTGCGCCTCGGGCAGGGGGAAGGTGCCGTCCATCTCGATGGGGTTCTGCGTCGCGAGCACGATGAAGGGACGCGGCACCTGATGCGTGACGCCGTCGACGGTGACGGTGCGCTCCTCCATTACCTCGAGCAGTGCCGATTGAGTACGCGGCGAGGCGCGGTTGATCTCGTCAGCGAGCACCACATGGGCGAAGACAGGACCCTGGTGGAACTCGAAGCTTCCCGAACCCTGATGGAAGATCGAGACACCGGTGACGTCACTGGGCAGCAGGTCCGGCGTGAACTGGATGCGATGCCATGACATGCCCAGCGTCGCGGCGATACTGCGGGCGAGCGAGGTCTTGCCGACACCGGGCACGTCCTCGAGGAGCAGGTGCCCCTCGGCCAGCAGGCAGGTCACGGCGAGGGAGATGACCTCGCGCTTGCCCTGGATGAAGCCGGCGACGTTGTCGATGATGGCCTCGGCATTGGCGGCGAAGCGCGCCGCCTCCTCGGGGGACAGGGGGGCCTCCGCACTCATCCCGCCACCCTAGGGGAGCGCAGCGCTCTAGGCCCCGGACTCGAGACCTTCGGCGCCTCCCGCGACTCGGGACCTTCGGCACCATCGGTCTAATGACCGGGCACCCGGCCCCCTCACGGTGCCGGGTAGCGCATGCTGGAGCCTGGAGCAGAAGGAGGTCGGCCATGGGCGCAGGCGTGGTGGTGGGATACGACGGTTCCGAGCACGCGAGCATCGCTGTCGATTGGGCGGCGGCCGAAGCAGTGTCCCGCGGCATGAAGCTCACGCTCACCGCGGCGACCACTGTCCCGATGGAGGGCATGCGTTTCGGTGGATCCATCCTCTCCCCCGAAGCGATCGACGATTTGCTCGAGCGCATGCAGGAGGCCACGCAGGCCCGAGCCGACGAGGCGCGCAAGGCGCATCCTGGCCTCGAGGTCGGCGTCAAGGTCGCGCTCGGCAGTCCGGCCGCCGTGCTGGTCGAGGCCAGTGCCCACGCCGACATGGTCGTCGTGGGCAGCCGTGGCATGGGCGGCTTCCGCGGGCTGCTCGTCGGGTCCGTCGGCGTGCAGGTGGCTAGCAACTCCGAGTGCCCCGCCGTCGTCGTACGCAAGGCCCCTTCGTCGGCCGCTTCGACCGTGGTCGTCGGTGTCGACGGCTCCGAGCTCTCGCTCGCCGCTCTCGACTTCGCCTTCGACATCGCCGACAGGCGCGGATGGCGGGTCCTGGCCGTGCACGCATGGGAGGTTCCGTCCTACGACGTGCTCGCGGCGCCAAGCGGCCCGCCACCCATCGACGTCGAAGACCTCGCCGCCAACGAGGAGCGTGTCTTCGCCGAATCGCTCGCCGGCCTGCGCGAGCTGCATCCGGGCGTCGTCATCGAAGAGCACGTCGTCAAGGGCCCGTCCGTCCGGGCGATTCTCGATGCCAGTGACGACCCCGCGCTCATCGTTCTCGGCACGCGCGGGCGCGGGGAGTTCCTCGGCGCCATGCTCGGTTCCGTCAGCCAGGGCATCCTGCACCGCGCCAAGGCCCCCGTCGCGGTCATCGGCTCGGGAGACGGAGAGAGCGAGACGTGACAGGCGTGCACGTCGATTGGGTGGCGCGCGACTAGGTCACTCGGGCTTGCCGGGGTCGTGCCCGACATCTCGGGTCACACTCTTGATCAAAGACGTGAGCAGGCGGGCGGATGCCGTGAGCAGCAGCAGACTGAAGAGCATCTGCAGCAGCACGGCGCCGCGTGCGATCTGGCCCGAGGCAGCGATGTCGCCGAAGCCGATGGTCATGAGCGTCGTCATGGTGAAGTACACGGCGTCCAGGGGCGTGGTCAGTCCTGCGATCTCCCCGGGGTATTCGCTGATGGACAGGTAGTTGACAGCGAAGAGCAGCACCGACTCGACCACGAGGATGCCCAGCACGATCGTGCGTACGCCGATCGGGTGGAGGTGACTACGCCGGATGTCACGCGCGAGCATGTCGCCGAGGGTGAAAGCCAGCAGGCCCAGCGTCGCCAGGAACATCGCCCCCTGCAGCCAGGGCAGTCGAGTTCCCGTCGCCCACATGACGATGAGGATCGCGGTCGCCACCCCCGCGATGATCGGGGCGGCGAACAGCCCCCAGTGCCGGCGCTCGGCCATCTCCCCTCCCGGAGCTCGTTGGTAGGCGAGGGTAGCCTTCCCCCATGGCCTCGCAGGATCGACTCGTGTGGATCGATTGCGAGATGACGGGCTTGGACCTGGCCAAGGACCAGCTCGTCGAGATTGCCGTGATCGTGACCGAGGCCGATCTCACCGAGTTGGACTCCGGCATCAGCATCATCATCCGGCCCGACGACCTGTCGATCCTTGAGGGCATGGACCCGGTCGTGGTCGACATGCATACCTCCTCCGGCCTTCTCGACGTCATCCCCGACGGGGTCTCCTTGGCCGAGGCCGAGCAGCAGGTCCTGGCCTACGTGCGCCAGCACGTGCCGGATGCCCGCAAGGCTCCCCTGGCGGGGTCGAGCGTCTACGTCGACCGGGGATTCCTCTCGCGGGACATGCCCGAGCTCGACGCCCACCTGCACTACCGGCTGGTCGACGTTTCCTCCGTCAAGGAGATCTCACGTCGCTGGTACCCCCGCGCCTACTTCAACTCACCGGAGAAGAAGGGCAACCATCGCGCGCTCGGCGATATCCGCGAGTCGATCGCTGAGTTGCGCTACTACCGAGACGCGGTCTTCGTGCCGCCACCTGGTCCGGACACCGAGTCAGCGCGGGCTACCGCCGCGGGGCACGTCGTCGACCACGGCTGATGCCTTCGTCGCGATGCCGACGATGACACACAGCAGCGCGAGCGCGACGATCGGGATGTAGGGGAATAGCACCACGATCCGTGCCGTAAGCGGCTGGCCTACACCGGACTCCGAGACGCAGAGCAGCGCGACGCCGGAGACCACGAGCAGGATCCGCGCCCAAGCGGGCCCGAGGTGCAGGCGCGGCGCGACACGGCCCAGCAACCCAGCTACTCCCTTCGCGAGGCGAGCCAGTGCAGGCGCGGCGAACCACACGACGGCGAGTACGACGGCGGCCACGGCGATGTGCTGCAACCACCACAGCGGACTCAGGGCCGCGGGCGCGAGGACGAGGGCAAGCATCCCGGCGATGGCCAGGGTGAAGACGAGCATGTGCCACAGGTAGATCTCCATGGCGCGGCTGGCGAAGATCGCGACCGGCACCCACAGGCGGTCCCGGTCCAGGACTCGCTGCAGCAGCGGCCAAAGAAGCAGCAGGATGCATATCTGAGCGAGACCCACGAGTGCGAGCACGATCGTGGGTGGTGCCAGGTTGCTGATGCCCTCGACAGCATCGGTGGAGATGAGCGCGGGGCTGTAGGGACCGATGACGATCGCGATGATCGCGCTCGCCGCAAAAACGATGGCGCCGGCGGCGAGGAGCGCTCGCGGGAGCGTGCGGAGGCGGTCCAGGCGCGTGCCGAGGGCGGCGAAGAGCCCCCACACGAGGATGAGGTTGGCCCATCCGATGGCCTCGTTCACATGGATGCGCAGGAGGTCGACTCCGAAGATGACGGCGAGCCAGACAGCGACGGCCCACGGTCCACTCAGGCGCACGAGCAACGGAGCGACGGCGACGAGCACGAGGTAGACGCCAAGGAACCACACGAGCTGCAC
>CAZLZC010000078.1:0-10075 GCA_964563825.1 uncultured Actinomyces sp.
CAGGGTCGCGCACTCACCCTCACCAATGAGATCGGCCGCACCATCAGGCTGGGCTGGGCCGGCTCCGCCGACTGTCCGTCATCGGCGTGGACCGCCCACGGCTTCGCCGCTCCGCCAGCCGGAAGTCTCTGCTCGATCACCTACCCCGACGGGGAACACGTGGACATCGGCTACGTCGCCGTCGGCGACGACGTGCAGATCTCCCTCATCAAGTCCACGGGCAATGCCGGTGCGACCTTCGGGTGGGATTCCTTCGGACGCATCGTGTCCACCCGCAGTGCCCTGGTCAACCAGGTGGCCACGATCGAGCCAGCGGCGGCCTCGGTGCTCACCACGGTCGACTACGACGCGCAGGGACGCGCCTTCCGCCTGAATGATCAGCCGGCCGAGGTAGGCGGGAAGTCACTCTCCACCGTCATCGAATTCCCCACGGTCTCAGAGGCTGCGCTGCGCGACTGGCTGGCCAATCCCGGTGAAGGCACCGCAGAGCCAGGGACGATCTCGGTCACCGGTGCCGTCGGGATCGACGCCGACCAGACGACGCTCATGGATCCGACGACCTGGCAGCCCATCACCGTGAGGTCCTCCCGAGGTGGATCCATGAGCCGCATCCTCGACGGGGCTGATGGCATCAAGGGCACGCGCGATGCTGCCGGTCGAGTGACGAGTTACGTCCAGAACGAGCTTGGCCTCGTCACCCGCGCTGTCGGCCCGTCCACCACAAATGCTGCCCTCGTGCAGGAGCGGAAGTTCGACACGGAGTACATCAACGGGCGCGACAAGCCGCTCGAGGGCCTGCGCGCGCAGGTGTATCCGCAGCCGGACTTCCGGGGCAATCCCACGTCGGAGTTCTGGCGTGCCGACTATTCACGCGGTGGCCTCTCCGCGCGGTGGTCGTCCGAGTCGCCGCAGGCGTCTGTGCAGGCGGTCGGCGTGTGGACTCCCGGCAAGGATGACGATGCGGCGGGCAAGTCTCGCGGCTGGCAGTTCGAAGTCGAGTCCTCGGGTGCCGGTGCGACGCTCCTGGTGGGCAACCAGGTGTGCGCCGGCCGGACCTGCACCATCGCAGACCTCCCGGAGGGCCCGAAGGCAGTGACGATCATGGTCGAACGCGCCGGAGCCTCCGGATGGTTCTCCGTCAACGCAGCCCCGGTCGGCGCGGATCCGCGCCCATTGGACTCCGACGCCGTCGCTCCCGGCTATGCCCTCAGCACCGTGTCCACCGTGAACGACGTGCTGCCCGGTATCCCCGAGGGCACCATCACCCGCTACGCCTTCGCCGACCCGGCGTCTGGAAGGGCCACCGGTCTGACCACCAACGGCGGCGTCGAGATGTCGATGGGCTACGAGCCCAGCGGATGGAAGCGGGTCACCTCGATCACCATGGACTCGGGCCGCACGCAGCGCACGTCGTACTGGGGCGACAACGAGCAGGTGGCCCTGCCCGCGCCCTGCGGCGGCGGCATCGTCACTCAGTCCGGCCAGGCCAAGACCATCACGCGGCAGGATGGCTCGGCCGTCACCGTCTACTACGACGAGCGCGCATTCGAGCGCGCGACAGTGCTACTCGCTAGTGACGGCTCCGTCGTCGAGACCCAGTGCTACACCTACGGGGTCGCTGGCGAACTGCTCGAGCAGGCCAACTACGACGCCGCCGGTGACATGATCGAGGAGTCCACCACGACACATGCGGTCGGTGGGGATCCGCGAACCACACGTGTCGTCATCTCCCACGGGCCAGGTGCGCCCTTCAATGCCACCGGCTCGGTCACCGAGTCGGCGACCATCGACCTCGCCGGTCGCCTCGTCACCTCCACCGGTCGCGATGGCGTCCGGATCGACCTGACGTACGACGAGCGGGGCCAGGTCGTGCGCAGCGTCCATACACCGCCGGCGGGGGCAAGGACGACGCCGATGGTCTTCGACTTCGCCTACAGCCCGGCTGATGGTGCCCTGGAGTCGACCAGCGTCAACGGCGTCCTTGCAGCGACGATCGAGCAGGAGCCGACCACCGGGCGTATCACTTCCATCACCTACCCCAACGGCATCGTGATGTCCTACACCTACGGTCCCAATGGGCAGATCACCAATCTCGTGGTCGTGAGCCCAGACGAGCGCATCACGCGAGTGTCGCAGTCCCGCATCGGCAACGACTTCGGCCGGATCCTCACCGAGGAGACCACGGTCCAGGGCACACAGGCACTCGACGAGGCCCGGGGCTATACCTACGACCCGGCCGGTCGCCTCGTGTCGGCCGTGATCAACGAGGGTGGCTCGAAGCGCACCTTCGACTACGAGTTCGCTGAGACGCAGCCAGCCGCGTGCGCATCGAGTTATGCCGGAGCCGGTCAGGACAACCTCCGCACCGGTGGCTCCCGTGACGGTGTTGATTTCCGGCAGTGCTACGACGATCGCGGACGACTGGTGTCCACCACCGACCCCTGGGTCACCGGTGGTGCAGCGGCGTCCGAGATCGAATACGACACGGCCGGGCGGGTCACGCGCATCACTGGCCAGCGTGCCGCCGCCATCACGTGGGGCAGCGGGACCACGGTCGCGCAGGTCCACGAGATCGCCCGCGATGGCACCGGCCTCGTGAGCAGTCGCTTTGACACCTTCGGCGGTCAGGTGCTCGACAAGACCTTGACCACGGATGCGGGGTCGACGACAGTTCGCTACGCCGGTCCCTACCTCCTCGACGTCATCGATGGTCAGGTAGACGGCACACGGGCGATCTCCTATGCGCTGCCCGGTGGTGCTCGCGTGAACACGGCACCCGGCGCGACAGCCACGATGAGCATCTCCGGCATCGATGGTGCGGCACTCGTCACCCTGCCTGTGCCCGAACTCGGCAATGGCACGGCGGCCGCCCCGGGCGAAGCGGTGGGCGTGGCCCCGCGATTCGGTCCGTACGGCGAGCCGCTCGTGGCGCCTTCGGCGGCCGACGTCACGTCCGATCAGGTGCTGCCGCAGCGCCTGTGGGCGGCCGGATCCGGTCAGGAGACCCTGCCCGGCACGTCGTCGATCACGATGCTCGGGGCCCGGCCCTACCAGCCCTACCTCGGGGTCTTCCTGGCGCCGGACCCGGTCGTCGACTCCGGCACCAACCTCTACTCCTACACCAACGGCGACCCGATCAATTCGCAGGACTCGTCGGGCCGCATGTCGGACGAGGCTGTCGGTGGCATCATCGCCGGCTCCGGCGTCCTGGCCACCCTCCTTGGCGGACTGATTGGCGGTCGCCTCGGCCAGCTCACCGGTGTTCGCAAACTACTCCAGGCGGAAAGCCCGCAGATCCTGGCGCAGACGAACAAGCTCTCCAACAGCGCACGGCTCGGCTTCGATATCGGCACCGTCATCTGGAATACCGCGGGTATTGCAGCGACCGGCTATGGCACCTATCTCGCTGTCAAGGCATCGACGGACAGCCAAGGAGGGGCGATTGCCGCAGCGGTGGGAGCATCGATTCTGACCGCGTACGCCAGTTGGGCGCTCTACCTGGGATCAAACGGCCCGTACTTTCTCAAGCAGAGGGCGGCGAGGGCGGCAACGTTGGGTACTTCAGGTACGCCCAAGACCGATGCGGCTCTCGTCTACCTCTTTCCGCCAGCTATCTACTACAAGGCAGCCAAGAAGGCTGCGCAGTCGGCCGGGAAGGCACGAGGGGTCGATCGGGCGAGCCTGGGCAGCGTGGCGGACATGTTCGAGGGTCTCGGTACTGGCAAGGCAGTCGCGTTGCCGTCTGCGACGACCCCCAAGGTTGCGCAACTCTCTGGCTCGTCCCACGTCGAGGATCTCTTCGCCAAGAGCTCATCTTCGATAGGCGAGGGCGTCAAGGTTGATATGCCCCACGGGAGCTTTGGGCCGACTCTGACCCAGGAGCAGTGGAAGTGGGTGGGCAAATACCTGGAGTGACGCAGCCGGATTCGGATGGCATCGCGCTGCGGGTATCGCGAAGGGTAGCGGCGTATCGAAGGAGGCCGTCGTGCTCGCCGAGGTGGAGAGTTCGATCATTTGAGGAGCGGATCTTCAAGGGCTTCATGAACAAGACGTTCAAGTAGTCCTGAGCGAGGGCTCCCATAGGAAAGGCCGGCTCGGCCTTGAACTCCGGTCGGAATCTGCCGCATGGCTATTCCGTAGCGAGGGTGAGTGCTCGCAGCACGGCGGCGGCGCTGCCGAGGTCATCCACATGGCGCGTGATCGCCCGCTCCTCGGCGTTGAACTTCGGGAAGAGCGAGCGCATGAGCTTGGTGCCCGCCGGGGTGAGCGTCACGTCGACTAGGCGACCGTCGGTCTCGCTGCGGGAGCGCTCGACGAGCCCACGGCTCTCGAGGGTGGTGAGCACGCCGGACAGGGTGGCCTTGGAAAAGCCGCCCTCCGCTGCGATCGTGCGGGTCTCCGCCCGGTCCCAGATCCAGACGACCCACAGCACCACGAACGCCGTCCAGGTGAGGTCGGCCGGTGCCAGAACGCTGCGCTCGAGGTGATTGCGCACGGCGTTGGCAGCCCGGAAGAGGTTGGAGACCACGGCCATCGCCTCGTAGTCCAGGGTGAGATCCCCGATCCGGTCGGCCACCTGCCGCTCGGTCTCGGCCAAGGTGTGCGGGCCAGCCATGGCGGAAGTCTCGCAGAACCTTCCGTTCGGGCCCGAACATCTGGCACTATCGGAGATAGTTAGGGCCCGAACGATCGGGTGCCACGATCTCGGGAGGCTCCATGTCCGTGAAGTCCGACGTCACCCTCGCTGATCTTGATCTCTTCGAGGCCGGACCGCCGTGGGCGACCTTCGACGCGCTGCGCGCGGAGGACCCGGTGCACTGGGATGTCGAGCCCGACGGCAACAAGGGCTTCTGGTCCATCACCCGCTACAACGACATCGTGGACGTGCTGCGTGACACCGATACCTACTCGTCCGAGGTGGGCGCCGTCAATCTCGAGGAACTCGATGACGATCAGCTACGCGTGCGCAAGTCCATGCTGGAGACCGACGGCGAGCGCCATCGTGCCCTGCGCAAGCTCATGCAAGGGGAGTTCACTCCGCGTGCGCTCGCGGGCTACGAGACCTTCCTGCGCGGTCTGACGGCCTCGACTCTGGACGCAGCATTCGCGAAGAGTGAATTCGACTTCGTCGCGGATGTCGCGGCCGACTTCCCCATCCGGGTGCTTGCGCGGATGCTCGACGTACCCGATGCCGATATCCCCCAACTCATCGCCTGGGGCAACCGCATGGTGGGCAACACCGACCCGGAGCATGCCGACGTGCTGGCCTCGGATCCCGAGAGTGAGAAGTACCGCATGCTGCCCTTCCGCTCGCCTGCTGCGCTCGAGGTCTGGGCATACGGCGACGAACTCAAGCGGCAGCGCCTCGGCGGCGAGGGTCGCGATCTCGTGTCGACCCTGGTCAATGCCACGCCGATGGATGGCAAGCCGCTCAGCGAGGACGACTTCCACGCCTACTTCCTGCTCCTCGTCGTCGCGGGCAACGAGACAACCCGCCACACGATCAGCCACACGATGAACAACCTCATCGAGCATCCGGATCAGATGCGTCGCCTTCAAGAGGATCCGTCACTCATTCCCTGGGCGGTCGAGGAGTTCCTGCGCTACGCCAGTCCGGTCTACCACTTCCGTCGTACGGCGACCCGCGACGTCGAGGTGCGCGGCACCACCATCAAGGAAGGCGACAAGGTCGTCACGTGGTTCGCCTCCGGCAATCGGGATGAGGCCGTCTTCCCCGATCCCTATGTCTTCGACGTCACGCGCAAGCCCAACGAACACATGGCCTTCGGTCGCGGCGGCCCGCATATGTGCCTGGGCAACTCCCTGGCCCGCATGGAGATCACGATCATGTTTGAGGACCTGCTCTCGCGTGTCGACTTCGTGGAGCACGCCGGTCCAGTCGAGCGGCTGCGATCCAACTTCGTCAATGGGATCAAGCGCTTCCCGGTGAAGGTGTCCCTGAAGTAAGCAACGCCGAGTGTCGAGTAACGGGTGGGAAATCCTGCGATTTCGACCCGTTACTCGACACTCGGAGGGACGGGGTGGGCTGCTCGGGCGTCGCGTGCAGCCTGGACCTTCGCCACGAGCCGCTCAGGGCGGGAAACGTCCTCTGCCACAACGGTGACGATGAGCCAGTTATTGACCGCGAGCTTGCCGCGACGTGAGGCGTCCTTGGCCTGAGTCTCTCGGCTGAGGTGGTGCTCCCCGTCGTACTCGATGACGATGCGCTCCTTCTCATAGACAAGATCCCCTCGGGCGATGAACTGTCCCTTCGCGTCGAAGATGTTCACCTGCGGCGTGGGCGGAGGGAAGCCTCGCTCGTGGAGCAGGATCCGCACGATGGACTCCCGTGGGGACTCGGACCGAGGATCGATCAGGGGGATCGCCTGGCGGGCGCGCTTGACGCCCCTCTGCCCTGTCATGCGTTGGACGACTTCCTCGAGTTGTGCGCGAGTGCACAAGCCACGACGTACAAAGTCATCGCCCACGGCGATAAGCCTCGGCAGCGACAGGAGGCGCGCCACATCCACGAAGGTCCGCTGCGGTGTGGTGACAGCCAGACCCTTCACCCACGCAATGTCGCGGTCGTCGAGATCGCGCCGGCGGCAGATCACATGTGGACGCTGAATCAGCGGATTGTCGGCTCCTACGGTCACTTCGATGTCCGAGCCTCTGCTCTCGACCCCTTCCCAGAGGGTGACGGCGGTCAGACTCGAGAAGACCACGGCCCTATGTGCAACGAGCGCGAGAGCCGCGCACTGGGCGATGATGCTGCGCTCATCCTCGGGTAGGCGAACTCCGCGGCTGGGCTTCCAGTAGCCGCGCGTGAACTGCGCACGAGTCCGGTCCGTGACCACTCGGGCACCGTGGGCAGCCGGAGTCGACGAAGCAGATTCCGAGGACATGCGGGCAGGGTCGCCCAGGGGGCTTGAGCATGTGAGGCCCTCGCTCGCGCTGTGGACGCTTGGCGGGACTCGGCGCTGTGCATCCCGGATCCCGCGAGTGTCGAGTAGCGGGCTGACATCGGCATAATTCCCGCCCGCAACTCGACACTCGCGAGTTTGGGGCGCGCTTGGGGGCGGCGACTAGGACTTCTTGAGGGAGTAGCACCGCACGGCGGTGTAGCCCTCGACCCACTCGGTCTCGCTGGGGCCGTACCAGAAGAACTTCTTGTGCCCGAGCTCCTTCTCGCAGAAGGAGGCCGCCCTGTTCTGGAGCTTGCTGCCCGGGTAGGGGCGATCGGCGATGGCGGTCATCGGCTTGCGGTAGGCGTAGGTGCCCGTGCCGTAGTCCGTCTTGAACGTGATCGGCTTCGAGAGATCGGCTGCGCCAGCGATCGAGCCCGCCACCGGGACGAGCTTGCCCCGGCGCTTCTCATCCGAGGGCACCGATGCGGCTGCGCACGACACCCAGTGCGCACCGGACTTCCACTGCTTCACCGTCGGGGTGTACCAGAGGTACCAGGTGCGCGTGCCGGGCGCAGCGACGTCGGGCTTGGCCACTCCGGCGTAGCGATTGACCTCGACCTGGCAGCGCGCGTCGACCCAGAGCACGAGCTCGCGACTGTTGTTGCCCTTGGCCGCGACGTCCTTGGGCACGTCGAGGGTGATGACCGTCTCGACGGTGTGCGGCTCAGCGCAGTCGATAGGTGTGCCCGTGTAGGTCTTGAGGCTCGCCTGCTTGTAGGCGTAGTTCCAGCACGTGCCGGCTTCAGGAGCGGGCACGTCGACGCGTGGCGCCGGAGCGGCGGAGACCGGTGACGTGAGCAGGCTCGCGGAGAGAGCGGCCGCAGCGACAGCGGGCAGGGCGAGAGCAGAGATGCGGCGTACGGCGAACATGAAGCCATTGTCCCCCAGTGAGGCAGCTGATGGCCGCATGAGGGGAGGTGGGAATCAGGGGTTGCCGGCGACGCGGTCGAGGAAGGAATCCACGAGCGCATGGGCACGCGCGACGGCGGCCGGCTCCTCGCGCACGGTGCCCGCCATGAGCTCCGCGGGATCGATGCCGTCCTTCTCTGCTTCGGCGACGCCACCCTCGTCGAGCCAGCCCTCCAGGCATGCGGGCGTGACCTCGGGGTGGAACTGCACCGCGAGTGAGCGACCGATGACGTATGCCTGCGAAGCGCGCGGATTGCGCGCGACCTCCACGGCCCCGGGTGGCACGGTGAAGCGGTCGTAGTGCCACTGGAACCACGGACCATTGGGCACGAGCTCGGGGTCATCGGAGTTGATCCAGGTGTAGCCGATCTCCGCGCGAGGACCGGGGGCCACTGAGCCGCCAAGCGCGCGGGCCAGCGCCTGTGCTCCGAAGCAGATCGCGAGGATGGGTACGTCGTTGCGCTGGAGGTCGCGAAGCCAGTCGAGTTCGGGCTTAAGCCATGTGCCGATCCGGTCGTCTTCCCACGCGCCCCAGGGCGCACCCATGGGTACGACGACATCGTGCTCGCCGACCTCCGGGAAGTCGAAGTCGACGTCGGGGGAGAAGAAGCGATCTCGGGGCACCACGACGGATTCGACGACCTCGAAACCCCTCTGGGCGAAGCGCTCGGCCACCGGGCCGGGGGGGCTCACGTGGTCATGTTGAAGAAACAGGACACGCACGGCGGAATCCTCCCATACGATCCGTTCGTACCCGAACGATCGGAGTCAACCATGGATTCCCACCGTCCGCTCGACCTTGCGGATCTCCGCGCCGGCCTCCAGGCCCGCGGCATCGACGTCCTGCGCGTCCTCTACTCCGACGTGCTCGGGATCACCCGGTCCAAGGACATGCTCGTCACGCAGATGGAGCGTGCGCTGGGCCACGGCCCGACCTTCTGCCAGGGCGTGTGGGTGACCACGACCCAGGGCGATGTGCTCGACGGCCACGGGTCTGTTTCGGATGGCTTGCCCGACCTGGTGACGCAGATCGTGCCGTCGATGATCCGTGACATCCCCTGGGAGCCGGGCGTCGCGTACGTCGTCGCCGACGTCTACGAGCCCGACGGCTCACCGCACCCGACCGCGCCTCGCTCGGTGCTGCAGGGCGTCATCGACGGCTACTCCGAGCTCGGGCTCACTCCCGTGACCGGCCCCGAGTTGGAGTACTACGTGATGGCGGAGCGCGACGGCCGCTGGGAGCGGACCTTCGATCACAAGGGCCTCGTCTACACGACCGGCGCGATGGTCGACCCGCACGGCTACTTCCTGCACACGCTGCGCATGTGCGACAAGCTCGATATCGGCGCCTTTGCGGGCAATCACGAGTTCTCGCCGTCGCAGTACGAGATCAATCTCTGGCACGCCGACGCCATGCTCTCAGCCGATCGCACCTTCATCTTCAAGACCGCGATCAAGGACATCACCGCCCGTCAGGGCTTCCTCGCGTCCTTCATGGGCAAGCCATTCAACGATGAGGGCGGCAGCGGCTTCCACATGCACTTCTCAGTGGAGCGCGGCGGTGACAACATCATGTGCGACGCCAACGGCGAGCTCACGCCGATCGCTCTGTCTATGATCGCCGGCATCATCGAGCACGCGCCCGCGCTCTCGGCGCTGAGCAACCCGACGGTCAACGCCTTCAAGCGACTCGGCCCCGACACGCTTGCGCCGTACCGCAACAACTGGGGCCTGGACAACCGCTCGACCATGGTGCGCATCCCGCCGGAGCGCGGGCGTGGCACGCGCCTGGAGATGCGCATCGGCGATGGTGCCGCCAACCCCTATGTCATCTCCGCGGCGATCCTCGCGGCCGCGCTCGATGGCATCCGGCGCGAACTCACCCCGCCGCCTGCACTCGAGGGCTGGACGTACGAGGACGACGCCGCACAGGTGCTGCCCATGACGCTCGAGGATGCGCTAGCGGCACTCGATGCCGACGACGTACTCAAGGGCATGCTCGGCAAGACCTTCGTCGACACCTTCGTCACGATGAAGGCCGACGAGGTGCGCCGCTACTCCGAGGCGGCCGATGATCCGGCGACGCGTGAGGTCACCGCATGGGAGGTGCAGGAGTACCTCCTGCACTACTGACGCCCGAGGGCATCAAGGACGTCGAGCAGGGTGCGCGGGCTTGCGATCCGTAACCCCGGCACGGC
>CAZLZC010000079.1:0-10073 GCA_964563825.1 uncultured Actinomyces sp.
TGGTCGTGGGACCGGCCGCGTGGTGGCATGGCTGGTCCTACGCCGATGCCGCTGCGGGAGACACCGCCATGCTCGACCGCCTCGCGGGCGCGGTCGTCGCGGGGCACGCGATCGAGTGCGGTGCCCAGGTCACCGGGGGCAACTACTCGTTCTTCGACCGTCTGCCCGGCATGGAGCATGTCGGCTTCCCGATCGCAGAGGTCGCTGACGATGGGTCGAGCGTGATCACGAAGCACGCGGGCACAGGCGGCGCCGTGACGGTGGGGACCGTGACCGCTCAATTGCTCTACGAAATAGGCGGAACGGCGTACGCCAATCCGGATGCCACCGCCCGCTTCGACTCCATCACCTTGAGCCAAGAAGGCCCGGATCGTGTGCGCATCAGTGGCGTGCGCGGCGAGACACCGCCCGAGCGCCTCAAGGTTGCCGCCAACTATCTCGGCGGCTTCCGCAATGCGATGACCCTGGTTGTCACGGGGCTCGATGCGCAGGCGAAGGCCGACCTCGCCCTGCGCACGATCACGGGCTTATCCCTCACCGAGGCCCTGGAGCCGGGCATCTCGGCTGCGACGCGGGCGAGCCGGTCCACGCTCGCGTTGCGCGAACTCGATGTCGATTGGTCGCCTGCGACGGTGGAGGATCCGGCATCGTTAGCCGACGCTCAGTCGCTGCTGCGACTCACTGTGCGCGATGGGAACCCCAAGGCGGTCGGCAAGCCCTTTACGACGGCTGTCGTCGAGTCAGCGCTCGCGTCGTACCCGGGAATGTTCCCGACCGCGCCACCCGGTGAGGGCACGCCGTACGGCGTCTACTGGCCCACGACCGTCGAGCGCAGCGCGGCGCGCCCCGTCGTCGTGGTCGATGGCACCCCCGTTGACGTGCGCCCCCATCTCCTCGCTGAGGTCCCCGTCGTGTGGGACGCAACCGTGCAGCGATCAAGTCCGCCCGACGCTGGTGAAACGGTGCGAGTCCCGCTGGGGAGTGTGGCCGGTGCGCGCAGCGGCGACAAGGGAGGCGCGGCCAACATCGGAGTGTGGATCCCGGCAGGCGTGCCTGACCGCGATGCGACGTATGCCTGGCTCGCTGACCTGCTCACCCCCGACCGGGTCCGCACGCTCTTGCCGGAGGCCGCTCTCCTGGGCGTCGATGTGCATCACCTGCCCAACCTGCATGCTGTCAACATCGTCATCCACGGTCTGCTCGGCCGGGGTGTCGCGGAGAACGCACGTAGCGACCCCCAGGCCAAGGGACTCGCTGAGCACCTGCGTGCGCGCCTCGTCGATGTCCCCGCACATCTCGTGCCTGAGCCCGGGACGGATCTGTCATGAGTGCTGTCCCCGTCACCGACCGTGGCCGGCGCACCCGTGACGCCCTTGTCGTCGCGGCGCGCGGAGTCTTCGAGGAGCGGGGCTACGACGGCACGCGCATGGGCGACATCGCCGAGGCCGCCGGCGTGAGCCACGGCACCGTCTACACGTGGTTTGCCACCAAGGAGTCCGTGCTCATGGCGGTCGTGGAATCCCTGGTGGATGGTCTTTATGCATCGCTGAGCACCCCCGAGGTGGATGACGCGATCGCGCGCATCGACCTGGCCAATCGCCGCTACCTCGATGCCTATCGCGAGCATGCACGCCTACTCGAGGTGGTGGAGCAGGCGGCCACGACTGATGAGACGTTCCGACGTGTGCTCGCAGGACTTCGCGCGGCACACGTCGAGCGCGTCGCTGCGACCATCCGTCATCTCCAGGCTGATGGACAGGCCCGCGCCGATCTCGACGCCCATGCGGCAGCCGCAGCACTGTGCGCCATGGTGGAGGGATTCGCGCGCCATTGGTTCGGACGCGGTGAAGACCACGATGAGGCGACGGCCGTCGCGACCCTGACTCACCTGTGGGCGGGAGCCCTCGACCTGAGAACGACCGACTAGGGAGTGACTGATGCAGTTCACGGAGGAGCACGAGCAGTTCCGCAAGTCGCTGCGGCGACTCATCGACGAGGAAATCAACCCCCACGTCGACGAGTGGGAGGAGGCCGGCATCTTCCCGGCGCACGAGGTCTTCCCCAAGTTCGCCGAGCTCGGGGCCCTCGGACTTGAGTACGACCCGGAGTACGGCGGTGGCGGTGCAGACCACTCCTTCACCTATGTGCTGGCGCAGGAACTTGGGCGTATGGACTGCGCGGGGGTGCCCATGGCGATCGCCGTCGAGACCTCAATGGCCACCCCGGCGCTCGCGCGCTACGGCTCGGACGAACTCAAGCGGACCTACCTCGAGCCCACGCTGCGTGGTGATCTGGTGTGCTCCATCGCCGTCAGCGAGCCCGATGCAGGCTCCGACGTCGCCGGCATCCGCACGCGCGCCGTGCGAGAGGGCGACGACTGGGTGATCACCGGGCGAAAGATGTGGATCACCAACGGCACGCAGGCCGATTGGCTCTGCCTGCTCGCACGGACCGACCCTGACTCGCAGCCAGGTGACTACCACGGCATGAGCCTCATCATCGTGCCCACGACCACGCCCGGCTTCAGTGTGGGACGCAAGATCGAGAAGATGGGCAACCGCTGCAGCGACACGGCCGAGATCGTGCTGGACGCCGTACGCGTGCCGGTGAGCAACACCATCGGCGAGCCTGATCGAGGCTTCCAGCAGCAGATGGCGCAGTTCCAAGACGAGCGACTCGTGGGTGCCTACATCGCCGTTGCAGGCGCACGCCGCGCACTCGATCGCACCAAGGAGTATCTCCAGCAGCGCATCGCCTTCGGCAAGCCGCTGCTTGCCAATCAGCATCTTCAATACCGACTGGCCGAGCTCTATGCCGACGTCGACACACTCGACGGCTTCCTGCAGTACGCCGCGGACAAGTACATGGCGGGCCAGGACGTCACCCGCGAGGCCACGGTCGCCAAGCTCAAGACGGGTCGACTCGTGCGCGAGGTCGCCGACACATGTGTGCAGTTCCACGGCGGTATGGGCTACGCCGAGGAGATGTGGGCGGCTCGCTACTTCCGCGACGCGCGACTCGTGTCGATCGGCGGCGGTGCCGACGAGGTCATGCTGCGTGTCATCTCGATGCTCGAGGGCATGGGCAAGAAGTGAGTGCTCCCGTCACCTGCGTCATCGAGGCAGGAGTAGCGACGATCACCCTGGATCGTCCGGACGCCAAGAACAGGCTCGATGCCGAGTCGATGGCGCTGCTGCTCGAGCATCTGCGCTCGACCGCGGGTGACCCGACCGTGCGCGTCGTCGTTCTCACGGGTAGCGGCACGACCTTCTGCTCCGGGGCTGACCTGGCGGGGGCGGTCGCGGCGACCAGTGGCGGCTTCGCGTCGGGAGGCACGAGCGGGCTCGTCGATGTGCTCGTGGCGATGCTCGATCACCCCAAGCCGATCATCGGTCGCGTGCAGGGCCACGTCGCAGGCGGTGGCAACGGCCTCGTGGCGGCGTGCGATCTCGCCATCGCATCAGAGGATGCACGCTTCGCCTTCACCGAGGTTCGCGTCGGTGTCGCTCCGGCGATCATCTCGGTGGTGTGCCTGCAGGTCATGCATCGCCGCGACGCCCAGGAGCTCCTGCTCACCGGCGAACGTGTCAGTGCGCACCGCGTCCTCTCCGCGGGACTGGTGACGCAGGTCGTCGAGCCGGAGGCGCTTGACGCCGCTGTCGCGGCGTACGTCGATCAGTTGGTGCAGGGCGGCCCCGAAGCGATCGCGCGCACGAAGGAACTCTTGCGCCGCGTGCCGGCGATGCCGCGTGAGGATGCCTTCGCATGGACCGCGGAAGTCTCGGCGGGGCTCTTCACGTCAAGTGAGGCGCGTGAGGGCATGACGGCCTTCCTGGAGAAGCGGAAGCCGGAGTGGGCTCCCTAGCCGCAATCGTCATCGCGGGCGGCGAGGCCCGCCGTTTCGGCGCGGACAAGCTCGCGCTACGCGATGCGCAGGGGCGCGGTCTGCTCGACGTCACCGTGGCGGGAGTGGCGCAGATCGCTGATCCTGTCGTCGTCGTCGGCCCGCAGCGGTCACTGGGTGCGGATGTGGTCTGGGCGCGTGAGGATCCGCCAGGCGGTGGTCCGTGCGCAGCGCTCATCGCCGGGGTCGCATACCTGCCCGACGATGTCACGCATGTGGCCGTGCTGGCCGGCGATGCCCCCGTGGGCGGCCTTGCCGTCGAGGCCCTGCGCCGGGTCATCGACGATGCGGCAGCCGCCGTCGTCACGGATCCAGCTGGCCGCGAGCAGCCGATGACCGCGATCTACGCCGTGGAGCCACTGAAGGGCGTCCTCGCGGCGTACGGAACTGGCCGAGACATGCCGATCCGTCAGGTGCTCGACGATCTGAGGCCGCTGACGGTCGTCTCCATCATCGACCAGTGGTCGGCTTCCGCAGATATTGACCGACCCGAGGACGCGGGCAGACTCGGCTTCTCCTAGGGGATCCGGCAGACTCGCAGGTGCGTCGCACATCCGGACGCACGGGAAGGGGCAGCGGTGACGCTTGAGGAGATGGTCGACGCCTACGCCGTGGACGTGCGCCGCTACCTCTACCGGCGCCTCATCGGCAGTGCCGATCCCGCCTCGACCGCCGACGACCTCACGGCCGACGTCCTCGTCGTGGCCTGGCGCCGCCGTGGCGACGTGCCAACCGGGACCGAACTTCCCTGGCTCTACGCCGTGGCCCGGCGTGTGCTCGCCAACTATCGCCGGCACCCGCAGGATGTGCTCGTCGCGGACTTGGGCGAGCTCGACGCGATCGATGAAGCGGATCCGGCCGAGATCGTGTCGGACAACGCCGCCCTCGCAGAGGCGTGGAGGGCTATCTCTGCACGCGACCGTGAGGTGCTGCGCCTGGTGGCATGGGAGGGGCTCAACGGGGCTCAACTCGCCGCCGCCCTGGGCATCAGCGAGGGGGGAGCGGCCGCTGCCCTCTCACGCGCCCGATCGAGACTCGAGGAATCCCTCGCCGGTGTGCAAGGAATGCCCGCCGGCTGACATAGACAGGGTGGAAGGAGGCCACCATGGCTGACGACACTCTCGATCCGATCGCACAACTGCACGATGCTGACCCGGCCCAGGGGGCCCCGGAGCCAGACCTCGATGCCATCCGCACGCGCGCAGTGCAACAGTCGACCGTCGTGCCCATGCGGCGTCGTCGTACGGCGGTCACCGTCGGCGCGGTGGCGGCAAGTGTGGCGCTCCTCGCGGGCGTCGCGCTCGCAGGAGTCGCGGTCGGTCGAGTGAGCGCGCCCTCCAGCGACGTCGTCGCGGCACCTCCTGCCGAGGAGTCGCTCCCGGTCGTGGGCACCGCCTCGCCGCCCATCCCGGTCGTTGCGGGCCAGTCCGCGGCCAACGCGCCGATGGGTTCGCCCGAGTCGATGTCCGCAGCCGCAGGCGCTCCCATGGCGGATAAGGCGATGATCTATCCCGGCTACGGCACCTCGATGCTTCCCGGACCTGATCTCACCGATGAGCCCGGCACGGCCCCGGGTTACCGCCTCGATGCCGAGGGCATCGATCTGGAGGCGCTGGCCCGCCAACTCGGCGCGGCGTTCGGCATCCCCGGAGAGCCGACGAAGCAGGATTACGGCTGGGTGGTCGGCAGCGTCGACGGCACCGGCCCCGCGATCTGGATTGGCGAGGACGCGACGGTGTCGTGGTCCTTCTCCGACCCCACCATCAATCCATGGGACTGCGGCGTCACGGCGGAGCCTCAGCCCGCCCCCGCCGACGGCTCGGCTTCGACGTCGTCCGGCTCCGAGCCCGGTGCCCCGGAAGCATGCAAGCCCGACGTGGCGCCCATCTCCGAGCGAGATGCTGTGCGCCAGGCGCGCAAGATCCTCGCCAGCCTCGGTGTGACCGATCAGGCGGTCGACGGCATCGATGTCGAGTGGGAGTCGGGCTCGGACGACTACACGACCTGGGTGACTGCCTGGCAGCGTATTGACGGCCAGCGCACGCAACTGTCGTGGAGCTTCACCTTCGCCGGCGAGAAGGTGGCCTGGGCCAATGGCTTCGCGGCCGGTCTCGAGCAGGTGCCGTCCTACCCCATCGTCGGCGCGCGCACGGCCGTCACCCGCTCTACCGATCCTCGCTTCTCAGCCTTCGGTCCGACACCCCTCGACTACGGCGGCGTCGTCCCCATGGCAGAGGCCCGCGATGACGTGACCGCGTCTCCGGATGAGTCCACCAGCGTGCCTCAGGGGGACCCCAGGCGCGTGCAGGTCTACTGGGACCCGATGCTGGCGACCGGAGCAGAGCTGTCCCTCGCTCAGTACTGGCAGCCCGACGGCACGCTGCTCATCCTGCCGTCGTACCGAGTGACGACGGCCGATGATCGCGGCACCTGGGCGATCATTGCCGTAGCGCCAACCGCGGTGGAGTTCGTCACACCGACTGAGTGAATGCCACCCGGTAGGGTGATGCGGTCGGGTGCGTGCATCCGGCAAGGAGGGATGGCCGAGCGGCCGAAGGCGACGGTCTTGAAAACCGTTGAGGCGTAACCCGTCTCCGTGGGTTCAAATCCCACTCCCTCCGCCGAGCAAGGCGGCTGGTCTAGCGCAGGTTCACCGATCGGTAGATCAGCGACCAGGCGCAGGTGAACCATGCCGAGACCAGTCCGAGCACGAGCCAGGCGATGATCGCACCCGGCGCACCGGTGACGAAGAACCCGTCGAGGGCTGACAGAAACCACATGATGAAGCAGATGGCTCCCATGATCGCGACGGTGATGAGCCAGCGGCCCCAGCGTGCCCCGATGGTGCGGAAGTTGACCGCGATCGGGTTGCGCTGACCGTCGACGACGGCGAGGAGCAGGTAGGGCGTGAGGGCGAGGACGATGAAGCCGGGTACGACGTAGATAGCGAAGCCGGCGATGGCCACGAGGACCAGGCCAAGGGACCAGGCGAGGAGCGGCCACGTGCGATCGCGAAGCGTGTCGATTGCTGCACCCGCCGACACGGGCCCCTCGACCGCCTGCAGCATCGCCGCTGCGATGAGGCCGAAGGACGCGACGAGGATGACGAAGGACAGCAGGGCGGTGAGGACGAACACGATCGTCAGGTAGGGCAGCACGCCGGAGAGCAGCAGGATGCCCTGCGCGAGGGCGTTGACGACCACCACCGGCAGAAGCACACGCCATGCACGCCACATGCGCGCAAAGCCGGTGGCGAGCACACTCACGCGATAGAGCGATGCGTGCTCCACCGCGGTGCTCATGAGCCCTCCAGAACGGCCGCGTCGAGGACAGCCTGAGCGTTGCCCTCGAAGATCACCGAGCCCCCGACGGAGACCGTCATGTCGTAGGGCGCTGTGCCTGCTGCTGTGACCAGGATCTCGGCACCATCGATGGTGGAGCCGACGCAGGTGAAGCCGGAGTCCACTGCCGTGCAGTCGGGTGCGACGAGGATCGGCACCTCCTGGTCCACGAGCACGTTGTTCGCTGCGCTACGCACGCTGGTGATGCTGCTCTCTCCCACCGGAGTGAGGGACGCCACCTGGGAGCACCCGGCAAGCATCGTGGCGGCAACGGCCGATGCCAGTGCAAGGATCGAGCGCCTCATGCTGCACCCCTGTGGGCCACGAGCTGGGCCCGTGCCTTCATCTGCTCGGCCTCGACAGCCACGTCCGTGATGGCCGACAGGTCGAACGGAGCGGGCATGAGCAGTTCGACGTTGCGATCGAGCGCCGATCCGGCAAGCAGAGTGGGATTGGACAGCTGATAGTTGGCGGCGAGCTCGCGGCTGAGCGAGGCCAGACCCGTCTGACTCAGATCGCCCTGTGCCCATGTGGGTGGAGCCGCATGATCTAGGGCGATGACGAAGATCGACATCGTGCCGTCGCGGTTGTCCACCACATCGACGAGCTGTTGCTGCTGAGGAAAGTCGACGCAGGACGCCGTCGTGATCTCCCAGAAGCCCCCTGCCCCACCCTCACGAGGATGGGCCTTGATGGTGTTGACGTGCGTATGGCCGTTGAGCCATGCGATGCAGACCGGATAGCGCATGAGCATCGCGACGAACTCCTCGGCGTGCACTAGGCGCTGTCCGCCCCACACCGGCTTGGCGTCGTTATCGAGAGTGAGGGAGTTGTGGTGGCTGCACACCATGGCGAGTTGGCCCTCGGTCTCGCACTGGGCGAGTTGGGCCTCGAGCCAGGTGAACTGATCCTCAGGCACCGCGCCGTCGGCGCCGGATGCCATGTTGCACGTGTCGAGTCCGAAGACGCGGAGGTAGGGAGTGAGGTCGGCACTCCACCAGGTCTGGCCGGTGTCGATGTTGGCCTGGGTCCACCCGTGGCCGACCGGTCCTGGCACCGCGGGCGAGTCGAGATGCGCCTGCATGAAGTCGGTGCGCTCGAGAAGCCTGCGCGCGGGATCGGGGGTGACCGCCCTGATTCCCGGGAGCAGCCCGAACTGCTGGCGAATCGCGTTGGCTGCCATCTGCGCCGCGCTGAGATCACTGGCGTAGCCCTGGAGCCAGTTGAACACGAGCCCCTCGGCGGTCGCCGCCTTGCGATCGCCCACGGCCCAGGCGAAGAGCGTGGGGTCTGGGCGGAAGGTTCCCAGGAAGGTCGCATCGTGGTTGCCGTAGACGGCGTACCACGGCACGGGAAGTCCCTGGCTCTGCACGGGAGTGCTCACTGCGGCCGTGAGCATTCCGGGCACGGTGGGGTATCCCAAGGGGCCGAAGACATCGCCCGCGGGATCCTCCGGGTGGTACGCGAACGTCGCCTCCGGCCAGGCCTGGACCCCCTCGTAGACGCCGGCCGCACCGCTGTTGGCGAGCACGTCGCCACCGTCGAGGATGTCGATGTACCACCGGGCCTCCAGGTGGGACAGGTTGTCGGCGCTGTCACCGGTGCTCACCGCGCTGGCCAGCGGCGCTCCGGTGACCGGACTGGCCTGCGATGCGGTCACGGCGTCCACCATCGAAGCGAGGACGTGCACCGTAAGCGTCTCCTGGGGTCTGCACGCATCGGCGAAGAGTTTGGGCGCGATGCTCTGGCTGGCATCCATGACTGCGGGCGTCTGAGCGTCGATCACGTGGATGTCCGACAGGTGCGCGAAGTAGTAGAGGGAGCGGCGCGACCGCACCCGTGCCTCGTCGGCCGTCCGCCCCAGGAGATCGAAGCGGGGGATGAATTCCTCGCCAGCACCCGCGAGCAGCGTGCGGTAGTTGCCGCGGACCGGCTGGGCGGAGAACTTGATGGTCTGCAGGAGTGTGGTGGGTGCGTCGGTGGCTCGCAGGGGTGCGGAGAGTGCGCGACCCATCGTCTCGAGCGATACCCCCCACGAAGCGGCAAGAGCTGATGCGGCTGCGATGAATCGACGACGGGACATTGCCACCCCGTGATGCTAGGTCTCTGACTTGCGCCATACGTCGTTTTCCAGATAGCCCGCGCTTTCGCGGCTCGCCGGGCGCTCGCGGGTAGCCTGCTCGCGAGCTTCGAGCGACGAGGGAGGCGACATGGATGGTGCACAGATGCTTCGCCTCGGCATCATCGACTTCCTCATCCTCGCTGCCTGCGCAGTCCTCATCGGGTTCGTGGCCCCCCGCTGCCCCGATCGGTGGTTCGACCGCGATCGCGGTCCTTTGCGGCTCACACGCTGGGATCGCATCCGCATCTACCGCCGTGTCGGTATCCCGTGGTTTGCCAAGTGGCTGCCGGAGGGCGGGTCATGGCTTGGCGGGGAGAGCAAATCCAGCCTCTTCGGCATCGATGTGGCAAGCCTGCGTGCCTATCTCATTGAGGTGCGCCGGGGGGAGTGGGTGCACTTCCTCTCCGCCTTCACCTTCCTGCTGATCGTGCCCTTCAACCCCTGGCAGCTGATCCTGCTGTGGTTCTGCATCGTCTTCATCGGCAACATGGTCTTCTTCCTCGTGCTTCGCTACAACCAGTTGCGCCTCACCTCGATCCTCGCCCGCATGGGGGGCTAATGTCGGCGCACGGCATCCAGTAGGAGGACTAATGGACTACGGCGTCACGTCGATGACTGCCCCGCTTCGGCGGGTGGCTGTGCGCGCCCCGGCGCCGGCATCGGACTTTGAGCGCGCCCACTGGGCGCAGCCTCTCGATGTGGACCT
>CAZLZC010000080.1:0-10058 GCA_964563825.1 uncultured Actinomyces sp.
TTCCTCGGACATGGCGAGTTCCCCCAATCTCACGTGTCGCTATCCACGGGCCATGATGCGAGCGAGCTCATTGTCGATCTCGTCCACTTCCTTGAGGAAGAGCGCCAGCATTACCCTCAACTCATCGGCTGAGAGGTGGTCGGCGAAGAGATGGAAACGAGCGACGAGGCCGAAGAGCGTGGGAATACTCTGATCTCCCGGGCGCTCTTCTACGTCGAACTTGGCCAGGTGGCACGCCCCACTGCCGCGCACCGCGGCGAGCGCCGCGACCTCGAAGGTGGCTGCCTGCGAGCGAATCGGGGCTCGGATCTCCAGGACGCGATGCTCGTCGAGGTCTAGCGCCTGGATGGCCACATCCACTGAGCGATCGCCATGTGCCACGCCCACTCCGGTCAAGTGAACGATGTCGCCCTCGACCGAAGGCCCGAACCCTCCGTCCACGAGAGCAGCGACCCACTCGGCGTCAAGCAGGGGATCACGCGCCCTGCGCACCTGGATCCCCACCTTGGCAGTCTCGCCGAACTCCGCCCCTACCCGCAAGGTGCCGACCTAGAATTCGAACAGTTCCGCAGCGGCGTTCAGCGCCCTTCGGGTGGGTCAACGGGGGTCAGATGTCCACTGCAGCCGATTACGAGGCTTCCTACCGAGCGCTCGCTATTTGCCTCGCCGCGCGGGTGCCCGTGATCCTGTGGGGACCGCCCGGCCAGGGCAAGACATCGGTCATCCGCGCGATCGCGGCACATCAGAGCCGCCACCTGGAGATCCTGCTCGCCAGCATCCGCGAGCCGCAGGACTTCGCCGGCCTGCCAGTCATAGCCGACGGGTCCGCACGTCTCGTCGCGCCGGACTGGGCTCAGCGACTCAGCAACGTGCAGGACGGGATCCTCTTCACCGACGAGGTGAACACTGCACCGCCGAGCGTCCAGGCGGCGCTCCTGCGCGTCAGCCTGGACAAGGTTGCAGGCGACTGCGATCTGGGCCAGGACACCTCGGTCGTCGCAGCGGCCAATCCGCCCGAGCAGGCCGCAGACGGATGGGACCTGGCGCCACCCCTCGCGAACCGCTTCTGTCACCTCCCGTGGGAGCTCCCCACCGAAGTTGTACGCGACGGCTTCACCGGGCGCTGGCCCAACTACGAGGTGCCGCTTCCCAAGCTCGACGAAGTCGAGAGCGCCCTTACGCGGGAAAAGGTGCGGCTCGCAGGTTTCCTTGCAGCCAGGCCCGACTTGACGACCGTCATCCCGAGCACAGCAACGGAGCAGGGGCGCGCATTCCCCACCCCGCGTAGCTGGGACATGACGGCCACGCTTTCCGCTTGGGTTGACGCGACTCGACAGAGCGAAGGAGTGCGGCGTCTCCTTGTCCGCGGATGCATCGGGCCTGGGGCGAGCGCCGAATACCTCACCTACCGCGACAACCTCGACCTACCGGATCCGGAGGATGTCCTCGCCAACGCAGACCGGTTCGTCATGCCGTCACGGGCCGACCAGCTCTACGTCCTAGGCGCCGGAGTCCTCGCTGTCGTGCGGAGCAACCTCACTGGGGAGCGCTGGGACGCCGCGGGCCGGGTCTTCGAGCGCGTCGCCAACAGCGGGCACCCCGACATCGCCGTGGCCTTCGCCCGCGACTGGATCCGCGAGCGTCCCGAGGGGTGCATGCCTCGTGAGGAAGTCCTGCGCTCCCTCGTCCCCCTGCTGAAGGAAGCCCGGCTCATATGACGGTGACGTCTCCGACGTCGACAGACGCACGCTTGCGCATCATGGCGGCGCGCGTCATCGCGCAGCAGCGCTGGCCTTACGTGTCGAACCTTCTCTTCAACTTCAAGCTCGTCGAAGTCCCCCACGAGACCCTGCCAACGATGGCCGTGGACAGCGGCTGGAGGCTTTACTATTCGCCCGACTTCGTCCTGGGCGAGCCGCCGGAAGCGCTGGCCACCGTCCTGCTGCACGAGTGTCTGCACTGCCTTCACGACCATGCCGACCGATTCGACGCCCTCAGGCGCCCGGCAGGCGAGCATCCGATTTGGAACTACGCCGGCGATGCCGCGATCAACGCTGTCCTCGACGAGGGCAGCATGGCTTGGCCCAGTGTCACGCCCGTGAGATATGCCGACCTCGAGCCCTACGGCGTCGTGGATGGCATGTCCACCGAAGCGGCGTTCTTCGCGATCATGGACCATCACGAGAAGCACCCCGAGGACTTCCTTTGCGCCGTGGACTGCGGCTCCATCTCCGGTGGCAGCTCACGTGGCTATGAGCTCTCTAGCGACTCCGATCAGGCGCCGAGCATGCGCAGCGATCAGCAGGACATCATCAGGGACCGCGTCGCCCACGACGTCCTGGTCCATGCTCGGGACAGGGGGTCGGTGCCGGCGGGCCTGCTGCGCTGGGCTGAGGAACTACTGAACCCGCGGATCGACTGGCGCGAGGCGCTCGCGAGCCGAATGCGCCGCGACCTCGCATCGGTTGCTGGACGTCGCGATTACACCTACACGCGTCCTTCACGGAGACATGAGGCGATGCGCCTCGCAGGATCGGCGGTGATCCTCCCAGCGATGCGCCAGCCGGCACCCCCTCGAGTCGCCTGCGTCATCGACACCAGCGGATCGATATCCCCGGACGAGTTGCGGGCATTCCTCGGGGAAGTCGTCGGGATCACCCGGGCCGTTGGAGTCGCGAGTGGAATAACTGTCATTGCATGCGACGCCGAGGCCTACGCGCCGCAGAGAGTCCGCAGCCAAGGAGATGTCGAATCCGTTCGCCTCGAGGGCGGAGGTGGCACGGACATGGGCGCTGGTCTGACTGCAGCGGCACTGCTCAGCCCCCGGCCCCACATCATCGTCGTCTTCACAGATGGAGCGACCCCGTGGCCCGAGGCACCGCCGCGCAAGGTCGACTCCGTCATCGTCGTGCTCAGCGACCTCGCGACCCAATCCCTGGTGCCTGACTGGGCTCAGGTAATCGCCATTACTTAGTAAACAGGGAAGGGACTGACCGCATTGCCCTCATGGACTGATCCGCCCCCGCCCCGGCGGCGAGGAGACGACTGCTTCACGACGATGGTGTCGGGAAGCCTCCTGCTCATCATCCTGTTCGTGACCTTCACCTTGGTCGCGAGTTGCCTCTTCGGCGGCGACTGAGGGACCTCCGGTCGCTACGGTGAGGGCGTCTCGACGTACCCCTTCTTGACCTTCTGGCCGATGAGTTTGGCAGCCTCCCCCTCAGCAGCCTCAGCGTCCGCGAAGTCCTTCCGAGTCGTCTGCCCTGTAGCTCCGATCTTGCCGAAGCGGACCACTACGGTGGAGCCGTCGACCTCGACTTCCCAGAACTTCGCAGACGCGCTAGTCCCGCGGTCGTTATCTGCCCCGGTGAACTCGAAGTACCGCTTGCTCATGTCACTCCCCCATGTCCTCTAGCGCGCATCGGTTACGTCACGAATGATCTGTGCGTCATCTTGCGCAGAAGCGAGGTTGCTAGTCATCTACTCGCACCCCTCCGAGTTCCTCGCGCAACTCATCGACTTCCACAGGCGCATCGATCAACGCCATCAGGCTGCGGTGCCCCAGCGCCATAAGGCCCATGATGCCCACGGCACGGGACTCGACCTGCCATCCGGCGTACACATCGACCGTCCCAGGTGGTAGGTCGATGAGAGTGAGCGCACCATCCCGGAAGACAGCACGCTGCCGAGACTCCTCACACTCATCGAGGATCCCGATTCGCAGCGCCCCTACTCCGGGGAATCCTTGGGGGTTCGACCCGATGGCCGACGTCGCCGGGTCACTCAGCCAGTCGACGTCCGAAAGCGGACCGTCCACGAATGTCCCGCTCGCCCTCACGATGCGATCCATGAGTCCATCACGCTCGGATGCATCGTTGATCAGCGGCACGTAGTTCATATAGGGGGCCGCCATCTTGGAGAGCATCCAGTCGACCGTCGCTCGCAGTTGAGCGCGATCGCGATCAGCAGGATCGACGCCATAGGCGAGGGGCACGAGCAGGCGAATGCCCTGCTCGCGACCGGGCTCCGACCACTCTCCCTCGGTCACCATGACGAGGCCGCGATTGCTGAAGGGCGTATCGATCTCCAATGCGTCCCACGGCCCGTCGAGCAGACCTTGCGACTCTACGAAGGAGCCGAAGACTTCGGCCACTGTGCCTAGGTGCTCACTGCGGCGGACTGCACCCTCGTCACGGTCTGCCGGCCAGGTGGTCACGAGCGGAGCGACAAGCCCGTCGCCGCTTCCGCCCGAGCTCATCATCGCGCCTAGCATCAGCGCTCCCGTGAGGAAGGAGCCCGCGGAGGAATCGGCATAGGGGTAGTCGGACAGGTCGACCTCGTCGTCGATGCTGCGCCACTTCACGGGGCGCCGTTCGGGGGCTGGCTTCGGTGCGGCCGCGGGCTTGGGTGCGGACTGTCCCGCGGTTTGCTCCAAGGCCACCCCGCAGCCACCGCAGAACTTCGCCCCCGATGAGAGCTCGGATCCGCATTGCTCGCAGAAACGCTGAGCCATCTTCCCTACCTCGTCTTCGTCAGTTCTGACTTGACCGCCTGTAGGCGCCGCTCCGTCTCGGCCATCTCCTCGGCAACGACCTTGCGCGCATCGAGTTGAGCCTTGGCAATCTCCGTGCGGCGCGCCTCTAGAACATCGATCTCGCTCTGGAGGTCCTTGCGCTCAGCGCGCTTCAGTCGACTCGTAGCAGCGTGAGCCGCGCGCGCATCCACCAACTTCTTGGTGATCTCGGGGAGCTCGTCGCGGCCCGGATAGTCGTCGGCCTGCGCCTGCAGCTCCTTCAGGCGCGCGCTGAGCTGCTTCTCCTTGCGCTCGAGCGCCTTCCGCTCGTCTCCGCGAGTGGACCAGTAGGCATCTCGCTTCCGCTGCTCCTCGCGTCCCTCGATCTCCTTGATCTTCTGACGCCACTCGCCGATGAGCCTGTTGTTTGTGGCGATGGCCTTGTCGGTGAGGAGGCGGCTGACGGTATATCCGTTGACCGTGCGCTCGTAGGACTTCGCATCCCGGCGGCACTCGGCGAAGAGGATCATGTTGTTGTATCGCGTGATGTCCCTGGAATCATCGTTGTCGCTTAAGCCGACGGACAGCAGCAGCAGCTCGATGGCTCCCCCAATTCGACTGGTGAACTGGTCCATATCGAAGTCGTTCGGATAACGATCCTTGCTCCAGTCACGGAGGATGACTTCCTGCCACGCCTTCACAACGGACTCGTTGATCTCGGTGGCGATCTCCTCCCAGATCCCCGCCACCTCGGTGCCAGTCCGCCCAAGGACGCTGGTCACGGCAGTGATGATCTGCTTGAGGTCTGACTCGAAGGGCGTCGCCTGGTCCAGGTCGGGGTACTTGATATAGATGGATGCCCGCTGCTTGATCAGCGCCATAGCCAGGGCTCTGATCTGCCCCGACACGTATTCGCGGGTGCGGGCCTTCTCGCTCTTGGGCGCGAGTTCGATTCCCTTGGCGTAGCAATTGGCGGATTCCACAATCCGGTTCTCGCGCAGGGAACTCTGCCACCCCACTGCTTGACCCTTCAGGATCCAGGCTTCGTGGTCACGCGGGTCGGACTCCAGCAGTCGCATCGCGTAGGACTCGGCCTCCTGAAGATTGCCCGATTCGATGGCATGCACCCCGAGCTCGCGCAGGCCCTCGCGCGACGGACCAGCCGGGGCAGCCGGCTCGACAGGACTGCTCTTGAGGCCGCCCTTAAGGCCGCCCTTAAGGCCGCCGCTCGAACGGCCGACATCGCCATGCAACTGTTCGCGCGTGTACTTCGTCCCGCAACCAGCGCACGTGGCTAGGCCACCAACACCGATCTCTAGGCTTCCCAAGCACTGATGGCACGTCAGACCCGACACGTTTCCCCCGTCCCCCGCTTCTTGGACCGCGGTGCCCAAGAAGCACCGTGATGCCTCGGCCAAATGACCAGCCCCAGGCCCGGCGTCACCGTCCCCTAGGCAAGCCCGCGAATATCGAGCGAGTCGAGCCTAATCGACTTCTTCATGGGTGTGAAGCCAGTATCCAACGACGCCCCGGGGGTCCGTGAAGACCTCGAGCTCTCCGCTCAGGCCCGACAGTTCGAGCGCGGCCAGAGCCTCGGATGAGGTTCCCGGGTGCAATCGCGCTAGTGCGGCCACCAAGTGGGCGGGGTGGCGGCCGTCTTCACTGACGTTCATGACAACCGCGACTTGCTCGCTTGGTGACAGGCCAGACCATGTTGCTCGCCTCCACACCGAGTCGGACTCGGTGACTTCCTCGAGACGCCACAGGTTGAACTCTCGATCCGGCTCGTCAATGACGTGGCTCCATGTGGCTTCGCAGGATTCCACATGCACACTGCCGTTCTGAGAACTCGGCAGTGCCGGAGAGCCGAATGCGAGGAGGAACTCCCATTGGAAGGTGGATTCCCCGCAGAGGTACACCAATTCCTTCTCCGGGGAGGAGCGGCCATCACGCATGGCGGCCGTCATGTCTAGGTCCGGAGTGGTGATCAGCAGGCCATATTCGCCCGCGAAGTAGCTCGAGTAGATGGCTACGTCACCTCGGACAAACAGTTCACCCAACAAGACTCGGGCGGCCGCAATCGTCGCAAAGGGCTCCTCATCCTCCAGAAGAGGGACACACCGCGCGTCCTCCCACGCTGCTGCGTCGTCGTCCCGCGAGTCCACGCTCGACTCAGCTCGTGAAGGCACGAGCAGGTGCTCTCCCCCAACACCCCAATCTTCGTCAGTTCCTTCCCAGCCAAGATGGATCGCAGCCACGTCGGTCCCCTCGATTCGACGACACATCCGCACAGGCAGAACGTTGATCCGGACGCTAGCAGTGGGCCGCCGCCGACGGAGACCCGTTGCCCCACATCATCCGAATTTCAGGGATGCCACCTGGCTTCTCTAGACCGGGCGGATTGACTGCGAGGTATTCATCACTAACCAGTCACCCGTCTCGCGAAGGGCCTCTCGGCCGAGATCGAGGACGATCGTGCGCTTCGCCGCATCCGAGGAGCCAGCGGAGTCGTAGTCGAGCCCCGCCTGGCGATACATCTCAAGACTGAGTCGGCCGCGCTTGGCGGCTCGCGAGTAACCCATGAGCTGCGAATAGGCGACCGTGGCGGCCGCTGCTGCTCCTCCTAGACCCCAGGCCAGGCGACCCGCGGCTGCCACGACGGACTCCGACCCGATCCCGAGGAGGAGGTAAACGAGGTCGGGCGTGAGGCCCAACAACGCTAAAGCGACGAAGGCAATCGCGAGCATTCTCAGTTGCTTCGCTTTCGACTCGTTGCGGCGAATCGCACCGGGCCGTGTGGCCGACCCCTCGAAGTAGCGGATCTGCCCATCGATCCAGGAGCGAGCGCTCCCGGGATCCGAAGGTGACGTGGCAGTGGATCGCACGACATCGAGGAACCACGCGGTGCGCAGCGCTCGGCGGATCCAGAAGCCTTCAGGTCCTAGCGGCTGCAGGTAGTAGTCCGATACCGGCTCTTCGATTCCCGCGTGCTGCCATGCCTCCTGGACGCGTGCCCCCTCGGCAAGGGCTCGATACTCCTCGAACCTGCGCTTGACGCTCGACCGATTCATGAGCCACCACACGCCGAGCAGGATGACCAGGGCCAGCGCCTGGACTCCCAGGAACCATGACCGCGAGATCTCGGACTGCACGTCGACGCTCACGATGGTCAGCACACCGAGTACCAGCAGGAATGCCGTCCAGCGTCGGTAGCGAGCCTGAAGCCGAGAGGCCAGTGAATCCCCGGCCTGCTGCAGGGCGAGCACCGCACTGAGAGCCGGATCGCGAAGCCCGCTGTCTCGGTTGAACGCGTCGATGCGGCGCGACACGGGATCGCTCCCGGGCAGCCACTCCCTCGCGGACATGCCCGCATCCATCACCGCCACGGAGTCCGGATCATCCGGGGCGAATGCCACCACTTCGCCGCGCTCCGAGGTGAGCGTCGCGGCACCCCCCGAGAGGTCGGGCAGTGCAGCGACTTCAGGGACCGCGAAGTAGAGCGTGTCTGACGTCCCACCCGGCTTGCGAGGAGGCACACCATTCCACGCAGCAAGCAGGGTTCCGCTCAGCCTGGCGAGCAATCGGCCACACGCTTGGTAGCGGGCATCACGACTGGCTCCTTCGACAGCCGGACCCACCCACCAGGCCTTCGTGAGGGCCAGCCGGTCCGATAGCGAGAGGTCCTCGGTCGCGAAGTCCTGGGCGTAGTCATCGACGTCCAGCGGCAGGAGGGCGTAGACGGGGTAGCCGAGCTCCTGCGCTCGCATTGCAGCCACGGTATCCGTGCCCGCCGCGACAGACGTGACCAAAGCGACGTCCGAGTGGGGGTACGCGCCGGACAGTCCCGGGAGCACAGTGCCGACGACGCCGGAGATCACGCGCTCTTCTCCTGCGCCGATATCCCTGGGCCCGATCACGCCGACCAGCAGAGGCACCACAGAAGCCCCGTCCCGGGCCATCGCGCTCTCCCCCATGGCTGCGAGGCTAGTGCGCGATCGGCAATGATGGGGCGGGGGTGATGCAGGTGTCCGAGGCACTGCTGGGTTCCAGGGTTGCCATTCAGTGCGCTCGGCGCGCTCACAACGACCACGATCCGACCCTGGCCGACCTCCCCTTGACTGTGGTGCCGGTGAGCCGCTGGGCCATCCAGGGCATCGAGTTCGAGGCCGCCGTAGTCGAGCAGTTGACCTCGGCCCTGGGTGACTCGTGCACCGACTTGCGCTCGCTCGGCCACCGGGATGCTGCCGCGGCGACGGTCGACGCGATGGCCTCGGGTATCTCCGTCATCATCGGGGCTGCGCTTCCTGACGACAGCCAGGGTCACCGGCGAGGCCGGCCCGACCTCCTCGTGCGAAATCGTCAACTGGCAGACGGCGCTTGGGGCTACCTCCCCGCGGACATTAAGTCCCACCAGGTGGTTCGCCCGACCAAGACTGGAGCAGTCAGCACCGCCGATCTCGACAAGCTCGCGAACCCAGATGCGAACACGACACGGACCGGCCTGTCGCCGAATTCATCGCATCGGCTGTCCGACCTGATGCAGCTCGCTCACTACTGGCGCATGCTGGAGGCCTGCGGACACGCCTCCGATGGCGATCCAGTCGGCGGGCTCGTGGGCAGCGACACGTTCGCCGCGGAGACGCCATACCTCGTGTGGCAGTCGCTCACCGAGCCCGTGTTCACCACCTTCTCTCGCTCACGAGGCACAGCGCAGCGATCCGCCCTGGAGCGCTACGACCACGAATTCGACTTCCGCGTCAGGGTGATCGACGTCGCCGAGCAGCAGGGTGAGCCGCATGCACCGCTTCCCCTCGTCCGTCCGGTGATCATCGACGAATGCGACTCCTGCCCGTGGCACGACGTGTGCTTCCAGGATGTTGGCGATGACGAGCCCTCTGCCCACGTCGTCTCGGGCCGTTTGGGCCTGCGTGAGTGGAACGCTCTCCGCGTCGTGGGTGTGGTCTCCGTTCATGACCTGGCGGGTCTTTCGCTCGACGATCCCCGCCTAGCCTCCTACTGGCCCGAGCTGGACATCAAGGAGTCCCGAGCCCGATCCCGACTCGAAAATGCGGTCACGCGCGCACAGATGAGCATCGTCGGTGAACGACTGCGCCCAACTGGCCAGCCGATTCCGCAGGTACCCCGCGCTGACGTTGAAGTCGACTTCGACCTCGAATGGGACGCGGACAACCGGATCTACCTATGGGGACTCTTGGTTTCCGACGGTAGTGGGCAGCGCTTGGAGTCCGTCTACTCCTGGGATCCGCTGGATGGGGAGGGCGAAACCGATCTCGCCTCCGTCGCAATCGCCCGACTTGTAGCCCTCCGAAGAGAGGCGGATTCCTCTGGTCGCAGCTTCCGCGTCTACCACTACAGCCACCCCGAGGTTTCGATGGTGCGCAATCTCATCAAGGGCGGAGGGCCTCACCCTTGGCCCTCGGAACAGTGGTGGGAGGCGTTCACCGCGGAGTGCTTCGTCGATCTGCTGCCCATCGTCAAGTCTGGCTTCATCGGATTGCGCGGACTCGGCCTCAAGGAGGTCGCC
>CAZLZC010000081.1:0-9975 GCA_964563825.1 uncultured Actinomyces sp.
GATGGCATTGCGAAGTGGACCTGGCAGCCGCCGCAGGGGTCGAGCACGTTCACCACCCTTGGCACCGCCGTGACCGGTGAGGGACTCGTCGGCGTCCCCGCCACCGGAGGCGTGAAGGTCGGCACAGCCATCGCCACGTACACCCGCGACGACTCCACTCACATCACCATCACGTCCATCGCCGGCAGTCCCGCGGCCGGAGCAGAGATCTCCGTCAACGGCGTCGGCGGCTGGGGCGTCGTCGGCACGTGCGCTCCCCCGGCCTGCGCCGACCCGAATCCCCCGGCGCCGATTCCGCCCTCAGCTCCCGGGAGCGTCACGGCTACCGCGGGCGACGACTCGGCCACCGTCACGTGGACTGCGCCCACCGCTCCCGGCTCCTTCCCCGTCACCAACTACCAGGTGACCTCCTCGCCCGCCGGGCAATCGTGCCTCACATCGGCGCTCACCTGCACCGTCACGGGCCTGACCAACGGCACGGCGTACACCTTCACCGTCAAGGCACTCAGCGGTGCCGGCTGGGGAGCGAGCTCCACCCCCTCGAACGCCGTCACGCCCACGGCCCCGCCGACGCCATCGATCACCATCACCGGCAGCCGCGATGGGCAGCGCATCACCGTCACAGGCACGTCGATGCACCTGACGAGCCAGACCGTGCGGCCATGGCTGAGATTCCCCGGAGAGACGACGTACAGCGAAGGCGCTGCCGTGATCCCGGTGAGCGCCAACGGCACCTTCACCTGGTCACGCAAGACCGGCAAGAAGACCTACGTCTACGTCGCCCACGCCACGACGAAGTCCAACACCGTCACCATCCCCGCCCGCTAGGACGAGGCGCGCAGGGCCTGGGAGGTATCGGCCCAGCGGCGCATCAGGTCGCCAGCCGCACCGGACTCCACTGCCGCGCGCGCATCCGCGAGGTGGGCCTTCACGCGACCGAGTAGCGACCCCTGCACGTATTCACCGGCTGCCGCAGCGACCGCAGCCGAGTACGCCGCCAGCGCAGCTGCCGCATTGGCGATGACGACCGCGCGCACCGCCTCGATATCCGAGGGCAACTCCAGATCGGGGTGCACGCGCGGCATGCCGAACGCCGCCCGGCACACCTCGGCATTGGTCACCGCATCCCCACCCACAAGCGCGCCTGGAGGAATACCGCCCATGCCCAGGTCTGCGGCCTCGAGACGCTCGAGCGTCACGCCGCCGCGCGTGGTGTCCCACACCTGCGTGCCGCCGTACGGGGAGATCTCATCCCAGCCGTTGTCACCGCGCACGACGAGCACGCGATCACCGCGATCGGCGAAGACCTGCGCCATCACCGGCGCCATGCGCGCATCCGAGCAACCAATGAGATCCGCGCCGGGTCGTGCCGGGTTGGTCAGCGGGCCGAGGATGTTGAAGATCGTCGGCACGCCGAGCTCACGGCGGATGGGCGCGGCGTGCTTCATCGCCGGATGCAGCACCTGCGCAAACGCAAACGCGATACCCAGTTCTCGCGCACACGACGCGATCGCCTCAGGGCCGAGGTCGATGGCGATACCGAGCTCCTCGAGCACATCAGCGGTGCCGCACTTCGACGAGGACGCACGATTCCCGTGCTTGACAATCGTCGCTCCGCACGCCGCCGCGACGATCGCGGCCATCGTGGAGAAGTTGACCGAGCCCGACGAGTCACCACCGGTGCCGACGACATCGAGCAGGATCCCCGGCACCTCGACCCGCAGTGCCACCGCGCGCATCGCTTCGGCCGCGCCCGCGACCTCCGCGGCCGTGGCGCCCTTGGCCTGCACCCCGAGGAGGAAGGCCTTGACGTCGTCAGGATCGGCCTGGCCGGACATGATCTGCTCGACGGCCCAGCGGGCCGAGTCGGCGTCGAGGTCGAGCCCGCCGTCGAGGCGGCCGAGCACCGTCCCCCAGGTGGGCGCGGCGGGACTGGTCATCGCTCGCCCCGGAAAGGCAGGAGCTCGGGTGCGCGCCGAGCTTCGGGACAAAAGTGGAGCTGGACTCGCAAAACGTCCCGAAGTTCGGCGGAAGCCACAGTCGAAAACCTCTTCATATCGGGCAATTCGCCCAGATCGCTAGCGGACCGGCAGGCCGGCGAGGCGCTGGCGCATCAGGGCGGCGGTCGTCTCGGCCAGCACCATGGGGTCCAGGGGCCTCGGCACCACGCCGTCGGCCCGTGACCAGGTGGCGAGCCAGGCGTCCTGGGGGCGCCCCGTGAGCACGAGGATGGGCGGGCAGGAGTAGATCTCGTCCTTGAGCTGGCGGCAGACGCCCATTCCCCCCACGGGGACGGCCTCCCCGTCAAGGATCGCCACGTCGATGCCCCCGGCGTCCATGTGCTTCAACACGGCCGGGAGGGTCGCGCACTCGATGTAGCGCAGGGCCGGGAGCTCGGGCGCGGGCCGCCGGCCGAGGGCTCGCAGGACCTCCTCGCGCGCGGTCCGGTCGTCGCTGTAGACCAGCACGGTCAAGGTCGCGGCTGGGGCGTCACTCTCGCTCACGGCGCCACCCTACCCGGGTCCGGCTCGGGCGACATGCCCCTATCGGGGGGTCGCCCTGCCCCTCACGGCTCCCCATGGCAGAGTGGGGCTGTGGCGACCGCAACACCTCCCGTGAGTCAGGCCTTCGCGCATGCCCCGGCCAACCGGCCCAACCCGGTGGCCATCGGCACCATCGTCTGGCTGTCCAGCGAGCTTATGTTCTTCGCGGGCCTCTTCGCGATGTACTTCACGCTCCGCGCGGTCAACCCCGAGCTGTGGGCCGAGGAGACACAACTCCTCAACATTCCCTTCGCGAGCGTCAACACCACGATCCTGGTGCTCTCGTCAGTGACATGCCAGCTCGGTGTGTTCGCAGCAGAGCGCGGTGACGTCAAGGGCCTGCGCCGGTGGTTCACCATCACCTTCCTCATGGGCTCGATCTTCATCGCTGGTCAGGTGACGGAGTACGCCGAGCTCGTGCACGAAGGCCTCACGCTCTCGAGCAGCGCCTACGGATCCGCCTTCTACCTCACCACCGGCTTCCACGGCCTGCACGTGACCGGCGGTCTCATCGCCTTCCTTCTCGTGCTCGCGACGACGTACGTCGTCAAGCGCTTCACCCACGACCAGGCGACACGCGCGATCGTCGTCTCCTATTACTGGCACTTCGTCGACGTGGTGTGGATCGCGCTCTTCTTCATGATCTACATCCTCAAGTAGCCCACAACCCTGGTGGCCTTGCTGCCAGGGCGAGATGACAGGACGGAAGGGACTGGCGTGAAGGGACTGGCGGCCCGTCGGCGTAATCCGATCGTGGCCTCAATGCTTCTCCTTGTGGCGCTGCTCGGCGTCGGCGGTGTGTATGCGGTCGCCACGAGCGCAGCCCCGGCCGAAGCTGTTGCGACCGGCGACCAGACGGCGATCGACGAGGGCAAGCGCCTCTACCTCGAGGGCTGCTCCTCCTGCCACGGTCTCAACGCGCAGGGCACGAGCAATGGCCCGACGCTCATCGGCGTCGGTGCCGCCTCAGTCCACTTCCAGGTCTCGACCGGGCGCATGCCGATGGCAGCCCCCGGCGCCCAGGCCCCCGAGAAGCCCGCCGACTACACCGATGCCGAGGTCGCGCAGATGGCGGCGTACATCGCCTCCCTCGGCCCCGGCCCCGCGATCCCCACGGCCGAGCAGCTCGACTACTCCGACGCCGACATCGCCGAGGGCGGCGTGCTCTTCCGCATCAACTGCGCGCAATGCCACCAGGCGGCAGGCGGCGGCGGCGCCCTCACCGACGGCAAGTACGCCCCCAGCCTGATGGAGGCGACCCCGCAGGAGATCTACGAGGCCATGCTCACCGGCCCGCAGAACATGCCCGTCTTCGGCGACGGCACGCTCCAGGTCGAGGACAAGCAGGCGATCATCGCCTACGTCATGGACCTCCAGCAGGCGCCGAACCCCGGCGGCCTCTCCCTCGGGCGCCTCGGCCCCGTCTCCGAGGGCCTCTTCCTCTGGGCCGGCGCCATGGCGGCCTTCGTCGGTCTCGCCGTATGGATCGGAATCAAGGCACGATGAGCGACCTCACCACGCGCGAGGGCGCGAGCGCACCCGACCACGGACACGGTCACGGGGACGGCGATGTCCCCGCAGACGACCTTGCTCGTCCGCTCTACGAGGGCCCCGGCGCACTCCCCGCTGCCGACATCCCGCACCGTCCGCGCCGCAGCGACTTCGACCCCAAGGCCGCACGCCGCGCGGAGCGCCAGGTGTCGGGACTCTTCCTGCTGTCGATGCTCATGGTGGTGCTCTTCGTCGTCGCCTACATCGCGATTGACCCTCAAGCCATCATCTACATCCCGGTGTTCGGCGAGATCGGCTATTCGAACTTCGCCCTCGGCCTCACCTTCGGCCTGGGTGTCTTCTGCATCGGCGCTGGCGCGATCCAGTGGGCCAAGAAGCTCATGCCCGACGTCGAGGTCGTCCAGGAGCGCCACTCACTCGCCTCCACACCGCATGAGGACGTGGAAGCCGCCGAGCAGTACGAGCGCGGCAAGGAGGAGTCGGGCTTCGCTCAGTACAAGGTGATTCGACGCACGCTCATCGCGGCCCTCGCGCTCTTCCCGATCCCCCTCGTCGTCATGCTCCGCGACCTGTGGACCCCATCGGAATCCACCGCGGGCCAGAGCCCGGTCGAGCTGCTGAGCACCACCGCCTGGGTCGAGGGCATGCCCATCGTCACTGACGGCACCTACGTCAAGATCCGCCCCGAGGACATCCCCGTCGGCGGCCTCGTCTCCGCGCTCCCCGAGGACATCGAGGAGATCCAGAAGGCGGAGCACAACCTCAATGCCCGCGGCAAGGCAGCGATCATCCTCGTGCGCATGGAGCCCGATGAGATTCGCGCCCAGCAGGGCGACGGCTGGGACTACCAGGGGATCCTCGCCTACTCCAAGATCTGCACGCACGTGGGCTGCCCCATCGCCCTGTATGAGCACCGCACGCACCACCTGCTGTGCCCGTGCCACCAGTCGACCTTCGACCTGGCTGACGCGGGAAATGTCATCTTTGGGCCTGCGGCTCGGCGCATGCCCCAGTTGCCGATCGGCGTGAATGAGGAAGGATTCCTTGTGGCAAAGGCACCCTTCGCAGAGCCAATCGGGCCGAGTTTCTGGGAGCGCGGATGAGCACCACCGAGAAGGTAGGCGAGTCGGTCGCGACGTACGTCGACCAGCGCGTCGGATCCAACCGATTCCTGGGTCGCAGCCTCAAGAAGGTCTTCCCCGACCACTGGTCCTTCATGCTGGGCGAGATCGCCCTCTACAGCTTCATCATCGTGCTGCTCACCGGCGTCTTCCTCACGCTCTTCTACAAGCCCAGCATGATCGAGGTCGTCTACGACGGCTCCTACGTGCCGCTCAAGGGAGTGATGATGTCCGAGGCCTACGCCTCGACCCTGGACATCTCCTTCGACGTACGCGGCGGCCTGCTCATCCGACAGATGCACCACTGGGCGGCACTGCTCTTCATCGCCGCCATGGCCGTGCACATGTTCCGCGTCTTCTTCACCGGCGCCTTCCGCAAGCCGCGTGAGTTCAACTGGGTGATCGGCATCGCGCTCGTCACCCTCGGACTCGGTGCCGGCTTCTCCGGATACTCCCTCCCCGACGACCTGCTCTCGGGCACCGGCTTGCAGATCGCCCGCGGCATCGTCCAGGCGATCCCGATCATCGGCACGTGGGGTGCCTTCCTGCTCTTCGACGGCGAGTTCCCGGGCACGGAGTTCATCTCCCGCCTCTACGGCGTGCACATCCTCCTCATCCCGGGCCTCATCCTGGCTCTCGTGACCGTCCACCTCATGATGGTCTGGACCCAGAAGCACACGCAGTTCCCCGGGCCGGGACGCACCAACGACAACGTCGTCGGCTACCCGCTCATGCCGATCTACATGGCGAAGGCCGGTGGCTTCTTCTTCATCGTCTTCGGCATCACGGCACTCATCGGCGGCCTCGTCACCATCAACCCGATCTGGATCTTCGGGCCCTACACGCCCGACCAGGTGGGTGCGGGCTCGCAGCCGGACTGGTACATCGGCTGGCTCGACGGCGCCCTGCGTATCTTCCCCAACATCGAGACGGTGCTCTTCGGCTTCACGATCTCGTGGAACATCTTCATTCCCTCGGTGGTCATCCCCGGCATCGTCTTCACGGTGGCCGCGCTCTATCCCTTCCTCGAGGCCTGGGTCACCGGTGACAAGCGCAACCACAACCTCCTCGACCGGCCGCGCAACGCCCCCACGCGCACCGGCCTCGGGGTCATGGCGATCACGTTCTACGTGCTGCTCTTCATCGGCGGCGGCAACGACATCATCGCCATCACGTTCGACCTGTCGATCAACTCGATCATCTGGTTCCTGCGCATCGCCGTCATCGTGCTGCCGCCGATCGCCTTCCTCATCACACGGCGGATCTGCATCGGCCTGCAGCGCAGGGACCGCGAGAAGCTCCTCCACGGCTACGAGTCGGGACGCATCCTGCGCCTGCCCCACGGCGAGTTCATCGAGGTGCACGAGCCCCTCAACGTCAAGGACCGCGCCGTTCTCGAGTCGGCCATCGAGGCCTACCGGGCTCCCCTGCCCGCACCCGAGCGGGTCGATGCCAACGGAGTCGCCAACAAGCACTACCGCATCGACGTGATCCGCTACAAGCTCTCACGCTGGTTCTACGCCGACGACATCGTGCCTCCCACGCGCGCCGAGATCGACGCCGGCCAGGCACATGTGAGCCACGACGCTGCCCTCGAGGCCCCGCTGCACGAGTACGACGAGGACGAGACCGTCATGGTGCCCTTCCACGGTGGCGTCCTCCACACGGCCGGCGAGCCCGCCACCAACCGCGAGCAGCTCGAGGAGCGCGGCGGCAACCTCTAACGCACGATCTCTCGAACCGCCCCGGCCACCGCACGGTGCCGGGGCGGTTCGCTGTCCGGGTGATTGTGCGGCTGAGTATTGATGGCGCTCGCCCTCAGCCGCACAATTGCCTGGCGAGACTGAGGGCACAGCGAGGTTGGCCTGAATGGGCCCCGCTGACGCCTCAGGCGAGTGAGACGGTGATGCCCACCTGGCCGGCGGCACCGGGCTTGCGGGCGGCCCGCCGACTACGCCACATCAGTAGCTTGCCGAGCAGCCCGTAGCGCGCCTCGACGAGTTGGGCGGTGCGAGCAGTCTCGGCCGCATCCTGCAGCGTCGCCGTTCCCTCGACCTGCTCGCCCTTGAGGGTGCCGCGAGCATCGCAGGGAGCCAGCAGTACGCGGGAGTCATTGCGCAGGCGCTTGGCCTTGCCGGAGTCTTCTTGAGTGATCACGCGGAGGGTGTCACCCTCGCGCACGAGCCACACCGGCGTGGCGACCGCAGTGCCGTCCTTGCGGAAGGTCGTGAGCGACAGGTACTTGCTGCGGCCCAGATCGTCGAGGGTCACCGTCAGACCTCGGGCGATGTCATGTGCGCCCCGGTCGCCGACTTCTCGAGCCATTTGTCCCAGGAGATGTTCCACACAGTGATGCCGTTGCCGGGGTTCTGCCTCAGGGGCGTGCCCGTGATCGTGATGGGATCGCCGATGTTCGTGACGTTGAACAGCCACGCGGCGTTGTCCGTGCTCATCGAGGTGCAGCCATGACTGATGCGCGAGTTGCCCCACGCACCCGCGGCCCACGGCGAGGCGTGGAGGAACTCCCCGTGCCAGGTGAGGCGCATGGCGTAGTCAACCTCGACGCGATAGTGCTCCGGATCATCCCGCGAAACACCAGCGCTCGCGTTGTCCATGATGCGCGTGCGCTCCTTGGTCATGATCAGCTTCGTGCCCGAAAGCGTCTCGTAGCCGGGCATGCCCATCGTGACGGGGATGGTGCGATCCTTCTTGCCATTGATGAAGACCTTCATCATGAGGGTCTGGGCGTCGGCCTCCATGACCACCGAGTCACTCGTGCGGTACGTCGTACGCACATTGTCCTTACCCCACAGACCGGGTGCAGCCTCGACGCCGCGCAGGTCGATGTCGAGCTCGATGTCGGTGTTGCCGGGCCAAAAGTCCTTGGTCCGGTAGATCGCCTGAGTCGGCCCGGTCCAGTACCACGCGCCCTCGACCGGCTTCGCCGTGCGCACGATCATGGCCTTCTCGACAGCGGCTCGGTCCTTCACCGCCTCATCGAAGTCGACGGTGAGCGGCATGCCCACACCAAACTCCGTGCCCGCCTCGAGGGTCGGTGTGGCCTTGAGGAAGCCGTCAGGATTCACCGTGCGGATCTGATCGTTGAACGTCGCGGTCTGGCCGCGGGGGTCGACCGCGGTCGCTTCGATCTTGTAGGTGGAGTCGAAGTCGAGGTAGGTGCGCTGCGAGGTCCAGGTGCGACCGTCCTCGGAGAGCTCGCCCTTGAGGACACGGCTCGGCCCCTGGGTCACCACGACGTCGGTCAGGCGCCCGTGGTCGACGTGCACGATGATCGGGCGGTCGATGGGAGCTTCGTTCTTGATGGCGTCGACAAGGTCGATTTGCGCGATCGAGGCGTCGGGCATGCTGGCCGAGGTGAGTTCCAGCGAGGGCTGGCAGGCCGTCACCCCGACGAGGACGAGGGCGGCTGCAGGGGCCAGGAGGGTCCGACGCACTCCTCGAGGATAACCCGAGCCCCGAGCGGATTCAGAGCGCGAACGCGCCTTTCAAGCTAATTCAGCGCGCGAACGCGCCGCGGTAGTACTCGAAGAGCCAGCCAATGACCGCGATCATCAGGACCGATACGCCGAGGACCACGAGCCAAGCCGCGAAGATGAAGCCGAGTGCGATGAGCATGGCGGCGAACCCGACGGGCAGGGGCCACCAGCTATGGGGGCTGTAGAAGCCGTACTCAGGGTCCGCCTCGTCCACCTCGGCGTTGGCTCGGTCCTCAGGGAGGCCGTCCAGGCGCTTGTTGGTGTAGAGCACGTAGAAGGCCACCAGGAAGGCCAGGCCGCCGGTCATGACCAGCGCCGTGGTGCCGATCTCGTCGCCGCTGACGTAGTAGTAGATCCCGCCGACGAGGAGGAAGAAGACGGCCCCGAGGGCGAAGGACAGGCCGCCGATCTTCACGAAGCGCTCCCCGAAGTGACCTGCGTCGCACCCGATGGCTGATGCTCGGCGAGCTCAGGGTGGTGCAGGTCGAAGGCCGGGCGCTCCGAGCGGATGCGGGGCAGGGACGTGAAGTTGTGCCGCGGGGGCGGGCAGGAGGTCGCCCACTCCAGCGATCCACCCCAGCCCCAGGGATCGTCCACGGTGACCTTCGGAGCGTTCTTCCAGGTCCACAGGACATTCCAGATGAAGACGAGCGTGGACAGACCCACCAGGATCGAGCCGATCGACGACACGGTGTTGAGCGTGGTGAAGCCGTCGCTGGCGAGATAGTCGCCGTAGCGGCGCGGCATGCCCTGGACGCCCAGCCAGTGCTGGACCAGGAAGGTGACCTGGAAGCCGATGAAGACCATCCAGAACTGCACGTGACCGAGCTTCTCGTTGAGCATCCGGCCGGTCATCTTGGGCCACCAGAAGTACAGCCCGGCGAACATGAGGAAGACGACGGTGCCGAAGACGACGTAGTGGAAGTGCGCCACGACGAAGTAGCTGTCCGACACGTGGAAGTCCAGCGGCGGCGCCGAGAGGATGATGCCCGTCAGGCCTCCGAAGAGGAAGGTCACGAGGAAGCCCATGGTGTAGAGCATGGGAGTCTCAAAACTCACCGAGCCCCGCCACATGGTGCCTATCCAGTTGAAGAACTTCACGCCCGTGGGTACGGCGATGAGCATCGTCATGAGCGCGAAGAACGGCAGGTAGACCGAGCCCGTGACGTACATGTGGTGCGCCCACACCGCGACCGACAGGGCTCCGATCGCCATGGTGGCGAAGACCAGGCCCTTGTAGCCGAAGATCGGCTTGCGGGAGAACACGGGGATGATCTCGCTCGCGATGCCGAAGAAGGGCAA
>CAZLZC010000082.1:0-9856 GCA_964563825.1 uncultured Actinomyces sp.
CCGATGCCTGCTTTCTGGAGCGATCAGTACGACATCTCGCTGCAGTCCTACGGCCAGCCCGCTCTGGGTGAGCCCACGCTCATCGATGGCGACTGGAGCGGGGACTGCATCGTGGAGTACATGCGCGGCGACGAGGTCATCGGTGTCGTCGGCGTCAACCGCACGAAGGACCTCATGCACTACCGCAAGGACATCGGGCAGGCGTGAAGCTCGAGCGGGAGAGGGCCCTCGACCACGCGCGCGACCTCGTCGCGGCCGCGTGGGAGGAGTTCGACACCGCGCGCGATATTGAGCCCCCCATCTCCCCGGAGCTGCTCGCCACCCTCGACCTGCCGCTGCCCGAGTCCGGTATCGATGTCGTCGAAGCGCTGGATGAGGCGGCCGAGGCACTCGATCAGTCGCTCGCACAGTCGCGGCCGCGCTATCTCGCCTACATCGGCTCCTCCGGCCTAGAGATCGGTGCGCTGGCTGACCTTCTGGCGCACTCCTACGACCCCAACCTCGCGCTGCACGCCGGTGCGGCCACTCTCATCGAGGCGCAGGCGCTGCGCTGGACCGCGGAGTTCGTCGGCTTTCCACTCGCAGGCGGGTCCTTCACCTCCGGTGGCACCGTCTCCAACGTCACCGCTCTCGCCGCGGCACGCGAGCGAGCCGTGCCCGGCAGCAGGCAGGTGGGTACGCCGGCCAGTGCGGTCGCCTACTGCTCTGCGGATGCGCACTACTCCATCGTCCGAGCGATCGAGTTGCTCGGCATCGGGTCCGACAACCTGCGCGCCGTACCGATCGATGAGCACCGCCGCATGCGCACCGACGCGCTCGACTCCATGATCCGCTCCGACCTTGCGGCAGGACTCACGCCGATCGCCGTCGTCGCCACGGCGGGCACGACCCTCACAGGGGCTATCGACCCGCTCGATGCCATCGCGGACATCTGCGCGGAGCACGGGGTCTGGATGCATGTCGACGGTGCCTACGGACTGCCTGCGGCGTCGGTCATGCCCGAGCGCTTCGCGGGCCTGGATCGTGCGGACTCGGTGACCGTGGACGCGCACAAGTGGATGTTCGTGCCCAAGGCCTGTGGCATCGTCATGGTGCGCGACGAGGCGGCACTGGCGGCAGCCTTCGGACACGAGACGTCGTACATCCCCGGCACGAGGAATGCGGTCGACGTGACGCTCGAGTACTCCCGACCTCTGCGCGCACTCAAGCTGTGGCTTGCCTTCCGGGTGCACGGCGCGGGGAAGTTCCGCGAGGCGATCCAGGGCAACATCGACCTCGCACGCATGCTCTACGTGATGGCCGCGGAGCGCGGCTGGGAGGTTGGGCCCGCCCCTGACCTGTCGATCGTGCTCATGCGCAAGCCCGGCATCGACAACGCCGAGCTCGTGCAGCGGCTCCAGGCCGACGGCCGCGTCTACATTTCCCACGCCACCGTGGACGGCGAGACATGGCTGCGACCCTGCTTCACCAACACCCGCACCACTGCGTCGGACGTCCAGGTGCTCATGGATGTGGCCGATGAGGTCTCCCGCGCCTGACCCTGTGGATGGACACCCCATCTGATTCGCGATTCGGGTGATGCTCGCCCGATGCCTCCAGACGACCCCTACCCACCGCGGATTGACATCGCTTTTCTGTTGAACAATAATCGCGTGAGCTTCACCCCGAAGGGAGTCTCGACGTGACCAGCCGTGCGAAGCAGGAGATCGTCGCCGACATCGGACTCACCGACGACGAGGTCGACGTCATCGTCGAGGAGACGATCCAGGCCTACCTGGACGGTCGAACGACCCGCGTCGACCTCCGCCGCGGTCGCCCGTCGCTCAATGGCCAGCCCGCACCATCACCCCATGTCGGTTTCCGAGTCTCACCCGAGCTCCGTGAGCAGGCCGACGCACTCGCGCGTAGCCGCGGCGTCACGCTCTCCCAGCTCGCTCGTGAGGCACTTGAGCACTACGTCAAGGGCGCCTAGCACTCAGATGGGCCCCCCGACCTGAGTCGGAGGGCCCATCGTGGAGCGAGTCGTTGCTTACCCGATCAGCATCACCGTGCGGAGATGATGAGCGAGTTGGAGCGGATATCTTCGAAGCGGAACTGAATGGAAACGCGCTTGCCCGTCTGGCGCTGCCATTCGAAGTTTCCGAGTTCGCTCACTGTGCGCACACCAGTACCCGCCGAGAATCCGGTCTCCCCCGGGAAGCGGATGAACGGTGTCACCACTTCGCCCACGAGTTCGGTCGTGGTGCCCTCGACGAAGACGCGGTTGGCATTCTCGCCACTGCCGCGCGTGCCTTCGATCATGATGGTGGGAGTTGCGGGATCCTGCACCGTGACCGAAGCCGCCGCCGAGGTCACCGGTGCGGGAGCGCCGGTAGGCGGTGTGTAGCCCGCGACCCACGCCGGGGTCGTGGTGGATGAGCCACCCTGCGGTGTCGCGGTGATGGCGCCCACTCCTTCACGGCCAGCGATAAGGGTCACATCAGCGAAGCCCGAATCATTGGTCGTGACATTGGTCGTGTTGGTGAGGCCGCCGAAGAGCACCTCGCCCGTCACATTCAGCGTGACACCACCTGTGGACGTGCCGGTGGCACCGGGCACCGCATTGCCGAAGACGTCGGTAACGGAGACGCGGATGGTGCCGAAGGCAGACAAGGCCAGCGTCTGTGAAGCCGGCGTAACCGCGATGTTGTAGGAAGCGGCCGGGACGGTCGCCACCCTCATCTTCGCCGTCGTCGAGACACTGCCCGAGGTGAACACGATGTCGTGCTGGCCGGTCTTGGTAGCGAATACATACACGGACTGACCCGAGGCGACGGTCGCTGTGCGCGCACCGCCGGTCCAGGCCAGGTTCGTGAGTGACGTGGCGACCTTGACACCCTCCGGCACCGAAACGGTGACGGTATTGGCGGGCGTGGTGCTCGGCGTGAAGGTCGCGTACTCACCTGTTGCCGTGCCCGCACCGCTAGCCACCGTGTAGACACCGGTAGCCGCGACGTTGACCGTGCCGTCGTAGGGAACGACAGCGTAGGGGATCGTCGCGATGGACGTCGTGGTGTCAAGGATGGGAGTCGTGGCTCCGCCTGCAACCGCAACGCTCATGCTGCTGACCGCACCCGAGGTCGTGTAGGTGATCACGAGCTCGTCTGTGGCCTGGACCGGCGACCCCGCCTGCGGGGTTGCCGTGAAGACGTACGTCTCCGACTGACCGGTGGTGAGTCCAGCCAGACCCGACACCGTCACACTGGCCTCGCCACTGGCGTTAGTCGTGCCGGAGGACAGCAGCGCGCCGCCCGTGCTCGTGCGGAAGGCACGAACCGTGGCATTGCTAATCGCAGTGCCGAACTGATCCGTCACGCTGACCGACACCGGCGTTGAAGCGCCGAGCGCCTGCACGATCGAGCCGCTGGGGGACGGCACGATGTTGGCCGCGGTGACAGCCGCTGCTGTCTGAGTAGCCGTCAACTGCACGCCAGCGACCTGGGTGGTGTTGTCCGCCTGGACCTGGTTGATCCGGAGAGCAGCCGAGGTGTTGAGCATGTTGCCACCCAGCGTGAACGTGGTCGAACCAGTGCCGGCGGCATTCAGGGGCACATCAACGAAGGTCGTTGCCGTGCCCAGGCTCGAGCCGGCGGTCACCCCGTTGATGGTGCCGCTGCCCGTCGATGCGAAAGCAGCAAGGCGCACCGTGGTCGACGCCGTGCCGACCAGGGCCACCGTCACCGACGCCGACCCCGCAGGGATGACCGAGGCAACCGCTGACGGGTTAGCACCGGACGACACATTGACCGGAGACGAGACGGAGATGCTGGTCACCGCAGTCGTTGAGATGGAACCCGAGACGTTGACGGTCGCGTTCTGCGCCGTCACTCCACCCGAGGGAAGTGTGCCGCCGGGAGTTGCCGTCACCGTGTAGGTGCCCGCAGTGCCGGGGGCCGTGTAGCTCACAGCAGCCACACCGTCATAGAGCGACGCTGCGCCCGAGCCGGTCGTGGTGACCGCGGTGGGGGTGCCGCCTGTGGCGGTCATCGTCACCGTGTCTACGGCCAGCGGCTGCGTGGTGTTGCCCCCAGTGTCCTTGAGGGTCACAGCCAGAGATGCGTTGCCGGACACTGCGGTGGACTGTGAGGCCGGTGTGAGCGTCATGGACGTCGGTCGACCCGTCGTGGTGAACGCCCAGGAGACCGTGTCGAGTGCCACGCCATCCCTGAAGGACGTGATCGTGCCCGAGTAGCTTCCGGACTCATTTGCGGCAAGGCCGATGGCAGCGGATGCACCTGAGGCCACCGTGTACGCCGGAACGACACCCGTGTCGTCCATCTGGGCTGCGCCGAGGCCGTAACCGGTGTTCGTGCCCAGTGCATTCGCGAAGACTCCGGTGCCGGAGTTGATCGCGGCGCTGGCGCCGACGTTTGCCGTCGTGGCGACAGCGATGCGGGCCGCCGAAGACGGCGCATTGGCGATGGTGAGGACGACCGTGTCGTCATTGGCGAGAGTGTTGCTGCTCGACCAGGAGAGCGACCCATAAGTCACGCCATCAACCGCGCTACCCGTGAGGGTGACGCGAACGGGGCTCACGGTCGCACTGACGGCAGCCTTGGGCTTGGCGCTCGGCGCGGCGCTAGAGGTCGTAGCACCAGCGACGGAGAGCAAGCCCACGGCCAACGCCCCCGTAGCAACTCCGGCAAGTATTCGCTTGCCTTGATGCATTGATACTGACAATGCCTTATCCCTTCGTTCCAGCCGCGTGCGCAGTAGGGTGCGTCATCCTTCGGCAGCCTCAGTCGAGACCACTTGTGATGCTCCGCAGTGCTGCGCCTCAGAGCCAGGACCGCGATGCTGAATCACGTGATTGAGCACGTGCTCTCATGCGATCCACATGCGAGGGCGATTCCAGCCGTGAGATTCCCCGGTGGCGCCTGTGCGATTGACCGGGAGGTGACTAGTGCTGACTGATGAGATCCAGTGCGACCTGATCGAGTGCGCTCGGCACGCCGCATGTCTGCGCGACTGCTGCGCCGATCGTCGACGGGTCAAAGGCGACGCCGGGCGCAAGGAGGTCGAGTGCCTCAACGACGAACGCCGCTGCCGGTGATGATGGCCCCCCTGACGTCGACAGCGGCTGCAGCGTGAGCACCTGCTCCGAGGCCAGACCGACACGCTCCGACGATGTGGCGATCACCGACACACGCGTTCCCGCGCCGAGGACCACCGCAAGCGCACCCTTGGCATCGATCCCCTCGAGTCCATCGACCACCACGAGGGTGCGTCGCTGGCCGAGCACGCGGGGCAGGGCAGCGCGCAGGGCCTCAGGGGTGCCGTGCAGATCCACGGCTTCGCCGATGCGCTCAAGCACGTCGTCCCCGCTGGACGCCGATGAGGCATCCACCCAGACGACGCCACCGGGAAGGTCGTCCACCAGCGTGCGTGCCACCGCAGCGGCAACACGCGTCTTGCCCACACCCGCGATGCCCGAGAGGGTCACCAGGGGTGATCCACCGACCTCGAGCATCGTGGACACCGCATGCACCTCGATCTCACGTCCGATGAGTGGGCCTGCATACCTGGGGGTGTCCACCTTCGATCCCCAGGCCTGTGAGAGCGCTGCTCCATCGTGATGCGCGAGGCGTGCCGTGGTCTCGTCGAATTCCTCCGATGGCTCCGCGCCCGTCTTCTCCTTCAGGTGCGCACGGAAGTCGCGAGTGATGTCGCCGGCCTCCGAGAGCCGGCCCGCCATGGCGAGCGTGCGGGCGTAGAGCAGGGCGCGCAACTCCCGATCGGGGTGATCGGCGTACGCCTGGGCAAGTTGGGGGATGAGTCCGTCGCAGTCCTGCGAGGCGCGCACGAGGTCCACGCGCATGCGCAGGAGGGCGTCCTCTGCGGCATCGCGCAGTTGAAGGAGACCGGCCCGGCGTACGGTGAAATCGCCGTTGGGCAGGTCGTCGTAGGGCTTGCCGCGATAGAGCTTGAGGGCGGCCTCGAGGTGGGTGCGTGCGTCGCGGAAGCGCCCCTGGCTCACGTGATTCAGGCCCCGCTCCACATGGTGCCTGAATTGCACCTCATCGATCTGCTCGTCTTCGACGTTGAGTCGGTAGCCGACACCCACGAGTTCGATCGCGTGCGCGCCGAGGATGGTGCGCAGGTGAGAGACGTAGGACTGCAGGCTGCGCAGTTGCTGCGCCGTGGCCGATCCCCAGATGCGCTGGGAGATGGCCTCGCGGGCCACGACTTCACCGGGGTGACTTGCCAGCACCGCGAGCACCCTCCGCTGCTGGGGCGCGGGCGGATGAATCTCTTCACCGTCACGCATGATGATCTGTGGGCCGAGGACGCGGATCGAGATGGGCATCGCAGAGCTCCGTCCCGATCGTGGCGTTTCTCGGTCGGATGACGGCGAAATCTCTGCGGACTGCATGCATAAGGTCTACGCATCGCATGCGCGTGCGACAAGGACCCAGCAGGTCACACGTATGTCAGTAGACGGTCAGGACTTCCTCGTCCCCCTAGGGGTGCGGGTAGGGAGTCCCCTCGTCGTCGATGAGAGCGTGCACCCGGACACCGGCGAGCTGCAGCGGAGCCCGGCCATCGAGGAAGGGCAGATCCATGACCACGGCCAGGCTGATCACATGGGCGCCTGTCGCACGCACGAGTTCCACGGAGGCGGCTGCCGTGCCACCTGTGGCGAGCACGTCGTCGACGATGACGACACGATCCGCAGGCGTCAGGGCGTCCTGATGAATCTCAAGGGCACTCGCGCCGTACTCGAGGACATACTCACGCCGGTGCACCTGCCGGGGCAGCATGCCTGACTTGCGCAGGGAGACGAATCCACAGTCCAGCTCATAGGCCAGGGCAGCAGCGAGAGGGAAGCCGCGAGCCTCGATTCCGACGATCATCGAGGGCTGCTCTGCCCGTACGGCGTCCGCCCAGGCACGCACAGTGATGCCGAGGGTCACCGGATTCGCAAGAATTCCGGAGAGATCCTTGAAGGAGATTCCAGGCTTGGGGAAGTCGGGCACGACGACCACTTCGTCCCACAGGGCTGACAGGTCATCGGTCACGGGAGCGCCTTCGGGTGTCGTGGGTGACTGCGGAATCAAGAATCACCCTCACCCCACTCATTCCCCGTTTGCCGCGCCGGGTGGGCCCGACAGGGTGGGCTTCGCGGAGCCGCCGGGCGACTACGCTCACCCCATGGCACGAAGCCGACTGGCGCTACGCCGCCCGGAGTGGATCTCGCGCTGGTCCACCGACACCGCCGCACAGGCGGGGGTCATCGGCGCAGCCTGGAGCGTGGCCGGCTCGCTCGCCCGCGGCCTGCTCCCCCGTTCGCCGATCGATCAGGCGGTCGCCACCGGTGTCACCGCGGCGATTCACTACGAGCTCACGGCCACCGCATGGTCCTCGCTCGAGGCGATCGCATCGATCCCCGGCACGCGTCCGGGCACGACCGCCCGCGTCGTTGTCGCCTCGGGAGCGATCGTCGGCGGCTACGCCACTGCCTTCGCCACCGCCAAGGCCTCGGCTGACAATCCCGCAGCGGCCGTCGCCTACGCCGCGGGGCGACAGATCGCCTTCGCCGGCATCTCCGGTGGCGCCGCCTCACTGTGGGACGACGTACTCCACAAGCGGCTGCACCTGCGCCCCGGGCTCGACACCACACTCTTGCCCAATGTCCTCACCGGAGCGGCCATCGCAGCGGGCAATGTCTACTTCGCCGTACGCCGCGCGCACAAGTACGGCCGCATCAATCCTGACAACCATCGAGTCGAGGGTGTCAACGCGCGATCCCTGCTCACCGCGACCGGTGTCGGCGTCGCGAGCTTCATTGGGCTGGCCACGCTGGTCGTCGGCGAGCAGGTGGCCGCCCACGGGTTGCAGCGGCTCATGCGGGCAGCGATTCGCCGCGATCCCGGTGCCGCGGGTTCCTTCGTCGGGCATGCCGCGATCCTGGGCGCAATGGGCCTGGCCGGTGCCTACGCCCTCAAGCGCGTCACCGACCGGCTCGAGCACAGCGACGACATCATCGAGCCCGCCTACCCGGAGCCACCGAGCAACCCGCACGTCTCAGCCGGACCGCGCAGCGACATGCCCTTCGACGCCATCGGCAAGGAGGGGCGGCGCTTCGTCACCATGGCGCTCACCCACGACCAGATCACGCAGGTCATGGGCGAGCCCGCGGTCGATCCGGTGCGCGTGGTGTGCGGCTACGAGACGACCGATGATCTGCGCGAGCGCGCGGCGCTCGGCATCGCCGACCTCGAGGCCTGCGGTGGTTTCGAGCGCTCGCTCATCTGCGTCGCGAGCCCGACCGGTGTCGGCTACGTCAACTACACGATCACCGAGGCACTCGAATACCTCACCCGCGGCAATTGCGCGACGATCGTGCCGCAATACGCGCTTGTCCCGAGTGCTTTGGCGATGACCAAGACGATCGACGGCGTCACGCTCACGCGCTACGTGCTCGAGGCGATCCAGGAGCGCTTGCAGTCGATCCCGGCAGAGCGTCGCCCGCGCGTGGTGCTCATGGGCGAGAGTCTCGGCGCCAACGTCGCCCTCGATGTCTCCACCGTGCCGGGGCCCTTCGTGGGGATCCCCGCGCTGGAGCACCTCGGCGTGAGCGGCGGTGTCTACTTCGGCGTGCCCTTCCGCAGCGAGTTCTGGCGGCGGTGGCGCGAGAACCCCGAGGCGATGGACCCCGAGCACGAGTTGATGCTCGTCTCCGAGCCGAGTGAAGCACCTCCGCTGCCGCCCGGACAGATGCGCCAGCTGATGGTCGTGCACCACGACGACCCGGTCAACAAGTACGCCTACACGATGGTGCTTCAGCCTCCCTATTGGATGGGACCCCCGACCACTCGCCCACCGATGGTGCCCCGCGAGACGCGCTGGCGCCCCATCACGAGCTTCGTCATCGCCACCGTCGATCTCAAGAACGGCATGAACTCCAAGCCGGGTTCGTTCGTCCGCCGCGGACACGACTACCGCATCGAGGCACGCCTGGGCCTGCAGCGCTCCTACGGCCTGGCATGCACCGACGAGCAGGCCGAGGCGATCGAGGAGGCGCTGCGCCACAACGAGACGGAGTGGGCAGCACGCCGCATGATCGCGCGCAAGATGGACCGTGCCCGCCGTTCGATCGCCGCGACTCTGGAGAAGTGGGGATCGCCTCAGATCGACGTCGCCGACATCGACCCGGGTGCGTTACCCGAGCATGAGACCGCGCTCGAGCGCTTCGGCCGGATCTCCGGCCCGCCCGGGGTCTAGCGCTCGGGCGTGGTGAATCGGTAGACCGCCAGGGTGCCCTCACCTGCGGAATTCACAGCCTTGACCTGCAGGCGGTAACTCGTGTCCCTGCGCAGCTCCGTCAGTCGAGTCCCCGCACTCGTGAGGTCGCTCCAACTCGACCACCGGCCGCCGGTGCCGATGCGCGCGACGTAGTCGGTCACGGGAGCACCGCCGTCATCAGCGGGAGGCTGCCACCTGACGGTGACCCTGTATTGCGTGCCGACTTTGGTGAACCTGCCCTTGGTGAAGCCGCTCACGGCACCGGGCACCGACACGTCAGTGGTCGGCATGGTCAGTGGATCGCTTGGCGCAGAGAAGGCACCTGTGCCTTCAGCGTTGATCGCGGCGATGCGGTACTGGTACGTCGCGCCCGGCGTCAGCCCGGCGACCTCGATCTGGGGCGGTGTCGCGCTCGGCCTTTCGCGCTCGGCGTAGGCACTCCCGTTCACACTTTCCTCGAGGACGTAGCCGGTGATCGCCGCACCGCCGTCATCGGCAGGGGCCGTCCACGTGATCGTGGCGGTCGTCGTGCTCGTCGCCGCAGCCGCCAGACCTGTCGGCGCACCGGGCA
>CAZLZC010000083.1:0-9784 GCA_964563825.1 uncultured Actinomyces sp.
TGCCCAGCGCGGGATCGATCGAGGGGAGCACGAACTCCAGGCGCAGTCCGGCGAGGATGGCTCCATCGATGACCGAGGTGTGCACCGAGCGCTGCACCACGGCCGTGCTGCCGAGGGCGCGCAGTGCGAGGCATGCGACGTGGTTGCCCTGGGACGCGCCGTTGGTGAGGAACCACGTGCGACGCGCTCCCCATGCCTCGGCTGCCAGTGCCATCGCCTGCTGCAGCGGACTGGGATCGGACGATCCCGGCTCCGGCAGGTCCACACCCTCGGTGAACATCGGGATGTCCATGGCAAGGACTTCCGCGCCGGCGAGCGACGCAAGGGCCCGGTGGTGCTCCGGCTGGTCCTGATGCCCGGGGACACCGAGTCGCGTCCAGTCCCCTGACGCGTTGCGATGGAGGGCGTCGGCATAGGGGGCGGGGGGTACCTCGGTCACACCCCTATCCAATCGTTCGGGCCCGTACGGCCGGAAGGGGGCCCCGGATGGGATCGCGGGGGACGATCTGGTGATTTCGCCCCGCTCCGTAGGCTGTCTGTACAGAATGAAGGACACACGTCTACGTGAGGAGTCCCATGCGCACCACCACCCGCCGCAGCCCGAGGAGCCTGATCGCCCTCGGTGCCCTCGCGGCCAGCTCGGTCCTTCTCGTCGCCTGCGGCGGGGGAAGTAGCTCCACCACCAGCAGCTCGGCTGCGCCCGCAGAGTCCAGCGCGGCTCCTGCCGAGTCCAGTGCGGCTCCGGCGGAGTCGAGCGCGGCTCCGGCTGCCGACGGTCTGCTCGCCCAGATCCTCGAGACCGGGGTGCTACGCGTGTCCACTGACCCGGCCTACCCGCCGCAGTCCTCCTACGATGAGGCGACCGGCGAGTGGCAGGGCTTCGACATCGACGTGGCCACCGAGATCGCCACGCGCATGGGTGTCGTGACCCAGTGGGAGACCCCGTCCTGGGACGTCATCACGGCGGGCAACTGGAATGACCGCTGGGACGTCTCCATTGGCTCGATGTCGATCACCGAGGAGCGTGCGCAGGTGCTCGACTTCACCGAGCCCTACTACTTCACGCCTGCCGGTGTGGCGGTCAACGCCGATAGCGACATCCAGTCCATTGACCAGTTGGCGGGCAAGCGGGTGGGCGTCTGTGGGGCTTGCACCTACGAGTACTACCTGAATCGCACGCTGGCCATCCCCGGCTTCAACTTCGAGTTCCTGGTGCCCGAGGACGTCGAGATCGTCACCTACGACACCGACACCACCGCTCTCCAGGACCTCAAGCTCGGACGCGTGGACGCCATGGTGTCCGCTGTGCCGCTGCTTGAGGAGGCCATCAAGAAGGGCAAGGAGATCCGCCTGGTCGGTGATCCCGTCTTCCTTGAGCCCCTCGCGGTCGCGGCTGACAAGAATTCGTCACTTCCCGTCGACAGCCTTGTCACCGAGCTCGATCGGATCATCGCGGAGATGCATGCTGACGGGACACTGAGCGAGCTCTCCATGAAGTGGTACGGCGTCGACATCACCAAGGGCCCGGGCGCCTGATCGTCGATGTCTGATTCCTCGACTCGCGAGGCCGTGCCGCGTCAGCGGCACGGCCTCGCGGAGTCCGTGGAGGCTGCGAGCCTGGCCATTCCCTTCCGCGTCAAGGTCGCTGCGGTCTGGGCGGTCATCTTCGCCTTCCTTGCTTTCGCGTTCTTCCGCAGTGGCTTCGACCTTGCGTGGATGATCGACAAGGCCCCCGCGATCGTCCGGGGCGTCTGGGTGACGATCCTCTTCTCGGTCATCGCCATCATTGCGGCGACGATCCTTGCCCTGCTGGGTGCCTTGGGGCGCATCTCCAAGAATCCCATCGCCTATGGCGTCAGTGGCTTCTACACATCGTTCTTCCGCGGCACACCGCTCATCGTGCAGCTCTTCCTCTGGTACCTCGCGCTACCGCAACTGGCGATCGGGCTGCTCCCTGAGCCGTATGCCTCGTGGTTCATCTGGCCTGCTCAGGTCGCTGGCGTCGTCGGTATTGCTTTCAACTACGGCGCCTACATGACCGAGATCTTCCGCTCGGGCATCGAGGCGGTGCCTCACGGTCAGACCGAGGCGGCCGATGCGCTGGGCATGTCCTACGGCCAGCGCATGCGCAGGGTCGTCCTGCCCCAGGCGATGCGCATCGTGATCCCGCCGACGGGCAACGAGTTCATCGCGATGATCAAGGACACCGCACTCATCGGACTTCTCGGCACCACGCTGCTGTGGGCAGATCCCTTCCGTGTCGCGCAGCTCACGGGCAAGGCTGACTTCCGCAATCTCGAGGCGCTCATCATTGCCGCCCTCGTCTACTGGGGTCTCACCGCGATCTTCTCTTTCTTCCAGCGCAAGCTCGAGGCCCGCATGAGCAGGGGCTACGTGCGGACGGCGGTGAAGGCCTGATGACCTCACCCGTGGTCCGTGTCAGCGGGCTCCACAAGTCCTTCGGCGATCTCGAGGTGCTCAAGGGCATCGACATGGACATCGACTCCGGTGAGGTAGTCGTCGTCTTCGGGCGATCCGGCTCGGGCAAGAGCACCTTCCTGAGGTGCATCAACTTCCTCGAGGAGCCCGACCAGGGTTCGATCGAGGTGGCGGGGGTCTCTGTCGATGCGGGGCTGCCCACGCGGCACCGTCGCAAGGAAATCCGCCGTCTGCGCACTCAGTGCGGCATGGTGTTCCAGCAGTTCAACCTCTTCCCCCAGATGACGGTGCTCGACAACGTCATGGAGGGTCCGCTGCGCGTGAAGGGTGAGCCCTCCGCTGAAGTCCGTGCGCGCGCAATGGAGCTGCTCAACGACGTGGGCATGGCGGACAAGGCCGACCAGCACCCGATCCGTCTCTCGGGCGGCCAGCAGCAGCGCGTCGCCATCGCGCGCGCTCTCGCGATGCGCCCCGCCGTCATGCTCTTCGACGAGCCGACCTCGGCGCTCGACCCCGAGCTCATCCACGAGGTCCTGGCCGTGATGAAGCGACTCGCGGAGACGCATTCGACGACCATGGTCGTCGTCACGCACGAGATGGGCTTCGCGCGCGAGGTCGCCAATCGGCTGTGCTTCTTCCACGAGGGGGTCATCCTCGAGCAGGGCACGCCCGAGCAGATGTTCACTTCGCCCCAGCGCCCGGAGACCAAGAAGTTCCTTGACGCGGTGATCTGACCGGTCAATAGCCGCCGCACGCGGAGGCCGCAGCCATTCCCTGGCGCAACCTGTTCATAGGGGGCCGGGGAGGTAGCGATGGCGTGGGTCGACTCCGCGTCTGGACTCTCCTCGATTGAGGCCTCGCAGCGACTGCTGCGCGACGGTCCTAACGAACTTCCTGTCGAGCGCCCGCACAGTCTCTTGCACCAGGTATGGGGCGTCGTACGGGAGCCCATGCTTCTGCTGCTGCTCGCGGCTGGCGCCATCAACTTCCTTCTGGCGGAGGCCCTCGATGCCGCGATCCTTGCCTCCTTCGTCCTTTTTGTTGTGGCTATCTCGCTATACCAGCGCCACAAGACGGAGAACGCGCTCGGTGCGCTGCGCAACCTGAGCGCCCCTCGAGCGCTTGTCCTCCGTGATGGCGCCCGGGTGCGCATCGCGGGGAGGGACGTCGTACCGGGCGATCTGGTGATCCTCGCCGAGGGCGACCGCGTGCCAGCCGACGGCGTGCTCGTCGAGGCCGTCAACCTGTCCATCGACGAGTCCGCGCTGACGGGGGAGTCCATAGCCGTGAGCAAGTCCGCCGATGACGCGGGCACGGCTATGGGATCCCCGGGCGGTGATGGCACGCCGTGGGTCTTCTCGGGAACCCTTGTCGTGCGGGGTCACGGCGCTGCGCGCATAGATGCCACGGGTTCCGCCACGGCCCTGGGTCGCATCGGCGGTGAACTGCGCACTCTCGAGTCACCTCGCACCCGCTTGCAACGGGAGTTCAACCGGCTCGTATGGGTCTTTGCAGCGCTGGGATCACTAGCGGCCATCGCCATCATCATCATCTACGGCTTGACGCGCGGTAATTGGCTCGAGGCTGGGCTTGCGGGCATCACCACTGCGATGGCCGTACTGCCCGAGGAGATCCCCGTTGTGTTCAGCATCTTTCTCGCGCTGGGTGCATGGCGCATGTCCAAGGTGCGTGTGCTGACGAGGAGGCCGCCGGTCATCGAGACACTGGGTTCAGCCACGGTTGTGTGCGTCGACAAGACCGGGACCTTGACGCGCAACGCGATGACAGTGCGGGAGATCGGTGTGAGCGATGAGACTCACGTGCTCGACGGCCCCGGAATCCCGAGCAACCTCAACCGCCTGGTGTCGATTGCCGCATCGGCGTGCTCCGTGGATGGCGTCGATCCCATGGACAGGGCCTTCCTAGACCTGGCTGAGCGGACGCATGTCTCGACCCTTCGCTCCGACTCGCGACCCATCCAGGAGTACGCGCTCTCTGATCAGATGCGATGCGTGGGTCACGCCTGGCAGCATCGCGATGATTCCCTCGACATCGCCATCAAGGGTGCGCCGGAGGATGTGCTGGCACTGAGTCGGATCTCCCCGGCAGAGCGCGAGGGTTGGCGGCGCCGCATCGACGTAGCCACGGCCGATGGTTTGCGTGTCCTCGGAGTAGGGATTGCGCACCTCGAGTCGACGCGGGATCTCCCATCGACCCTGGAGGGCTTGCCGGTCGAGTTCCTCGGATTTGCTGGACTCCAGGATCCCGTACGCGAGGGCGTGCCGGAGGCAATTGCCGTCTGCCAAAGAGCCGGTGTCCGGGTGGTGATGATCACGGGGGACTACCCGGGCACAGCGCTGGCGATCGCGCGTGAGATTGGCCTAGACGTCTCTCCCGGCTGCGTGACCGGTGATGCGCTGACGGCCATGGATGATGCTGAGTGCGCGAGAAGCGCGGGCCGGGTCAATGTGTTTGCGCGCATGGTGCCCGAGCAGAAGTTGCGGCTCGTGCGCGCGTTGCAGGCCGACGGTGAGGTCGTGGGCATGACGGGCGACGGTGTTAATGATGCGCCGGCCCTGCGGGCTTCGGACATCGGCATCGCCATGGGCGCGCGAGGCACGGATGTGGCTCGGGAGGCTGCGGATCTCGTGGTCATCGACGACGACTTCACCTCCATCACGGCGGGTATCCGCCAGGGGCGAGGCATCTTCGCCAACCTGCGCAAGGCGCTGACCTACATCGTTGCGGTCCACGTGCCGATCTTCGGGATGTCCTTGATCCCCGTCATGGTGGCCGACTGGCCCATCGTCCTCATGCCGGTCCAAGTGGCGTTGCTGCAGTTCATCATCGACCCTGCCTGCTCCATCAGCTTCGAAGCCGAACCCGTCGATCCCAAGGTGATGGACGAGCCGCCCCGGGCGCTTGAGTCATCGATGTTCGGTCGGCCCGAACTCCTGCTTGCTCTCGCCCAGGGCTTGGTGGTCCTCGCTGTCGTCCTCGGTGCCTACCTGTGGAGTCTCTCGGCGGGGTACGCGGATGACGTGGTCAGGTCGTTCACGTTTGTGACGCTTGTGTCGGGGAACGCTGCGCTTATCCTTGTCAACCGGTCACGCCATGTGTCGGTGTGGGAAACCATTGTGCGTCGGCGCAACCCGACTCTCCTCTTCTTCTTGTCGCTGGGGCTTGCCGTCATCACCGTGCTGATGGTGGTGCCGTGGTTCAGAGATGCACTTGGGCTCGGTGAACTCACCTTGGGCCAGTGGTTCCTTGCCGTCGGCTTGGGGCTCCTCGCGGTGGTGTGGTTCGAGGTCCTCAAGTGGATTCGCCGGCGGGAACCAGGGACATCGGTCCCGCGTCAGCTTCGCTAGGGTCGGGCGGCGAAAGGGAGGGCGTGTGACCACTGATGCCGTGGCCTCCGCAGGGGCAGACGAGGTAGCCCCTGCAAAGGTCCGTCACCGCGGGGCGTACCTCGAGATGCTCATCTCGAGCTTCCTTGGGCTCGCGGCCTCGCTAGTGCTGTCCATCGACGCGGTCGTCCTTGCTGCCGATCCCAATGCCGGCCTGTCGTGCAACATCTCCGAGACGATCTCCTGCGCCAAGGTCGGGATCACGTGGCAGGCAAACCTGCTTGGGTTCCCCAACGCTTTCCTGGGCCTTATCGCCGAACCGGTCGTCATCACCATCGCCGTCGCGGGCTTGGGGGGAGTGCGCTTCCCCCGCTGGTTCATGAACTCCGCCATGGCGGTCTACGCCGTCGGGCTCGGCTTCGCCTACTGGCTCTTCTTCCAGGCCTACTTCGTCATCGGGGCCCTGTGCCCCTGGTGCCTGCTCATCACAGCGACGACGACGACGGTCTTTGCGAGCCTGCTCCGGGTCAACCTGTCGGACAACACCTTCGGGCTATCCCCTCGGGCTCACGAGCGGGCGCTCTACCTCCTGCGCATCGGCGCCGACATCTGGGGCACCGTCCTCATCATCGCGATCCTCGCCGCGATGGTGATCGTCCGCTATCTGTGACCCCGCCCGAGGAGTAGCGGCGCCGCGGAACCCTTGACGGGCGGTTTACATGGGTCTACCTTTTGTAAACTATGGAGGGTACGGCGACCGTGACCTGGCGCGACGGCAAGCGCTACCTGTGGGTCTTCGGGCTCACAATGCCGCTGCTGCCGTTCCTCGCCGTCATCCTCAACTCCGCGACCGGCTGGGGTGTGTGGCTGTGGCTCGGCCCCATCGTCATCCTTGGCCTCGTCCCCCTCATTGACTGGACCGCGGGACTCGATCCTTCCAATCCACCCGATGACGTGATCAAGGCCCTCGAGCAGGACCGCTACTACCGCTGGCTCACGTATCTCTTCCTGCCGCTGCAGTACGTCGGATTCGCCTTCGCCTTCTGGTACATCGCGACGGCGGATCTCAGCACCCTCGATCGCGTGGGACTCGCCGTGACCGTGGGCTTCATCGGCGGCCTCGGCATCAACACTGCGCATGAGCTCGGGCACAAGAAGGAGAGTGTGGAGCGCTGGCTCTCGAAGATCGCGCTCGCGCAGACCTTCTACGGCCACTTCTACATCGAGCACAACCGCGGCCACCACGTGCGCGTCGCGACACCTGCCGACCCGGCGAGTTCGCGCGTGGGCGAGAGCTTCTACCGCTTCTGGCCGCGGACCGTCGGCGGCTCCTTCGCCAGCGCCTGGCGCCTGGAATCGCGTCGCTACTCCCGTCGCGGCCAGCACCCCTGGCGCATCGGCAATGACGTCCTCAACGCCCTGCTCATGTCTGCCGTGCTGTGGACGGTCATGGTCCTGTGGCTCGGACCGGCGATCCTGCCCTACCTGGTCATCCAGGCGCTCGTGGGATTCACGCTGCTCGAGGCGGTCAACTACCTCGAGCACTACGGACTGCTGCGCCAGATCGTGGGCGTGCCCGGCAAGGAGCGTCACGAGCGAGTGGAGCCCCGGCATAGCTGGAACTCCAACAACCTCGCGACCAACGTCCTGCTCTATCACCTGCAGCGCCACAGCGACCATCACGCGCATCCCACTCGCCGCTACCAGGCACTCCGCGATGAGAAGGGTGCTCCTGCACTGCCCACCGGGTACGCCGGGATGATTCTTCTTGCGCTCGTGCCGCCGCTGTGGAATCGCGTGATGGATCCGCGCGTCGCTGCGCACTACGACGGCGACATGTCCCTCGCCAACATCCAACCGGCCAAGCGCGAGCGCACTCTGCGTAGATTCCCGCCGACCCCCGCGCGAGCGGAAGCGGTCGTCGTCGAGACCCTGCCCGGCTCCGTGGCGGTGATCACCGGGGGAACGATCGTGGCCACGTGTCCGGGCTGTGGCTACTCCTACGACGAGCGCCGGGGAGACGCCCGCGAGGGCTTCCCCGCGGGCACGCCCTTCGCTTCGGTCCCCGACTCGTGGTGCTGCCCCGACTGCGGCGTGCGCGAGAAGGTTGACTTCCTCGTGTCACACGCGGAGTGATCGTGACCGTCGTGGACATGGCCACGGGGGAGCGCATCCTTGCCGCTGCTGCCGAGATGACCGCAGAGGTCGGTTGGTCGAGCGTGACGATGGCGGGGGTCGCGGAGCGCGTGGGCGTCAGCCGCCAAACGGTCTACAACGAGTGGGGCTCGCGCGATCGCCTCGCCGAAGCCATGGTGCTGCGTGAGTTGGGAGCCTTTCTCGATGAGGTCGATGCCGGATTCGCGGCGTACCCGGATGACATGCGTGAGGGCACCGAGGCCGCTATTGGTCGCGTGCTGGATCTCGCTCGCACCAACCCACTGCTCCGCGCGATCGTGACGGCGACTCACGGCGCGGAGACCGAGTTGCTTCCCCTTCTCACCACGCGCGCCGACGTCGTGATCGCAGTCGCTCGTGAGCGTGTGCGTGATCGCCTGGCCGCCTATTCGGGAGTGAACGATGGTCGGCTTGACGCCACCGTCGATCTCCTCGTACGCGCGGTGCTCAGCCACGTGATGCAACCATCAGCGGAGCCGGCTGCGGTGCCGCAGGAGCTCGCGGACTCGGTCACCCGCCTGCTCGTCGACTAGGTGCCGCTCAGGCGCGAATGACGGTGCCCTTGCGCAAGGGCAGGAGGACCGGGATCTGCGCGAGGGCGACGATGGCGAGCACGACGTACACCAGCGTCCAGGAACCCGCGGCATCGAGCAGCGCTCCCGCGATCGTTGGACCGATAGCGGCGAGGAGATACGTGATGGCGAAGGCCATAGCCGTGAGGCGGGCCGCTGACGGAGCGTCGGGAGAGAACTCGCTCAGCATCGATAGGCCGATGGTGAAGCCGCCGGCATTGGTGAAGCCGAAGAAGAACAGCACGAGGACCGTGAGGAAGCCGGGCGTATAGGCAAGGCTCAGCAGGCAGAGCGACGTCACAACGACGGTGGCCGCCCACACGAACCGGCGACCGGGCAGCCGCTGGGCGAGCCAGGGCATGAGGAGTGCCGCCACGATTTGCGATGCGGTGAAGAGCCCGAAGAGCAGGCCACCCTCTTCGGTTGTCCAGCCACGTTCGTCGAGTGAGGGGGCGATCCACGCGAGGGCGGTGTAGAAGACGAGGGAGTTGATCGCGAGGTACGCCGTCAAGGCCCAGGCGAGCGGCTGCCGCCAGGGGAGTGCGCGCAGAGAGATGGCCCCGACGGTGCGATCGCTCGCGTGTCGACGATAGGGCGATTCGACGAACGTCCAGAGCAGGAAGGCGGCGATCGCCGGGAGAGCCCAGATGGCGAGGCCCCACTGCCAGGATCCTGTGGCGATGGCGATGGGCACGGTAAGGGCCGCGGCGAGTGCGGCCCCCGTGAACATCGACGCTGTCCACAGCCCGGTGGCCGCACCGGTGGATCGTGGGAGGTCCTCGCGCACGATGGCCGGCACGAGCCCGGAGGCGAGTGCGATGCCGAGACCGCCGAGGAATGCCGTGATGAAGAGGATCATCGGGACGCCTGCGGCGAGGCGCCCTGCGCTCGCGAGGATGAGGATGCCGAGTGCGAGCCACACGGTCTGCGGCCGACCGAGCCACTGGGCCAGCCAGGGCACGATGAGTGCGGCAAGACCCATCACGATCACCGGCAGGGTCGTGAGGAGACCTATCGTCGTGTCGTTCCAGCCGGTGACCTGCTGGATCTCAAGGGTGAGGGGCGGAATCGCCGTGAGTACTGCACGCAGGTTCAGCGCGACAAGCGCGAGCGTCGCCAGGAGCAACCACGCGGGAGTGCTCGTGCGCCTCGACACCGCCCGAGACTACTCCTGAGCCTCTAGGTGAGTACGGCGCTCAGCTCGGCGAGGCGTGTGCGCGTGAGGGAGTACCACGTCCAGTAGCCGCGCTT
>CAZLZC010000084.1:0-9782 GCA_964563825.1 uncultured Actinomyces sp.
AGCAACCTGAGGGAAGTCCACGCGACGACTATCGCAGGCTGATCCGATAACGACGAGACGCCCCACGCGGCGTAAGGGGGATGGCCGCAGTAGTCTCCGACGCACCGAGTCCTCCGGGCTTGGTCCACAGTGAAGGACCCACATGACTCAAGCCCTAACTCGCAAGCACAGGACAGCGCTTTCGATCCTCGTCGCCTGCGCAGCCATCATCGGCGCCACTGGCGCGGCCACCGGCACCGCCACCGGCGCCCCGGCGATGGAACCGGCAGCCAAGGAGACGGCATCCGCGCCGCTGCGAACGATGTCCATCTACGGCAACACAGGTTTGGGTCCAAACTCACTCGTGATCGACGCCGAGGGGACCGTCTACACCGCAAATGCCCAGGACAACACGGTCACCAAGATCACCCGGAGTGGCTACTCGTCGATCTTCGGCACCACCGGCGACCAGCCGATGGGCATCGCCCGCGACGTGGACGGCAACATCTATACGTCGAACATCGGTGACAACACCGTCAGCAAGATCAGCCCGTCCGGCGATTCCCGGGTGCTGGGGACGACAGGCAAGAGGCCGATGGGCATCCAGGTGGACTCCGCCGGCAACGTCTACACCGCCAACTACATCGATGGCACCGTCACGAAGATCGCCCCGGACGGGTCATCTCGCACGCTGGCGGCCACCGGCACGCACCCGCTCGGGCTTGCCCTGGACAGTGCGGGCAATGTCTACACAGCGAACGAGGGGTCGAACACCGTCACCAAGATCACCCCCGCCGGAGTGTCCTCAACCCTGGGCACGACCGGTGAGTGGCCCCAGGCGATCGCTATCGACTCCGCCGGCAATGTCTACACGGCCAACTGGAACAGCTCCAACGTCTCGAAAATCACGCCGACCGGGAAGTCCGCCATCCTCGGCGTCACCGGCAAGCGCCCCATCGGAATCACACTGGACTCCGCAGGCAACGTCTACACGACCAATAACGGTGCAGACAACGTCTCGCGAATCACCCCCAGCGGAAAGTCGCAGATCATCGCTCTGACGGAGCGGCGCCCCTCCGGCATCACGGCCGATGCATCAGGCAATCTCTACGCCGTCAACTTCATGTCCCACACGGTCTCCAAGATGCACGCACGACCGGCCACTCCGTCGACCACGTTAAGGCTGAGCACCGTGACCGTCGCATCCCCGGGGAACTCAGCGGCATGGATCATTCCCTTCTACAACGACGTGTACGAGACAAAGGACTCCTGCCTGGCCGCGCTCCCGGCAGTCCAGGAGGCAGTGCAGGCCAACCCCGACCCCGCGGTGCAGAAGGAATCAGCCACTTCCTGCATGGGTGTAGGCGCGGTGCCCTACAAGTTCGACATCGGCGAGCTCGAAATCACGACGTCCCAGTGGGTGAGATTCCTCAACACGGTGGACCCCATGGGGTCCAACACCCACCACCTGTGGGACGTGGCGGAGAGCGCCTCGGTCTGGCCGAAGTACGGATCCATTAATCGCGACCTGCGGGCGACTCCCGGTCAGCGCTACTACATCTCGTCACCCGGATGGGCCAACAGGCCTTACAACCAGGCCGACTTCAGCCGCGCCGCGCGCTTCATCAACTCTCTTCAGAACGGCGAGCTCCTCTCCAAGAAGGTGAACACCGTCACCACCGTCACGGGAACGACGCTGAAGACGACCACCTACACGGTGCGCCTGTCGACCAACACCGAGACGGGCATGTACACGATGAGCGATCCCAGGACCACACGTAACTCAAGCAAGGGATTCGCGCTGACGAGCCAGAACGAATGGATCAAGGCGGCGTACTTCGATCCGAATGGTGGCGGCAAGTTCTCGTACTGGGACTACCCCACCAATCCGGGCCTGTTCGTCAACTGCCCGGTAGACGACAGCGGATGCGCGGAGGGCGAGCAGCCCAATGCCGTGGAGATGGGCCCTGACGGCAACGTCTCCAACGCGGACGAGCAGCCACTCGCGTCCTTTGAGGCCGTTCCCGGCACCGCGCCTGACTGGTGCCCCGTGGTCTATCTGACCGCCGAGGCGTGCACGAAGGATGCTCCGTTCCCGCCGATCCTGCCGTACAACGGAAACGTGAGCCCGGTTGGCCAGGCTCTCACTCGCTCACCGTGGGGCACCCTCGACCAGGGGGGCAACGTGGTGGAGACGCTCGACACCATCTCCCCGCCTCCGGCGCTGACCGACCCCAAGGTCGTCTGGCGTCGCTGGCACGGAGGCGTGGTCACGGCGACGGCGTACCAGATGTGGCTCTCCGCGGTGGGCACGACCCCGCAGACGATCCCGGGCTACGCCATCAATCCGTGGCGCGGCTTCCGTATCGCCGTACGCGGTCTGTGAGTTAAGGCTCCCGGCGCCCCCTCATGCGGGGGCGCCGGGAGCCTCGCAGCTTGCGGTGGACGATTCAGCGAGCTCGGCGTAGTATGTAGTTCAACGCTCAACTACCTAGCCATCCGTCGACCGAGGCGCTCCGCCTCGGGGGGCCAGCAGACTGAGTTCGACCGCAGAAGGAGAGACATGCCCGCCGTGACCGTCGACAATCCGCTCACGCTGCCGCGCGTCCCCGAGCCCAATCCGGCGCTCAAGGACCGTCCGGTCGTGTCGATCACGACAGCACCGCGTGGCTTCGAGGGTGAGGGTTTCCCTGTGCGTCGCGCCTTCGCGGGCATCGATCTGCGCGCCCTCGATCCCTTCATCATGATGGACCAGATGGGTGAGGTGGAGTACGCACCCGGTGAGCCCAAGGGCACGCCGTGGCATCCCCATCGTGGCTTCGAGACCGTCACCTACATCATCGACGGAATCTTCGAGCACGCCGACTCGCACGGTGGTGGCGGCGTGATCACCAACGGCGACACCCAGTGGATGACCGCAGGCGCGGGCATCCTGCATATCGAGAAGCCGCCGGAGCACCTCGTCGTGAGCGGCGGGCTCTTCCACGGCATCCAGTTGTGGGTCAACCTCCCGAGCAAGCTCAAGATGGCCGAGCCCCGCTACCAGGACCTGCGTTCAGGCCAGGTCGGTCTGGCCACCTCACCCGATGGTGGCGCGCTGCTGCGCATCATCTCGGGAGAGCTCGCAGGAGTGCAGGGACCCGGCGAGACCTACACCCCCTCGACCCTCATTCACGCGACGATCGCGCCCGGTGCCGAGGTCACGCTGCCGTGGCGCCAGGACTACAACGCCCTGGTCTACGCACTCTCCGGCGACGGCCAGGTGGGATCGGGTGCGGCCCGTCGCGCGCTGAAGTCGGGCCAGACGGCGGTCTTCGGCTCCGGTGACACCATCACGGTCGCGGCAGACCCCGTGCAGGAGTCGCGCCTCGGCGGATTCGATGTCTTCATCTTGGGCGGCGAGCCGATTCGCGAGCCGGTGGCGGCGTACGGCCCCTTCGTCATGAACACCAAGGCGGAGCTCATGCAGGCCTTCGAGGACTACGAGGCGGGTCGACTCGGATCGATCCCGGCAGCGCACACGAGCGTCGACGCGAGCACGCCTGACGCGTGAGCGGCACCCCCGGACGTGTCTAGCGGTCGGCGGTAGATATCGCCACGTGCGCTCCGGCCCCGAGCACGGCCATCGACATGATGCCGACGCCGTAGAGCGCGGTATCCGCAAACGACGAGCCGCCGATAGCGCGCAGCGCGAGCACGATGATGATCGCGTCCAGCAGCGCGGCAGCCACCATGAGCGACATGGCGATGCGCCCCTTCAACCCCCAGTCCCGCAGGAGGGTGAGAAGGCAGACACCGAAGACGGCCACCGCCGCCAATGGCCCGCCGAGGATGAGGCCACCGACTCCCGCGGCCAGACCCAGCCCATCGCCGCCGATCGTGTAGAAGAGGAAAGCCCCCGCAACCGCGCCGAGGGGACCTGCGAGCGCCGTCAGGCCGACGGTCCACCATCCACGGGAATCCACCCGCTCAGTCTGCCGCGCCGTCGGCGATCCGGCGACGCGACACCGGTAGCGCACCCCGACCGTGTGAAGACAGCCGCACCGCGTGGCGAGGCTCACATCGGGTGGCCTCCCGCCTCCCACGTGCGGCCCTGCCGCTCGAGATGAGGGATCCGCCGGTCCGTGGCACGATGGCGATATGCCCAAGATCCAGGCGCCCACCCTGGCGCAGCACCGCGAGCAGCGCCGTGATGCGCTCGTCGAGGCTGCGACGATGGTGATGCGTGAGTCGGGCACCGTGACGATGGCGGTTGTCGCCGAGCGCACCGGCCTTTCGCGGTCCGCGGTCTATGAGTACTACCGCTCCGCCGCAGACCTCATCGCCGATGTCGTCGTCGACGAGCTTGCCGCCTGGATCGATCATCTCGCCATCGCCGTTGAGCACATCGACGATCCTCGGCAGCGACTCGAGACATGGATCCGGGCCGCGCTGGCCTACGTCGCCGACGGCCGTCACGCACTCGTGCGAGCAGCGGGGGATTCGAGCCTGCCTCCGGTACGCCGCGCCCAGGTGCAGGCAATGCACCGCGAGCTCGCCGCCCCGGTCCTCACATCGCTGCGCGACCTCGGCGTCCGCGACGCCGAGCGGATTGCCTCCTACGTCTGGGGTGTCGTAGAGACGGCGACGCGCCACATCGAGGCAGGTCGTGCAGAAGACGACGAGGTCGACGCGGCGATCGCTTTTGCTCTCGCCGGCGTCGACCTCGCCCGCTAGTTTCACCGGACTTCTCGTCGCCCGCTTCGGGCGCACCGCCCGATCGACACAGCCCTTCGAGCTACCTCGTCAGGCGGAAGGTGAGCTCGCGCTCAAAGGGTGCCCACTCGTCATTGCCCGGGGATGAGATCGTCACCGTGCATGTGCCCGAGGTCGTGAGTGCGCGGATCTTGCCCTTCTGGCTGACCTCGCAGGCATCCGACTCGAGAGCAGCGCGCAGACCGGACTTGAGCTTCACGGTGAAGTCGCTGGCCTTGGCGTTGGAGACCCTTGGCTGCCACGCACCCTTGATGACCTGGCCGCGGATCGAGGCCACGGCCCAGTCCTGGGCCTGCGGACCCACCTCGGCGAACGTCGTCGCGAAGAACTTCGTGTAGGCGCGGTTCGTGCTGTCGCGTCCTGCGCCGAGGGTGTAGATGGCGCACGTGTCGACCCGGCAGTTGACGTCCGTCGTACCCGTGTCTCCGGTCTGCGGGTTCGGGTTCTTGCCCACAAACTCGGCGTTGGCGACGATCGGTCGGCTTGTCGTCTGCGCCTGGTCCGCAGCCATGATGTAGACGAGCGTGCCCGTGCCCGCATCGCAGCGGCTCGGCACAGGGCTGGCGCCGGGCGGCGGCACAAGGCAGTGGAAGGCGTAGAGACCGACACCCGCAGGCAGGTTGTTCACCGCCATCTGTACCGTCGAACTCGCTGGCAGATCCGAGATGGCGCCGCCACTCGCCACGCCGTTGGCCGTGACGCTGAAGTCGGCGGCGGTGGCGACCTGTGCAGCAGACAGGGTCGTTGCCGTCATGGCCAGGCCCGCGGCCGTGAGGGCGGCGACTCGCATGATGCGCATCGGATACTCCTTCGTTGTCGTGTGAACTATCGGAAGGTCACCGGGACGGCGACGTCCCAGCTGCGGTCATTGGCTCGAAGGTGGTCCGCCCGCGCGACGACAGCGCACCGCACCACACGGCAGTCATAAGTGCCGATTCGTGGGCTCACCTTGATGCGCACGTTGAACTTGCCGCCGCGCTTGTAGGGGATGGCGAGGTTCGCGCCGTAGGGCGGTGGATTCGAGGAGATCCAAGCGGAAGCCTGCGAGCTGCCATCCTGATCGACACCGCCGCCGCAGGGCGTGGGCTTGGCCCCCGCGCGTGGCATGACGCACAGGCCGACATAGATCCCGACGAGCTCGCTGAATCCACGTCCGCGCACCGTGACCGTCTGCCCCAGGGCCGACAGTCCGCCGGTGGGCGTCACCGTCAGGGTCTGACCCTTGCTTCCCTTGGCACTCGCCCGGGGGACGGCCGTGCGGGTGAGCACGGCGTCGATCGCCTTCGAGCTCGCGACCCCGTGACTCCCCTGCGATGGCTGTGTGGTGGCAGCCTGAACGGGGGGTAGCCACGCCGCCACCACGACGGTGGTCGCGAGGGTGACTATGACGCGACGCATGCCTTGACGTTAGGCACGAGCCCTCTGGCACTGCCTGACACGCTGTCGGGAAGATGCCGACGCCGCGTCGGGAACACTTCCGCGCGCGCTGGGGATACTTGTGTCATGCGCGTACGCCGGGTCAGCCCGACAGCGGCGGGTCTCGTCGCCATCGCACTCGCGCTGTCCGCGTGCTCAGGATCAAGCTCCGGTTCCCCCGCGACCACGGCGCAGTCGCCGACGGCGAGTACCTCGACAGGCTCCCCCGCTCCGGCAGCACCGGGGGAACCGATCGTGATCACGGCGGCTGACCTTCCCGAGATCGCTCCACTCTCGACGCCAGGACCCCAGACACCCGCGCGGATCGTGAGTCTGGCCACGGGCGTCGGCGAGACGCTCGTGGCCCTGGGAGTGGGCGAGAGGGTTGTCGGGCGTGATGAGACCAGCGAGGTGCCTGCGCAGGCCGAGGTGGTCACCAAGGCGCACAACGTCTCCGCGGAGCGCGTGATCGCACTCGACCCTGATCTCGTCATCGTGGACGCGCGCACCACTCCACCGGAGGCCCTCGACCAGATCGAAGCCGCAGGTGCGCGCGTCGTCGAGGTGCCCGAAGCATGGACGCTCGCAGACATGGCTCCGCGCACGACTGCGATCGCGGAGGCGGTCGGTGTCGACCCCGCTCCCCTGCTCGCGACACTCCCCGCGGACTCAGCCGATCCCGCGTCAACATCCCCTGTCGATGCACCACGCGTGGCCTTCCTCTATCTGCGCGGTACGTCGGCCATCTACCTCCTCGGAGGCGCCGGGTCGGGCGCTGACGCCCTGATCGCGGCTGCGGGTGGGGTCGATGCCGGAGCCGAGGCGGGGCTCGAGGCATTCACTCCGCTCACGGCGGAGGCCCTCGTCGCACTCGACCCCGATGTCCTGCTGGTGATGACAGGCGGCCTGGAGTCGGTCAACGGCATCGACGGCCTCCTCGCACTCCCCGGTGTCGCGCAAACCACCGCGGGACGTGAACGCCGGGTCATCGCGGTCGACGATGCAGTGCTGCTTTCGTATGGGCCGCGCACGGGTGCGCTCGTCGATCTCCTGCGCACGGCACTCACCCAGGCAGCATCCACACCGGCATGACGACGCCCGCTGCTGCAGCAGGGCCCGGCGGGTCAGCCACGCCGCCCCAGTCGGGCAACCCCGGAGGCACCGCGCACCCGGCATACCGCTCCGGCTCGCGCCGAGCTCGGACCGCGGTTGTGCTGATCGCCCTGGCCGTCATCCTCATCGCAGCGGCGGCGGCTGCCCTGCTGGTCGGAGCAGCCGAGACGACGAGTGTCATCGTCACCGAGATTCGCGCCCCGCGCATCGCCCTCACACTCATCGTGGGGGCCGGGCTGGGCATCTCGGGTGCGCTGCTCCAGGGCACGCTGCGCAATCCGCTCGCCGATCCCGGAATCATCGGTGTCTCCGCGAGCGCCGCACTCGGAGCGGTGACCACCATCGCGATCGCGGCAGCAGTCTGGCCGGCCGTCTCGGGATCCGTGTGGCTCACGGCAATCGGCGCAACCGTCGCGGGGATCGCGGGCATGGCCCTGGTGCTGTGGATCGCACGCTCAGCATCGGGGCGCACCGAGGTGGTGACACTTGTCCTCGGCGGCGTCGCGGTGACGGCGTTCGCCGCAGCTGTGCTCTCCGTCGTCGTCGCCGTATCGGATGACGCAGGCGCGCGCTCCACGACCTTCTGGACGACCGGCAGCCTCGCGCTCGCCACCTGGCCGGCCGTGTGGTCAACCCTTCCCTTCCTTGCACTTGCGGTGATCCTCGCGGCACTCGTAGCCCGTGACCTGGATGTGCTCGCCCTCGGTGACCGCGCAGCGTGGGCCGTGGGTGTCCCTATCGAGCGCACGCGCATCCTCGCGCTCGGTGCCGCTGTCGTCGCCGTCTCTGCGGGAGTGGCAGTCGTGGGAGTCATCGCCTTCGTCGGTCTCGTCGTCCCGCACGCCGTACGACTGCTCATCGGCCCGCGTCACGGCGGCCTCCTCGTCGGCTCCGCGCTCGCGGGTGCCCTTCTCCTACTCATTGCCGACACGATCGCCCGCACGGTCGTCTCGCCGGTCGAGTTGCCCCTTGGTGTCGTGACCGCGGTCATCGGTGCGCCCATCTTCGTCGTGCTCCTGCGCCGCACGCGCTCGGCCCAGGGAGGTTGGGCATGAGTCCGCGGGTGGAAGCACGCGATGTCACGGTGCTCGGACGACTCGAGCATGTGAGTCTCGCGGTCTCGGCCGGCGAAGTGCACGCCCTCGTCGGGCCCAATGGCTCGGGCAAGTCCACGCTCCTCGCCGTGCTCGCCGGTGACCTGTCTCCCGACGCCGGCGCGGTCGTCATCGACGGGGAATCCTGGCCGCGAATCAGCGCCCGGGCAGCAGCGCAGCGGCGCGCGCTCCTCGCGCAGGACACACCTCTCGCCTTTCCCTTCACCGTGCGAGAGGTGGTGGGTTGGGGTCGACTGCCCTGGCGAGGCACGGACGCGGCGGCACAGGATGACGATGTCGTGGCCGAGGTGATTGACGAGCACGGCCTTGGCGAACTGCTCGACCGCCCGGTGACCGCGCTTTCCGGTGGTGAGCGTGCCCGCGTGCACCTCGCGCGCGTGCTCGCGCAACGCGCACCTGTGCTCCTGCTGGACGAGGCCGACGCCGCCCTCGACCTCGCGGGGCAGGCGCACCTTGACGCCGCAATCCGACGCCGCCGCGATGCGGGAGATGCGATCTTCATCGTCGGACACGATCTCGGGCGACTGGCTGCACTGGCGGACTCCGCGACGCTGCTTGCGCGCGTGAGCGCCATCGCCCAGGGATCAGCGTCCGAGACGCTGACGGCTCAGGCGCTCACGCGCGCGTACGGCGTACCCGTGTCGATGTCTGCTACGCAGGGCCGTCACGTCGTCTTCTGGTCGGAGGGCTAGGTGTCGCGCCTGGTCGCCTAGCTCGCGGCAGTGAGGCGCTCGCGCAGCGCCTCCGACATGCGCGTGGGCCGCCCTGTCTCGGCATCCACGACGGCCAGCCGCGTGGTCGCCTCCGCAGCCGTCTCGCCGTCATCGTCGAGAATGCGATAGACGATGGAGTACGACGTGCGCGCCATGTCGGTCACTCGCGCCTCGATCACGACGGGCTTGCGTGAATACCCGAGGGGCTTGACGTGCCGGATCTCCTGCGAGACGACGACCATCGCGTAGTCGTCGTTGACGACAGCGTCGAGATCGCTGATGAGTCCCATGCGGGCTTCTTGCAGATAGTCGTGATAGGCGACGTTGTTGACGTGGCCGAGCGGATCGAGATCGCTGAAGCGGCGCTGGATCTCGATGCGCATCAGCGCTTCACTCGGTTAATGGTGACGGGACGGCTGACGGCAGGAGTATTCGTGCGTGTAACGACCTGCACGCTCGACACCTTCACGGTACCCGTCCACCGGTAGCTACCGCGTGCATCGACAACGGCCTTCTTCGCCTGCACGACGAAACGGGACTTCGTCTTGCTGGCGTCGCGGATCTCCACCGTGACAATGGTGCCCGGTTGCATCCCTGTCGTCGTGCCAGTGAGCGTGAGCTTCGTGCCCGTGAGTTTGCCCCGCACGACCAGGGTCGGAGAGGGGGGGACATCCGCGACCCGGGCGCCCAC
>CAZLZC010000085.1:0-9683 GCA_964563825.1 uncultured Actinomyces sp.
CGTGCTCGCTCCCTGCGCGAGAGCCGCGCGCACCTGATCGAGGCGCGCGCGACGATGATCGAGATACGCATCGAGCACGGCAACAGGATCGCGCAAGACGGGTCCGTGCCCGGGCAGGATCGCACTGGCCCCTGTGACCTCGGCACGCGCCCGAAGGGCGCTGAGCGAGTCGAGGTAGTCGCCGAGGTGGCCGTCGGGCCACGCCACGACGGTCGTGCCGCGCCCGAGGACCGTGTCACCCGTGAGCAACGCCCCGTCGCGCGGAAGGTGGAAGCTCAAGGAGTCGTCCGTGTGCCCCGGGGTACTGATCACGTGGATCTCGTCATCCCCCGTGGCGATCACATCGCCGGCGGCGAGGCCTTCGCCACCCAGGACATGCTCGGGATCGAGTGCCCTGACCGCGGCGCCGGTCATCTGGTGCAGGTGGTGGGCACCTTCGGCGTGATCCGGGTGGCCGTGCGTGAGCAGGATCTGCGCCACTCGCCCCTCGGTCGCATCCACGATCTCCTGCAGGTGCACGTCATCATCGGGACCCGGGTCGATCACGATGAACGCTCCGCCCGCCTGGCCGATAACCCAGGTGTTGGTGCCGTCGAGGGTCATCGGACTCGCGTTGGGCGCCAGGATGCACCTCACTGTCGCGCTGTACGCGCCACCGGCCCACGGAGCATCGGACCCGATGACGGGGAGACCGCTCATGCGCCCGCGACCTCCGATCCCGCCGGCTCGGCAGGCAAACGCACGATGACAGACCCATCGCGTACGTCGACGACGTCCCAGGCAATCACGCCGTCCGCCTCCATCCGGGGGCGAGGCATGAGCGGGCGCACGTCGCGATCGCCTGCGCTCGCAAGGACACTGGCGACGTCTGGCAGTGCGGCGAGATCGGCGAGAGTGGCGACGGTCGGCGGCAGCATGGGTAGACGACCGCGCGCATAGTCGCCGAGGGCCGCGGCCGGGGATGTCCACACCACCTGATCTGCCTCGCCACTCACATCGCGGGCCTGCTGACCAGGCGGCACGGCCGCCACAAAGAAGCGCACGTCGTACCTCTTGGACTCCACCTCCGGCGTCACCCAGTGGGTCCACAGCGGCAGCAGGCCAGGATCGATGCGAAGGCGACGGCGATCGAGGATCTCCGCGAGGGCGGGGCTGGACTCGGCCACCGCAGCGCGGTCGTCCTCCCATGCATCGTCTTCGGCGGGCACGCGCCCGGATTCGTCGACGGCAAGGAGTACGCCGGTCTCCTCGAAGACCTCGCGCACGGCTCCGACGATGAGACCGCGCGCCTGGCGCTGCGTCGCCGTCATGCGCTGGGGATCGAGCGGATCGCCGATCCAGGCGACGTCCATGTCGCCATCCGCATCATCAATGCGGCCGCCGGGGAAGACATGCATACCCGCAGCAAAGGCCATGCTCGGTGCACGTCGCATGAGGTAGGTCTCGAGCCCCCCGGCGTCGCGCAGGAGCACAACGGTGGACGCATCCCTGAGCGGCGGTGGCTGCCACTCTCCGGCGAGCAGCGCGCGGGCGCGCTCACTCACTTCGCGAGGCATGCGCGGGACGCTCAGTCGGCGACCTCCAGCACCATCTCCACCTCGACGGGGGCGTTGATGGGAAGCCCCGCGACGCCCACCGCGGATCGGGCATGCCGACCGGCATCGCCGAAGATCTCGAGGAGCAACTCGCTGGCGCCATTGATGACCGCCGGCTGACCGGTGAAGCCCGGCGCACTGGCGACGAAGCCCACGACCTTGACGACACGGGTGACCCGGTCCAGTGAACCGATCACTGACTGTGCGGCTGCGAGCGCGTTGATGGCGCACTGGCGGGCGCATTCCTTGGCGACGTCGGGATCGACATCCGATCCCACGAGGCCCTCAGCGATCATCGTGCCGTCGCGCATCGGCAACTGGCCCGACGTGTAGACGTGGCGCCCCGTGACCACGGCCGGCACGTAGGCAGCGACCGGTGGCACCACCTCGGGGATGACAATGCCCAACTCGGCAAGGCGAGCGGTGTGAGACATCACTGCTCCTTAGGGCGCTTGAGGTAGGCGACCATGTTCTCGGCATTGGGTCCGGGGACGACCTGCACGAGCTCCCAGCCGTCCTCCCCCCACGTGTCGAGGATCTGCTTGGTCGCGTGGATGAGCAGGGGCACGGTCGCGTATTCCCACCGGGTCATGGCCAGACCCTAGTACGGCGTACTCCGAGGACAACCGGGGCGGATGCACCCGCGCGGACTAGGCTCGGGCGGTGCCCTCGACCGATTGGCCCGACGTGCTCCTGCACGTGGTGTCGGGCAAGGGCGGCACAGGCAAGACCACGGTCGCCGCAGCGTTGGCTCTGGCGCTCGCGCGCGACGGTCGCCACGTGATGCTCATGGAGGTCGAGGGCCGACAGGGCCTCGCCCAACTCTTCGACACGCCACCGATGCCCTACGAGGAGCGCAAGCTCGCCTCTGCGCCCGGAGGAGGAGAGGTGTGGGGGCTTGCGGTGGACCCCGAGGAGGCACTGCTCGAATACCTCGAACTCTTTTACAACCTTCGTCGCGCCGGTGGCGTCCTACGCCGTATGGGTGCGATGGAGTTCGTCACCACCATCGCGCCGGGTCTGCGTGACGTGCTGCTCACCGGCAAGGCGGTGGAGCTGGTGCGTCGTCGTGACAAGAAGCATGCCCGCGCGTACGACGCGATCGTCCTCGATGCTCCGCCGACCGGACGCATCACGCGCTTCCTCAACGTCAACACCGAGATCGCGGGCGTGGCGAAGGTCGGTCCCATCCGGAATCAGGCAGACGGGGTCATGGCTGTCCTGCGGTCGGACAAAACCGCGGTGCACCTCACGACACTGCTCGAGGAAATGCCGGTCCAGGAGACGGCCGACGGTGTCGCCGAGCTCGAGGACGCCGCTCTTCCCGTGGGGGGCATCGTCGTCAACATGACGCGTCCCCCGCTCCTGCCGTCTATGGCCGAGCTGACTTCGATCGACGCGAGCACCCTTGAGGCGTCCCTGGTTTCGGCCGGTCTCGAGGTGTCGCCCCGCGTGATCGAGGCCCTCCGGTCAGAGGGCGCGGATCACGCTGCGCGCGTGGCACTGGAGGAGACCGAGCGAGCACGCATCGCCGCACTGGGGCGGCCGGTCTACGAACTGCCCTTCCTCGCCGGCGGCATCGACCTCGCCGCGCTGTATGAACTAGCGGACATGCTGCACGAGCAAGGGATGGCGTGATGCCCAGCGTTCCCGTGCTCGACGTAGATGCACTTCTGCGTGATCCCACCACGCGCATCATCGTGTGCTGCGGTTCGGGCGGAGTGGGCAAGACCACGACCGCCGCTGCACTTGGGCTGCGCGCTGCCGAGATGGGCCGTCGCGTGTGCGTGCTCACCATCGACCCGGCGCGGCGCCTCGCTCAGGCGATGGGCTTGAGCGAGCTCGACAACACTCCTCGCCCCGTCGTCGGCGTCGACGGTGATGGATCGCTCAGCGCGATGATGCTGGACATGAAGCGGACCTTCGACGAGGTGGTCGAGTCGCATTCCGATGCTGACCGTGCCCAGGCGATCCTCGACAATCCCTTCTACCAGGCGCTGTCGTCGTCCTTCGCGGGCACGCAGGAGTACATGGCCATGGAGAAGCTTGGTCAGTTGCGCACCGAGGCGGACCGTGACGGCACGTGGGACCTCATCGTGGTCGACACGCCCCCATCGCGCTCGGCACTGGACTTCCTCGACGCCCCGGACCGCCTCGGGACCTTCCTCGACGGACGGTTCATCAAGATCCTCACCGCTCCGGCGCGCGGCGCTGGCCGGGGCCTCGGCAAGCTCCTCGGTGCCGGACTCGGACTCTTCTCCGGCGTACTCACCAAGATCCTCGGCGCCCAACTGCTCACCGATCTCGCCGCCTTCGTCGGAGCGGTCGACACAATGTTCGGCGGCTTCCGCGAGCGCGCCGAGGCGACGTACGCCCTGCTCAAAGATCCCGGCACATCCTTCATCGTGGTTGCCGCTCCCGAGCGCGACTCCCTTCGCGAGGCCTCCTACTTCGTGGATCGCCTTGAGCAGGACGGCATGCCACTCGCGGGTCTGGTCCTCAACCGGGTTCAGGAGATTCGCGCCCCCGAGCTCAGCGTCGAAGAGGCGACGGCCGGAGTGCAACGGCTACAGACTGAGGATCCCCGTGTCGCGGCACTGCTGCGTTTGCACGTGGATCGACTGCGCAATGGGGAACGTCAGGCGCGGCTCGCGCGGCGCTTCACCGCTGCGCACCCCGGAGTTCCCGTCACGGAGGTGTATGCGCTCGCCGAGGACGTGCATGATCTCGAGGGGCTACGCGAAGTGGGCACACTGCTCGCCTCGAGCAGTTCGACCCCCTAGTCGCGCCGGTGCTACGACGCGCGGAAGATGTCGAGACCGACGGCGCGCTCGTATTCATCGCGCGCGGTCTGCAGGAGCTGCCGCCACGACGTGACCTGCGGGCGGCGGCGCAGCAGGGCGCGGCGCTCACGCTCGGTCATGCCGCCCCACACGCCAAACTCCACGCGATTGTCGAGCGCATCAGCGAGGCATTCGGTGCGGACCTGGCAGCCCTGGCAGATGACCTTGGCGCGGTTCTGGGCGGCACCTTGCACGAAGAGGGCATCCGGGTCGGATGTGCGGCAGGCCGCCCGCGCGGTCCACTCAGTCGACCAGGTCATCCCTCACCTTCCCGCCGCCCCGTTTGGCACGGCTTCCCCTCGGGTCCCAGTGGCTTCACCGGTGGGGCGGGACGCTACGCCGGTCAACGGTGGTCAGACAGGTCCCTATGACCCTAACCTAATAGGTACTTTTGTGCTATATCTTGGCCAGATCATGACCCGCGTGGGACAAGACTCCCGCGTGGCACTCGCCTACCCTGGGAACGCACGTCTTCCCCAAGGAGTCCCGTGAGCGAGCCCTACTCGCCGCCCGAGCCCGCCAGGGCGCCCGGAGCGGCAGCGCGCCCCCTGGCCGCGCTCGGCCGCCTCGGCGTCTTCTTCCTGGTCGCCCTCGTCGCCGGGGCCGTGGCCGCGGCGATGGTGCTTCCCGTGGCCGCGGCGACCGGGCTGCTCACCCGAGGGGCGATCGATAGTTTCGAGTCACTGCCCTCGCAACTCGACACACCCGACCTGCCTGAGCGCTCGGTGATCCTCGCTGCTGATGGCTCTGTGATGGCGACGATCTACTACCAGAACCGTGTCGAAGTGCCGTTGGCTTCAGTCTCACCGATCATGCGTCAGGCCATCGTCGCTGTCGAGGACTCGCGCTTTCTCGACCATCCGGGCATCGACCTGCGCGGCACCATGCGCGCGATCGTCGCCAACAGCACCCAATCGGGCGGCACGCAGGGCGGGTCAACGATCACGCAGCAGTACGTCAAGAATCTGCTCATCGCGAGTGCGTCCAACGAGGAGGAGCTCGAGGCTGCACGCGCGCGTACGCCGTCGCGCAAGCTCCGTGAGATCCGGTATGCGCTCGCACTCGAAAGGCGCTACTCCAAGGAAGAGATCCTCGAGCGCTACCTCAATATCGTCTACTTCGGAGCAGGCGCCTACGGAGTGGAAGCTGCCGCACGCCGCTACTTCTCCAAGCCGGCAGCCGAGCTCAACCTGGTCGAGAGCGCGACGCTCGCCGGCATCGTCCAGCAGCCCACCGCCTTTGATCCCACCCGCAATCCAGACCTTGCAGAGCAGCGCCGCAACCTCGTCCTTGGCGAGATGGCGCAGGCTGGCTTCATCACGCCCATCGAGGCCAGCGCGGCCGCACGGGTAGGGATCGAGGAGATCCTCGACCCCTCGATCCAGGCCAACGGATGCACCTCGTCCTACGCTCCCTACTTCTGCGACTTCGTTATCCGCATGATCAAGGCGGACGTCGCTTTCGGCGAGACCCTCGTCGAGCGCGAGGCACTCCTGCGCCGCGGTGGACTCACCATCCGCACCACTCTTGATCCTGATGTCCAGGCCGCCGCCATGAAGTCCGCGGCGTCGTACATCCCCATCAAGGACCCCAGCCAGCGTGCGGCGGCCATCACGCTCGTCGAGCCCGGGACGGGCAACGTCATCGCGATGGCGCAGAACCGCGAATGGGGCCTCAAGGGTCGCGGCAAGACGACGTACAACTACAACGTCGACCAGGGCTTCGGTGGCACGATCGGCATGCAGGCGGGCTCGACCTTCAAGGTCTTCACCCTCGCGGCGGCCCTTGAGCAAGGCTTCTCTCCCATGGAGGGAATCGACGCTCCCAACCCCAAGACCTTCGAGGACTTCGTCAACTGCACCGACGGCACACCCTTCGAGCCCGTGACCGTGCGCAACTCCGGGTCTGAGGGTTTCCTCAACATGTTCCAGGCCACCGCCTTCTCCACCAATACCTACTTCGTCACCCTCGCCGAGCGCTTCGGGCTCTGCCGCCAGGCGGAGATCGCCGAGGAGATGGGCGTGCGGTTGGCGACGGGTGATCCGCTGCAGCGGGTGCCTACGTTCTCCCTGGGCACGATGGAGGTTTCTCCCCTCTCGATGGCGGGTGCCTACGCCGCGTTCGCGAACCATGGCACCTACTGCCAGCCGCGCGTCGTGCTGGAGATCACCGACCGCTACGGCGACAACCTCTCCGTGCCCGACCCTCGCTGTCGAGAGGTCATCTCACGCAACGTCGCCGATGCGGTCACCGGCGTTCTCACCAACGTCATCGATGGACCTTTCGACGGCCGCACCGGTGGGCTCATGTCGCTACCTGATCGTCCTGCGGCAGGCAAGACCGGTAGCACCAACGAAAACGCCGCGATCTGGTTTGCAGGCTTCACCCCTCAGGTGGCTGCAGCCGTTTGGGTCGGTGACCCTCGCGGTGGCTTCGCTTACCCCATGACCGACGTGACCATCAACGGCACCTATTACTCCTACGTCACCGGTGGCCAGATCCCCGGCCCGATCTGGCGCGAGGCGATGATGGCCGCGCACGCCAATCTCTTGCCCCAAGCCTTCGAACTGCTCAACGAATGGGGCGTCGGCCCCGTGCGCGGCGTTGGCCCCTCACCGGTCTACATCCCCTTTGCGCTCCCCCAGCCCGAGGAGTCGAAGGAGCCCAAGCCCGAGGAGTCGAAGCAGCCCAAGCCCACTCCCGGTCCGGGCCCGGGCCCCACCCCAACGCCGAGCCCGACGCCGAGCCCGGAGCCAAGCCCCGAGCCGACACCTGAGCCGACGCCCACGCCGGAACCGAGTCCCGAGCCCACGGCGCCGGGCTAGCCCTAGCCCGACAGGGGCGGCTCAGCCGAGAGCGGCCTTGACCATGGCCGCGACCTGCCCACCGTCGGCGCGGCCACGAATCTGCGGCGTCACCACCTTCATCACGACACCCATGGCCGCGGGACCGGTCTTGCCCTCGGCTGCAGCCGCAGCGACGGCGTCAGCGACGATGGCCTTGATCTCGTCCTCGGTGAGCTGCTCGGGCAGGTAGCGCTGCAGGACGCCGAGCTCCGCGCGCTCACGGTCTGCTCGATCGCCGGCGCCCGCCCCGTCGAATGACTCCGCAGCCTCCCGACGCTTCTTGGCCTCACTGGTGAGTACGACGACGACCTCATCGTCGCTGAGTTCGCGCGCCTCCTTGCCCGACACTTCCGCGTTGGTGACGGCGGACAGAGCCATGCGCAGCGTGGCCATGGTGAGTTCGTCCTGGGCGCGAATAGCGGCCGTGAGGTCGGACTGCAGTTGATCCTTGAGAGCGCTCATGGGGTCATCCTCGCCCACCGGCTATCGCGGCGCGCACCGGTGACACACTTCCCTCGTGCGGAAGCGGACAGCGATCCTCGGCGGTAGCGCCCTCCTGGGCGTGGCCGGGCTCGCCTACGCGCGCTGGGAGGCAGCGTCCTACCGGTTACGTCGGACCAGCGTGCCGCTGCTCCCATCAGGCCAGCCTGATCTGCGCATCCTGCACCTGTCCGACCTCCACATGACGCCTTCACGCCATCGCCTCCAGGACTGGGTGGCATCACTCGCCGAGTTGCGGCCGGATCTCGTCATCGTGACCGGCGACTTCCTTGCACACCAGGAGTCCGTCGCACCTGTTGTCGATTCGCTGGCTCCCTTGCTCGATACACCGGGTGCTTTCGTGCTCGGTAGCAACGACTACTACGCGCCGCGGCCGATCAATCCCTTCAGCTACCTCGCGGGCCCCTCAGACCTGCATCCGATGCGGCCGGAGCTGCCGTGGCCCGACCTGGTGGCGCAGTTGACGAGTGCCGGGTGGGTGCACCTGCCCAATGCAAGCCGCATGATGAGCACCGGCGGGCGTGCCGTCGAGTTGCGCGGTGTCGACGATCCACACATCGAGCGCGACGACTACGCGTTGATCGCTGGCTCACCGGATCCTGATGCAGATGTAGCGATCGGCGTCGCCCACGCTCCCTACCTGCGCGTGCTCGACGCGATGGCCGCCGATGGGGTGGATCTCGTGCTCGCCGGCCATACCCATGGTGGCCAGGTGTGCATCCCTGGCATCGGTGCCCTCGTCACCAACTGCGATCTCGACCGGTCACGGGCCAGTGGCCTGTCGGTCCATGCGCGCCCGCTCATGGAGTTTGCGCCCCACGATCGCCCGGACATGTGGATGCATGTCTCAGCCGGGCTGGGCACGTCGCCCTACGCCCCGATCCGCTTCGCGTGCCCACCGGAGGCCACACTGCTCACCCTCACCGCCGGGGGATAGACTCCTTCGGCTCCCTCGGGGTGTGGCGCAGCTTGGTAGCGCGCTTCGTTCGGGACGAAGAGGTCGTGGGTTCGAATCCCGCCACCCCGACACATGGGAAGGGCCCGGATCTTGCGATCCGGGCCCTTCCCATGTGTCTTGCAGGCGCGCGTGGTCAGCCCACGAGGAGTTCGGCGATCTGCACGGCGTTGAGAGCCGCACCCTTGCGCAGGTTGTCATTGCTCACGAACATCGCGAGGCCACGACCGTTAGGCACGCCCTCGTCCGCGCGCACGCGGCCCACGAACGACGGATCTGCGCCGGCGGCCTGCAGGGGAGTGGGCACGTCGGTCACCACCACGCCGTCCGCGCCGGAGAGGATCTCGGTTGCACGCTCGGCGCTCAGGGGTCGCTCGAACTCGGCGTTGATCGAGAGCGAGTGTCCGGTGAACACCGGCACACGCACGCAGGTGCCGGAGACGAGCAAATCCGGGATGCCGAGAATCTTGCGGCTCTCGTTGCGCAACTTCTTTTCCTCGTCGGTCTCACCGAGCCCGTCATCCACGATCGATCCCGCGATCGGGACGACGTCGAAGGCGATGGTGCGCACGTACTTCTTGGGCTCGGGGAAGGCGACACTCGACCCATCGTGAACGAGGGTGGTGACGTCGCCGTCCATCACCGCACGGAGCTGCGTCTCGAGTTCCTCGACTCCGGCTAGGCCACTGCCCGAGACGGCCTGGAAGGTGCTCACCACTAGCCGCTGCAGACCAGCCTCGCGATGCAGCGGCATGAGCACGGGCATCGCGGCCATGGTCGTGCAGTTGGGATTGGCGATGATCCCCTTGCGCATCTCGGAGATGGCGCCCGGATTGACCTCGCTCACGATGAGCGGGACGTCAGGGTCCATGCGCCAGGCCGAGGAGTTGTCGATGACGACGGCTCCTGCCTCGGCGAACTTCGGGGCGTACTCCTTGGAGCT
>CAZLZC010000086.1:0-9659 GCA_964563825.1 uncultured Actinomyces sp.
CGCCCGCGCAGGCAGCGACGGCGCGGAGCCGGTTGACGTAGCCGTGGTGGTCGGCCCCTAGGAGGTAGATCGCCGTGTCGAAGCCCCGGGTCCGCTTGTCGACGTAATAGGCGGTGTCAGACGCGAAGTAGGTCATCTCGCCGTCGGCCTTGATGAGCACCCGGTCCTTGTCATCGCCGAAGTCGGTGGTGCGCAGCCAGGTCGCACCGTCCAGCTCGAAGACGTGCCCCTGCTCGCGCAGACGGGCCATCCCCCGCTCGACCGCACCCGAATCGTGCAGTGATCGCTCGGAGTACCAGGTGTCGAAGTGTGTGCGGAAGAGCTCAAGGACCTGCTGCTGCTGCGCCAGCTGAAGTGCGTACGCCGCCTCGCGGAACGCGACGAGCTGCTCGCCCTCGGCGAGACCCCCGAAGTCGGGATGCTCCGCGAGGACACTCGCCGCAAGGTCGGTGATGTAGGCGCCGTGGTAGCCGTCCTCGGGCACGGGGCGACCCTGCGCCACGGCCATGACGGACGCCCCGAAGCGATCCATCTGCACGCCGCGGTCATTGACGTAGAACTCCGTGGAGACCTCCGCCCCCGCGGCAGCAAGCACCCGCGCCAGGGCATCGCCCACCGCGGCCCAGCGCGTGTGTCCGAGGTGGAGCGGTCCCGTGGGGTTGGCGGAGATGAATTCGACGTTGAAGCGGCGCCCTGCGAGGAGACTGCCGTGCCCGTAGGCGGGTCCCGACTCCACAACCTGCCTCGCCACCACGCCCTGGGCATCGGCCGCGAGACGGACATTGATGAAGCCCGGTCCCGCTACCTCGGCCTCGGAGATCCCCTCCACGGCCGCGAGGCGCGTGGCCACCAGGTCGGCGATCTCACGGGGAGGCCGGCCGGCCGACTTGGCGAGCGTGAGGGCCACCGGGGTGGCGTAATCACCGTGATCGCGGTTCTTGGGTCGCTCGATGACCACCTCGTCGGGTGCCTGCCCCGCCAGGGATCCCTCAGCCTGGAGCGCCAGCACGCACTCGCGCACGGCGACGGCCAGGTCCTCGGGAGTCATGACCGGAGCGTAATCGCCCGCGGACCGATCAGGCTGTGAGGATCTCTCCCCACCCTCCGGGCCCCCGTGCTACCGTCACCGTGGCTGTGCTGCACATGAACCACCGTTCGTGGGCGTCGCGGACGGCGGGCGACCGCCAGCCTCGACACCCAAACTCCCAGGGGAGACCCGTGGGCGGGACGTCGGCTCGCACCATCAGCCCGTCGGGCGAGGTGCCCGGCGACCACGTATCCGCACGTTAGGGATCCCAGCAGTAGGAGTTACCCCGCATGGCACAGGGAACTGTCAAGTGGTTCAACGCCGAGAAGGGCTTCGGCTTCATCGCTCAGGCTGACGGAGGTGCCGATGTTTTCGTGCACTTCACCGCCATCCAGGCCGACGGCTACCGCAGCCTCGACGAGAACCAGACGGTCGAGTTCGACATCGTCCAGGGCCCCAAGGGCCCCCAGGCCGACAACGTCCGCATCATCTGACGCGGCCGTCATCGCATGAGGCCCGCCCCTTCGGGGGCGGGCCTCATTGCATCCCTCCCCCTCATCGCACTATCCCTCGCCACACCGCCCACCCGTGCACACCGCCCTGCCGTGCACACCGCCGAAAACGACGGCGCGTGACACCTATCGGCACACGGAACCGTCACAATCCGTCGTTTTCTGAGCAACCTCGGCCCCGGCTCGGCTGGACGGCGACCGCGCACCGGGTGAAGATGGAGTCATGAGCGACGACATCGAGAAGCTGCTCTCCCAGGTCTCCCAGACGACGCAGCCGACGGGGGCAACCCCCGCCAAGAAGGGCGGTGGGGAGGTCGCCAAGTCCAGCAGCGATAAGCCGGGTGGTCGCTTCGCCTTCGCCCTGATCGCGGGCGTCATCTTCGGCGGCATTGCCTTCGTCGTGGGCTGGCTCTTCACGCCATTCGTGTTCACCGGCACGTCGATGGGCATGGGCGCGGCACTCGGCTCGTTTGCCACGGCACTTCTTGCGGGGCCGCCGCGCTGGTTCTCGTCGTAGCGGCGACTGTTACCCTCGGTGCCTCCCCAGCCCCCGTAGCTCAGGGGATAGAGCGCCGGTTTCCGGTACCGAAGGTCGCAGGTTCGAATCCTGCCGGGGGCGCCCCTCCTGCCCGAGGCACCTCGTAGTCGGTTCATCCCTATGCTTCGGCCGTGTCCCAGACAGCCCTCACCGAGCGCGAGCGCCGGCGCAATCGCCTCTTCACCACGAGCGGCGTCGTCATCGAGTGGTACGACTTCATGGTCTACGGCCTGCTCGCGACCACCCTGCAGAAGGTCTTCTACCCGACCGACGACGCGACTGTCGGCCTCATCCTTACCTTCGCGACCTTCGCGGTGGGCTACATCGCCCGTCCGATCGGCGGACTGGTCATCGGTCGACTCGGCGACACCAAGGGGCGCCGGTATGCCCTGGTGCTTTCGACGACCCTCATGCTCATCCCGCTCGCCATCACCACGATCCTGCCGACGTACGACCAGATCGGGATCCTCGCGCCGATCCTGCTGACCCTCATGCGCCTCATGCAGGGCTTCTCCGTGGGCGGCGAGTACTCCGGCGCCCTTACCGCGCTGAGCGAGTCCGCAGGACAGCAGGGCCGCGGGCGCAGCGTGTCCCTGGGACTGGCGACCGCGATGGGCGGCAATCTCCTGGCTTCCCTCGTCGTCTTCGCCACGACGGTCATCTGGGGCCAGGAGGCGCTGGTCGAGGGCACCTGGCGCATCCCCTACGCCGTCGGCTTCGTCCTCGCCATCGTCGCCGTGCTCATGCTGCGCAAGATGCGCGAGACGGAGTCCTTCGAGTTGGCGGCTCAGGCGGGTGACACGGGCGCTCCCGTGCGCTACCTGGTGAAGGCCTACCCCGGCGCGACCTGCCTCATGCTCGCTCTCGCGACCTGGAGCGGCGTCACCGTCTACACCCTCATCTCGTGGATGCCGTCCTATCTCGAGACGGTCGTGGGCATCACCGACGCACGCGCGGACCTCGTGTCGGCGCTCATCTCGGTCATCTACATCGGGCTCATCATCCCCGTGGCAGTCCTGGGCGATCGGCGTGGACGGCGGCCCCTCATGGTCGGCGCCGTGATCGCCTACGTCGTTCTGGCGATTCCGTCGATCCTGTTGCTCAACAGCGGCGTCGTCGCAGGCGTGCTTCTCGCCATCGTGGTGCTGGCTGCAATCCAGACCTTCGTCGACTCGACGACAACGACGGAAATGACCCAGCTCGTGCCCACGAAGGTCCGCTACACCGGCCTTGCGCTGACCTACAGCATCGGCATGATCATCGGCAGCTTCACGCCCGCCCTCGAAGAGTCACTCCTCGGCTCGACGGGCAGCGTCCTCGTGCCGGCATTCGTCCTCATCGGGGTCTCGCTGTTGCTCATTCCCGTGATCGCAGTCTTCCCGCGTTACGTCACTCGGGCGCAGGCCGAGGACGTCGAGACCACAGTTGGCTGAAGCCCAGACGCGGGAAGCCGCCACGCACTAGCGTGCTTGGCGCCACCACCTTGGAAGGAATCCCATGTCCGCCCAGAGAGACCGCCTCGACCCCGCCTCGCGCGAGCCCCTGGAGATGCTGCTCACGGCCGTCCCCGGCGGCTTCAATGCCATCCCCGACATCGTCGAGCGCCGCGCCTTCGTCCGCCAACTCCTCCAGACGATGACGGCCGACCTGCCGGCAAATGATCGCGTGGTCACCGAAGAGCGCACGATCCCTGGCCCGCCCGGAGGCGCGGACGTCACCGTGCGCATCTACACCCCCGCCGACGCCACCGGCGTCCTGCTGCCCGGGATCTTCTACATCCACGGCGGCGGGATGATCATCGGTGATCTGGAGGGTGAGCATCTGCGCGCGCAGATGCTGTGCGAGCTGGTCAACGCCGTCGTCGTGTCGACCGACTACCGCAAGGCACCTGAGCATCCCTACCCCGCGCAGGTCGACGACTGCTACGCCGCGCTCACCTGGCTCAGCCAGCACACGACCGAGCTCGACATTGACCCGTCACGTCTCGCCGTCTATGGCGGAAGCGCTGGTGGCAACCTCGCTATTGCGACCACCATGACGGCGCGCGACCGCGGTGGCCCGGCCATCTCTTTCCTCATGGCGCCGTATCCGATGATCGACGACCGCAATGAGACTGCGTCGAGCCATGAGGTGACCGAGGTCGGCATCTGGGACCGTGCGGGCAATATCGAGGCATGGTCGTGGTTCCTCGGCGGCAAGCCCGCCGATGGTTACGCCGCGCCGTCGCGTGCCATTGACCTGGAGGGACTGCCGCCCACCTTCATCGACGTCGGGGAGATGGACCTTTTCCGCGATGAGGACATCGCCTTCGTCGCGCGGCTGACCCAGGCCGGGGTGCCCACCGAGTTCCACCTCTACCCGGGCGCCTACCACGCCTCGGAGGTGTTTGCCCCCGAAGCAGCGCTCAGCCAGCGCATCTGGGCAGCCCGGCTATCCGCCCTCGCCCGGGCTCTGCACCCGTGACATGAAGGCCACCATCTTCGACGGCACCTCAGCACGTCCCTACGTAGCGTCGGACAGCCAGGCGGTCTCGACCACGACTCCATACGCATGGATCGACGTCATCCCCGCGGGCCCTAACGATCCCGAAGTCCTCACCCTGCTTACGAGCATGGGCTTCACCGACGTCGTCGCGGCGTACACCTCCCGGACGTACTCCGGAGGGATGTTCCAAGCATTCGGCGACAATGTGCTGGGGAGCACCTACGCATGTGCCGACCAGGAGGACAACCCACCGGTCCTCATCCACTGCGCATGGAACGCCGGGTGCATCATCACGATCCGCACCGGGGGCAGCAACGCCATCGCCACCGCCCTCGAGGAGCTGAAGCCCCGCGCACCGAAGCTCTTCGCCGCCCCCGGGCCGGTGCCCGGCATCCTCATGCAGCTGATCCTCGACAGCATCGATCGCCAACTCACCGACCTCCAGACGAGCATCGCCCTGCTCGACGGTCAGATCATCCTGGCGGCCGACCCGGGTCAGCTCACCCAACTCCAGCAGCTGCGCTCCCCCATCGAGGCACTCGCGACCACGATTCCCGGCTACGCAGAGAATCTCAGCGAGTCCCTGGTGGGAGCCGGATCCATGCCCGGCGTGGACGCCGAAGGGACTCAGTCCCTGCAGACGTACTCGGCATGCGTGAACGACGTCGTGCAGCGCATCGACAGCGCCGGCTCCGATATCCGCAGCGCCATCCAGGACTACCAGGGCCAGGTGAGCGCGTCCCAGGGCAATCGCATCAACCAGCTCACCCTTGTTTCGATCATCTTCTTGCCCATCACCTTCATGACCGGCTACTTCGGCATGAACTTCCAGTGGTTGGTCAACTCCGTTGAGACGTTCTGGTCCTGGGCCATCCTGGGCGCGATCCTGCCGATCGCCGCTGTCATCGTGTCGATCCTGCTGCTCCAGCGCGGGGGGTTCAAGATCGGCAAGGGCCACGAGCACCGATTCCACGTCCGAGGCCTTGGACACAGGGCCGCCAGTCCGACATCGACGTCGTCTACGACAACGACGCCGCCTCCCGCGTCGAGGGGGCAGACCGGCGACCCGACCCCGCCACCGTCTCCTGCCGCCTAGCGCCGGCCCATAGGGTTGCCCGGTGCTCGTTGCCTGGCAGGCGATTGCCATCGCGGGAGCCGCCGTCCTTCTCTTGTCGCTGTGGGTACGGCGAGAGCACGGGGACCGTGCGGCCGTCATCATGCTTGCCCTGGCTGCCGCAGCGCTCGCCTGCATGTGGGTTGCCTACGAGGTGCTCCCCGTGGAGCAGTGGCGCAAGGAGAGCCTGCCTGTCGGACTCGCCATCTTCGCCCTGCCCGCCCTCGCCGGCACAGCCCTCGCCGCCGCCAGGGCGCGCGCGGATGGCACGCGCCTGCGTGGCACGGACGCGCTCTATCTGGCCCTGCTCTGGTCCACGCCCGCCGTGCTGCTCTACGTCTCGCAGCGCAGGCCCTTCGGGAGCGAACTCGCCGATCTGCTGTGGTGGGCGGCGTGCAGCCTTGCTCTCTACATCCTCGTGCCTGTCGTCTACGCGCGGATTGCAGGCCAATCCGTGCGCGGCTACGGCCTCTCTGCGCGCTTCGTACGCAGCGAGGCCACCCTCGTCATGCTCATCGCACCCGTGGCACTGGCCATCGTCTGGCTTGCATCAGCGGACCAGCGCTTCCTCGACACCTACCCCTTTTACGGCGGGGACGGCTGGTCGCTGGTCCTGTTCGAGGCGGCATACGGCGCAACCTTCGTCGCGTTGGAGTTCTTCTTCCGCGGCTTCCTCGTCTTCGCCGGACAGCCGGTGATGGGAGTCCATGCCGTGCCCGTGATGGCTTTCGCCTACTGCCTGCTGCATCTCGGCAAGCCCATGCCCGAGGCGGTGTCGAGCCTCATCGGAGGGCTCATCCTGGGCTATCTCGCCCTGCGACTGCGCTCGATCCTGGCGGGCATCGTCGCGCACCTCACCATCGCCTGGGGCATGGACGCATTCGTGCTCTCGCGCAGTTAGCTGTCGGCGCGAGCACCGAGGACCGCGTCGCGCACGGCCAGGGGGAATTTGCGCGAGTGGCCCACGTATCCGGCGAGTGACACCGCATCGCCCTGGGATGCATGCAGGAGCCCGAGGACAGCTCCCAGTCGTCGTGCACGTGCCCGACGTCCGCCAAGATCCGGTGGCGCCGTCGCCGCCCGTGCTCGCGACCACACTCGGGCCACCGCACCGTCCGTGCTCGTCGACCATCCGGCGAACTCGAATGGCACGAGGGGCACGGCTTCACGTGCGAGCAGCACGCGCTGCACGTCTGAGCCATCACGCCACGCGCCGAAGACTTCCTCGCGCGTCGACGGCTGGGCGGGCGAGGCCTCGAGGAGGAGCACGTCATCACCCTCCGACCCACGGGCGAGAAGGACGAGCAGCTGACCACCCCCTCCGGCGACGGAGTCGGCCACTCGGTACTGCGCAAGCAGGCGGGCGTCGGACTCGGGAAGACTCTCGCGGTACTGCGCCAGCTCTGATGCGAGGTCCGCACTTGTCTCCACGGGCGAGCCCCAGCGCGCCTCGATGCGGTCTCGACGTAGGCGTGCACCCGGCGACACCAGCCGTCGTACCGCGGTCACCGGCGACTGAGCGGCTTCCGGTGCCACCTTGTCCGCGAGCGCACGCGACCGGCGGAGTGCTTCGGCCCGGGCGGCGTGCAGAGGTTCGGAGGCGACGGCAGCGACTCCCTGCTGGTAACCCTCCGCCATCGCCTCTGCCGCGGCGCCACTCATCTCGCGCCGAACGGCAAGGTCTAGCAGGTCGCTCTCCCACGGACCCGGGAGGCAGTCGTCGACGTGCCCCGCGTCCAACACGACTCCCGAGGGCCCGGCGACAGCGTCGAGCGCATCCGCGCACATCCACACGACATAGCCGGTGCCCGCCGTCTCCAACGCATCGGCGAAGCTGATCTCATCGCGTCGGTCTCGCGCGCGAACCTTGCGCTCCGAGCGACTGAGCGCGGGATCCGATTGCGGCGGATCGGCGTAGGTGCGCCATACCGTCATGACGCCGCCGCCCGATGGGTCGGCACCGACAGCCCTGCGCTCACGCCCATAGCCTCCCGCACCGCCGCGAGCACCGTGCGGGAGGCGAGATAACTGGAGTCCAGGTGTGAGGTCGCGGCACCCGCCACGGCCGCGGTGACCCTCGAGAGAGCACTGCCCTGCGAGGAGAGGGCGGACAGGGGTGGGAGGAAGGCGTCGCAGGCTGCGGGGAAGGCGTCGTGGAGGCCACGCCCCGCCGGCACGGGATCGAGCGGGTGGACGACGTTGAGCCATGCGCCGACTCGACGGTAGGGGAAGGGCACGGAATCCACCGCGAGGGCCGGGTGGGCCAGCGGACTGCCCACGGTGATGAGGAGGTCTATGTCGATCCGTGGATCCGCGAGCAGATCCCAGGCCACGACCGAACCCAACGAGTGGGCGACGATGACGCGCGGCCGCGGTGCGCGCAAGAGAGCCGTGGCCGCACGGTGCAGGACAGCCGCGCGCCTGGCATCGTCGTCGAGGTAGCGCCCCACCTGATCGAGACCGAAGATCGGTGCACGCAGCATGGAGGCGAGCGGGAGTCGATCGGCGAGCGCCGCCGCCAGACCAGCGGGCCATGCCATCCGCGTCGACTCCCCGACCGACTGCACGAGCTCCGCCAAGCGGTGCTGCCGCTGGACATAGGCTCGGCGCTCGTCGTCTCGCGGCTCGGAGACGTCATGCCATGTCCGCCGCGCATGCACGCGGCCGGATGTCGTCAGCAGATCCTCGTACGCCGGCGCACTGAGGTCGACGTGCAGTCCCCTGAGGCCGCGACTCATCGGCCGCCACCACGCGGGTCGCACCCCTCCGACGCCGTGGAGGTAGACGATGCTCCCGTGAGCCCGGCGCGGCACCGGTCGGGCGTCCGGGAGAGCAGCCATAACTCGAGAGTACGACCTCAAACGACTCCCTGATAGCGACACAGCAGTGCAGAAAGTGACTGCTTGAGTCATGTGTGACTCAAGGTAGTCAAGTTTTTCAAAAATGTTGCGACACTCCCTTGCGCTGCTTGCGCGGGGGCAATAGAAATGTCTTGTCGCAAGGGAAACCGAGCGATCGGAGCACAAGGAGATCGAGCCGCAAGGCGAGATCGGAGGAAACTCCCCACCCCGGTGTCGCGGGGAAGGGCCAAGGCTTCGGGATCGGCCGAGGTGGCGAAAGCCGCACCGGAGGCGCCCCGGCAACGGGAGTGCCGGAGGAGGGGCGACGCCCCCGACTCCCCCTCACGGGACCGGCAGGCACGATTCATAGTGAGACCCCTGGAACTCATGCTTCCAGGGGTCTCACTCTTTATAGCCCTCGATTCGCTCCCCCTGGGGGAGCCACGCCGCCCATCGCCGCGGCCAGCCGCGCAAATCCTTCGTCGATAGTCACTTGCGGGACCCACGCCAGGGCCTCACGGGTCTGCCGCTGATCGAACCAGTGCGCCGTGGCGAGCTGTTCGGCGAGGAAGGCAGTGACCGGCGGCTCCCCCTCACGGCCGGTCCGCTCCCACAGGCGCTCCAGCACATGTCCGCCCGCGCGCGCCACCGGGAAGGGGACGCTGCGCGAAGGTCCGGGCGCCCCGGCGGCACGGGCGATCCTCGTGAGCATCTCGCTCACCGTCCGCGGCTCGCCATTGGAGACCACGAAGGCGCGCCCACGCACCTGCGGCAGGGCGGCCCGCTCAACGGCCGCCGCGATCGCGGTCCCTGCGTTGTCGATGTACGTCGTGTCGATGAGTGCCGAGCCGGCACCGATGGTGACGAGTCGACCCGAGCGCGCCCGATCGACGATGCGCTCCGTCAACTGACTATCACCGGGCCCCCACACGAGATGCGGGCGCAGGATCGTCACGGCCATACGACCGTCGTCGTCCGCCAGTGCCACCACCTCGGACATCGCCTTGCTGCGCGAGTAGTGCCCGCGCGCATGTGCGGGGTCGGCGGGTTCCGCCTGGGCACCGATGAGCGGATCCCCCGCATGGGCGACCGAGGGCGACGAGACGAGCACGAATCGTGCAACCCCCGCTCGACGTGCTGCCTC
>CAZLZC010000087.1:0-9543 GCA_964563825.1 uncultured Actinomyces sp.
ACCGCCGGGTCCTCCGAGTTCACGTTGGTGCCGCCGTCGCGCAGGATGGACATGCCGATGACCTCGCGGTCGTCGTCGAGGACCGCGATCTCCCCGGCATACTTCGTGTCCCAGAAGACGTCATACGGGTCGGGGCGCGCGCCGATGTCCTCGGGGATGAGGTCCGCGCGCCAGCCAATTCCGGTCGTGTAAATCACGTAAGGAACGGTGTACTGCCATTCAAGGTCGTACCAGGGGTTCTGGAACTCCTCCCAGACATCCGCGATGTTGGGGATGTAGTCGTGGTTCAGGGGACGGATGAGATCGCCGTACACCAGGCGTCCCATGTAGTTGTAGGACAGGAAGGTCACGTCGTAGGGCACGCTGCCCCCGCGGATCTTGGTGAGGGCCTCGGGGTAGTCGTTGAAGGTGGAGTACTCCACCTTCACGCCGTATTCGGCGTACTCCTTCTCGAAGTCCTTGATGACCGCCTTGTCGAGGTAGTCCGGGTAGTTGTAGACGCGCAGTGTGGCGTTGGCCTCGGGCTCGAGGCCCGACGCGATCGGCTCATTGCCGGGATTGATGGGCCACTTGATCGGGTTCTGGGGCGAGGCGATGGGAATCCCGCCCGGGCTCGGGGCTGCGGAGCCCGAGGCCGAGCCGGCAGCCGAAGTCGCGCCCGTGGGACCGCTCAGAGGCTGATCGCGCGCACAGGCGGCAAGGGCCCAGGCCCCCGGAAGGGCGAGGGCGGATGCCTGGAGCAGGCGTCGACGTGAGACAGGACGACGGGGGGACGGCGGCACGGCAATTCCTCGACTTCCCTCGGCAACGGCAGACCTTGCCTAGACTGAGCCACTGTTCAGCATTTGGCAAGGGCTTCGCCCAATTCGCAGGAGGTCGCGTCGTGATTGAGCCCCTGGCTCGGCGCCAGTGAACGGCGGCAGCGTCGAGGTCGTCGCTCTTCACAAGTCATACGACGAAGTCCCCGCGGTGCGTGGCATCGACCTGTCGATCGCCGCCGGGGAGTTCTTCAGCCTGCTCGGACCCTCAGGCTGCGGCAAGACCACGACACTGCGGATGATCGCCGGATTCGAGACGCCCACCTCGGGGGAGATCCGGATCGATGGCTCGGACGTCTCGCGCGTGCCCGCCAACGACCGGCCGATCAACACCGTCTTCCAGAACTATGCGCTCTTCCCCTTCATGTCCGTGGAGGACAACGTCGCCTTCGGCCTGAGGTACCAGAAGGTCGGCAAGGCCGACGCCAAGCGCAAGGTGGGCGAGGCGCTCGAGATGGTGCGCATGGGGCAGTACGCCAAGCGCCGTCCCGGGCAGTTGTCGGGCGGCCAGCAGCAGCGCGTGGCGCTCGCCCGCGCCATCGTGCTCGGCCCGCGCGTACTCCTCCTCGATGAGCCCCTCGGCGCCCTCGACGCGAAGCTGCGCAAGGCGCTGCAGATCGAGCTCAAGTCGCTGCAGGAGTCGCTCGGGATCACCTTCATCTACGTCACGCACGATCAGGAGGAAGCCCTCACGATGTCCGACCGCATGGCGGTCATGGCAGGCGGGCTGATCGAGCAGATAGGCACCCCTGCGGACGTCTACGACTCTCCCGCCACCGCCTACGTCGCGGACTTCCTCGGCAGCGCCAACATCCTCGCTGTCGAGGTCACCGGGCCCGCGGGCGACGGTCGCACCGAGATACGCGTCGGCGGTCAGGTCCTCGCGTGCCAGGGCATCGCCACGCCGGGCGACGACGTACGCCTCGTGATCCGGCCTGAGCGACTCATGCTCGAAGCCCCCGACAGCGAGGCCGCAGCGATTCACGGGACCATCGCCCGCGTCGTCTACCAGGGACCCACGACCGACATCATCGTCCGGCTACCCGGTGACCAAGAGCTCGTCGTGCGCAGGCCGAGCGAGCGCGCCGGTCAGCAGGCGGCCGGCGACCAGGTGACGGTGCACTGCCGGGCTGACGCCATGCGGCTGCTCCCGCCCGGCGCGCTGAGCGGCTAGACGGCAGACGAGTTAGGCGTTAGCCGGCTCCTGCACGGCAGCAAGCGGCTGCCCGAGGTAGCCGCGCGCGACCATGGTCACGAACTGGTAGATCGCGTCTTCGTCCGGAGAGAGCGGGCCGGGCTGCGCGAAGCCACTGTCCATGCCACGCTGCACCGACTCGCAGGCGCCCCAGTCCTCACGATTGGTGATGTCCCAGAAGTCCATGGCGTACGCCGGATCGAAGCCGGGCTTGTCCAGGGCCTCCGGCGGGAAGGCCCACAGGCACTCCACCCACGTCTCGCGCGCCGACAGCGGAACCATGCGGTGCGTCATGACGTAGTCGGGATGAAGGCTCACGAGGAGGTTCGGGAAGATGCCGATGTAGTCGATTCGACGCTTCTCGATGTCATTGAGGCCCGGGATGAAGACACCGTCGCTGTGGCCGTCGAGTGACATGGTCACGGCATGGGGACGCAGGTCCTGCCACCCACCGACCCACACTCCCGCGCTCGGCGCCCAATTCTCGCCACTCTCCGGCGGGCTCACCTGGCAGAGCTCCGGGTGGATCGACGAGCAGTGGTAGCACTCCTGGTAGTTCTCGATGAGGATCTTCCAGTTGGCCTGGATGACGTACTCATGGCGACCCTGCACGACAAGCCGCTCGGGAGCGTACTGAGCGATCCGCTCCTCCAGTCCGGCCACGTGCTGCGACAGCGGGCCGGCGAGTCCTGAGATGTCGAGGAAGATCCAGCCGTGCCACTCCTCCACCGTGATCGGGCGCAGGGGGAAGTCGGCCATGTCGAAGTTGCCGAAGCCCCCGTAGCCAGCCGCGCTGAAGAGCTCGCCGTCGAGCTTGTAGGACCACGAGTGATAGGGGCATGTGATCGCGCGGGCCTTGGTCGAGGATCCGCACGGGAGGATCTCGTGTCCGCGATGCCGGCAGGTGTTGGCGAACGCGCGCAGGGTGCCGTCTTCTCCGCGCACGAGAAGCACTGTCGTGTCACCGACCTTGTCAGCGCGCTGCATGCCGGGCTCCGGGATCTCGTCGCTACGCCCTATGCACTGCCAACCGCGGAAGAATTGCTGCTGCTCCCACGCGAACACCTCGTCGGAGGTGTACGCCGCGACGGGCAGCATGCGGCTCTCGCCAAAGGGAGCGAGCGTGCGCGCGAGTTGGTCGCCAGGAAGGGGTGCCGGAGTGAATGCCATGTCCGAATCCTAGGGGGCAGGGCGTTGGTCCACCAAGCGGATCCCGTCCGCCACGGCGTGCCCGCGCACCTGAGCAGTGTGCAATCGATTGCGCAATCGATTGCACATGCCGGCTGCGCACTGTCCCACGCCTTCGTCCTCGAAGTGGTCGCTCGCGCGCGGTGTTTCGCCTCGAGATGGCTGCCCTATCGAGGGTGAAAGCTCAGATTCCCTAGGACACGACAGCGTCGACAGCCACGCAGCCCGACGCGGTGACGATGAGGGGATTCACCTCGATCAGCGAGAGCCCCTCGGCCAGCAGCCCGTCCCCTATGCGACTCGCCGCGTCGCATAGGGCGTCGACGGCGTACGCCGCTCCACCGCGGCCACCTGCGAGCACGGGGTAGGCACGCAGGGTGGCCAGTGCCTCGCGCACGCGCTCCGGCGACGCGGGAAGCGGGATACACACGACATCGGCGAGCGCCTCGGCCCACACCCCGCCGAGACCCAGAACCAGCGTGGGCACGACACCCTCGCGGCGAGCGGCCACGAGCACCTCCACACCGGCCGGCACCATGTCCTCCACCAGCACACGCGCATCCGGAGCGAGTCCGAGCATCCGTGCAGCCTCGCGTGCAACGTCGTCGTCCGAGGTGAGACCGACTGCGACTCCACCGACGTCGCTCTTATGGATCAGGCCCGCTGCCACCACCTTGAGCACGACCGGGTAGCCAATCGCGCGGGCACTCGCCACCGCTGCATCGGCGTCGTTCACGAGCACACCGCGCGGCACTGGGACGCCATGACGCGTGAGCATGTCTTTGCCCGCGTGCTCGTCGAGTGCGCGCGGGTGATACTCGGATTCCCCACACGCCGCCATCGCACGCAAGCGATGCGGATCCGCGGGCGGGGACTGCAGTGCACCGATGGCACGCAGCGCGCTATCGAGCCCCGCCACTGCTCCCGGTGCCGCCTGGCCCGGAGTGGTGGCGACCACCAGCGTCTCGATACCGGCGCGCTCCCCGCCCAGGACTCCCCCGGCGCGCGTCGCCTGCCACTCAGCGAGCGGTCCGGGCGGCAGTCCCGGGGGCTCGTCCTGGACATAGACCAGGTGGCCGACCCCGGGATCCAGGCCCACGGCCTCGGCGAGTGCGGCGATCGCCTCGGTGTCGGCCCACACCATCGCCGTGTGATCGAGGGGATTCGCCACGGTCGCAGCCGGAGGCAGCAGGTCGCGTAGTCGCCGCTCGGTCTCGGGTGCAAGATCCGCGAGGCGCACTCCAAGGTCGTCGGCAATGTCGGCTGCGATGGCCGCGTCACCGCCGGAGCACGTGAGCAACGCCGCCCCGCGCGCATCGCGTCTGCCGTGTGCGAGTGCGCGGGCGGTCTCGAGGAGCTCCAGGGGCTGCTCCACCATCACCCCGCCCGCCTCGGCGATCATCGCGGCGAAGACGGCCTGGTCGCCCACCAGCGCTGCCGTGTGCGCCGCACCGACCGCGGCACCGCGTGCACTCCGGCCTGCCTTGAGGACGACCACTCGGACGTCGCGCTCAGCGCACCTGGCAAGTGCCTCACACCAGGCGAAGCCGTCGCCGTCACCCTCGACGTACATCGCCACAACCCTCACGCCATCGAGCAGCGCGACCTCGCCGAGGAGGGTGGGGGTGTCGACGACTGCCGCGTTGCCTGCCGAGATCACGGTGTGCAGTCCCTCGCCACCGCGATGGGCCATGCCGACCACGCCGATATTGCCGCTGTCGGAGATCAGGGCGATGCCGCCCGCCCGGTCGGGAAGGCTCACCGCATCACCCCACAGGGGCGCGCGGGCCGGCACGCTCACCATGCCGTTGCCATTGGGGCCGATGACTGCCATGCCGCCGGCTGCCGCCACTAGATCGCCCTGCAGATCGGCTCGGCCGGCCTCGGCGAATCCCGCGGCGTAGACGATCGCGCCTCCGCAGTCCAGCGCAGCAGCTTCAGCGATGTACGCCGCCACGGTGTCCGCAGGGGTCGCGACGACGACGGCGTCGACAGTCCCGGCATCGGCCAGGGTCGGCACGCATCGCACACCCGCAGCGACGGTCCGGGTGGGGTGCACCCCGATGATCTTCCCCGCGAACCCAGCTCGCTGGAGGTTGAGCAAGGTCGTGTGCGCGTAGGAGCCCTCGCGATCCGTGGCCCCCACGACAGCCACTGACCGAGGAGCCAACAACCGGCTCAGATCTGCCATGACCACTCGATCACGTGAGCATGGCGCGTACGCCGCGCCGCTCTAGGGAGCGCGCCACGATGATGCGCTGGATCTCCGACGTGCCCTCCCAGATGCGATCGACGCGCAACTCCCGCCAGAAGCGCTCCGCCGCGGTGGTGCGCATGTAGCCGCGCCCGCCGAAGATCTGCACCGCCCGGTCAGCGCATCTGTTGGCCGCCTCCGTGCAGAAGAGCTTGGCCATCGAGGCCTTGCCGTGGATCAGCTTGGGATCCGCGCCGGCGTCGGCCATCTCGGCCACATCGAGTCCGAGTAGGCGCCCGGCAGCGGCATCGGCCGCGCTATCAGCGAGAGGGAAACTCACGCCCTGGTGGTCAATGAGCCGCGCGCCACCCTGCTCACGGTGCACGGCCCAGTCCAGCGACTCCTCGATGAGGCGCTGCATCGCGCCCACGCAGCGCGCCGCGATGCCCAGCCGCTCCTCCATGAACCACATCCGCTGGAGGTCATCACCCCTACCGACCCCGCCGATGATGTCGTCGTCGTGCACGACCACGTCGGTGAAGAGCAGCGTCGGATGCCCGTGCGGATAGTTGTGTGTGAAGGGCACATCGGCGATGGTCTCGATGCCGGGAGCATCCGCGGGCACAGCGAAGAGGGTGGGGAGTCGCTGCCCATCTACTTCGGCATAGGCCATCACCACGATGACCGCGGCAATGGAGCCGAAGGTGACGAACCACTTCTCGCCATTGATGACCCAGCGGCCATCACCCGTCGGGACTGCGGTCGTCGTCATCCCCGAGGGATCGCTGCCGGCATCGGCTTCGGTGACGGCGTAGGCGTCATGTAGTTCACCGCGCAGCGCGGGAATCAGCCACCGCTCCTGCTGGGCAGGGGTGGCGTGCTTCCAGACGTTGTAGGCATTGGGGATGTACCACGACACGCCATTCGTCGATCGACCCAGCTGCTCCTCGACGAGGAACCACTCCGTCACGCTCCATCCATGGCCGCCGTGCGCGGGCGAGTGCGGACCACCGTGTACGCCGTACTCCATCGACTTCTGGCGGATGAGTGCCTGCGCTTCAGCCGGCAGAGGCCCTCCCGCAAGCTCAGCAGTCACCTCGTGCGGGATGAGTACCTCATCGACGAAGGCAGCGGCCCGCGCCTGGAGGTCGGCGTACCCCTCGGCGCGTCTGGGGGTCTCGGTGCTCATGTGTCTCCCTGGGGCTGTCAGGATGGTGACGCGCATCAGGCTATCTGAATGAGCGTTCAGTCCGGGCGCATGGGGAGGTTCGTTGGCAAAGGGGACGCTGCCGTCGTCGGGATCCCTCTCCGCGAAGGCACCCGAGGAGCGCCGCGAGCGCATCCTGCGGGCGACCGTCGATGTCGTCCGCACCCGCGGCTTCGCCGGTGCGCGTGTCTCCGACATCGCCGAGGCTGCGGGCACGTCCCAGGGCCTTGTCCTCTACCACTTCCGCTCCCTCGCCGGTGCTCTCGACGCTGCGCTCACCCTCCTCGAGGACGAGTTCTACGACGACCTCGCCCGCGACCTGCAGGAGCAGGTGGGTCCGGTCGAGAGACTCCGTCACATGGCCGACCTAGGCGCAGGCCTTGGCCCCGCCGTCGGCGACTGGCGCCTGTGGCTCGAGTTGTGGGTCCGCGCCTTGCACGATCCTGATGCGCGTGAGACCCGCGAGTCCCTCGACCGGCGCTGGCGCACGGCCCTGCGCGAGGTCATCGAGGAGGGCGTGGCAGCGGGTGAGTTCGCTCCCTCCGAGCCCGATGCCGCCGCTATCCGCCTGGCTTCGCTCATGGACGGCCTCGCTATCCAACTTGCGCTCGAGGACCCCGACATGACCCCCGAGCGCCTCGCGGACCTGTGGTGGGACGCCGCGGTGCTCGAACTGCGCATGCCCCGCTGAGAGACGTGATCTCCCCATAGGGAGAAATCCGCGGGTCACGACACTTGACGTTCACCCTTGCTGAATGACCGTTCAGGGTGCTACTCTCTCCAGAATCCTGAACGACCGCTCAGGATCAAGGGATGTGAGACCCATGGACGCTTCAGGGCGTCAGACGCTCGGCCAGGGCACGAGCCCCTCAGCGGACGATGTGCCGAGGCGCCGGGCTACGCGCGAGCAGGCACGTGACCACCTGCTCCTCAACTTCACCGACATGGGCGAGTACGTCGAAGCCGGTTCGAAGGTCATCGTGCGCGGCGAGGGCTGCGAGGTCATCAGCGACCACGGGCGTCGCTACATCGATGGACTCTCGGGGCTCTTCTGCACCAACCTCGGCCACTCGTATGGCGCGGAGGTGGGTGCAGCCGCGACACGACAGCTGGAGACCCTCCCGTTCACGCCGGCGTGGTACCTCGCGCATCCATCTGCCGCGGAACTCGCCGAGACGCTGGTGCACCTCGCGGCACCCCTCGGCATGCAGCGCGCGTTCTTCACCAACAGCGGCGGCGAGGCAGTGGAGTCCGCTTGGAAGCTCGTGCGCCAGTGGCACGCCGCCAACGGTGAGCCGCAGCGCACCAAGGCGATCGCCCGCAAGCTCGCCTACCACGGCACGTCGATGGGGGCGTTGAGCTTCACGGGCCTGCCCGACTGCCGGGCACCCTTCGAGCCCATGGCCGTGCCCGTCACCTTCCTGTCCAATACGAACCCCTACCGCCACCCGGCCGCGGGTGACCCCGAGGGATTCACGAGGGCGTTGCTCGAGGAAGCCGAGGAGGCCATCCTCTTCAACGGGCCCGACCAGGTCGCCATGCTCATCGCCGAGCCGGTGCAAAACAGCGGTGGCGCCTTCGTCCCGCCGCCGGGCTACTGGGCCGGGCTTCGGGCGCTGTGCGACCGCTACGGAATCGTGCTCGTCGCCGACGAGACGATCACGGCGTTCGGGCGCGTCGGCGAATGGTTCGCCTCCAGCCTCTTCGATGGACGCCCCGACATCATCACCTTCGCCAAGGGCGTGACCGCGGGCCATGCACCACTCGGTGGCTTCCTCATGACCGAGGCCATGGCAGCGCCCTTCGTCACCGGCGGTGAGACCTACATGCACGGTCTGACCTACTCCGGGCATCCGCTCACCACCGCAATCGCGAGCAGCGTCATCGGCATCTACCAGCGCGAGCGAGTGCTCGACAATGTGCGGGCCCTGGCACCCCGCTTCGAGGCGGGGCTGCAGGAGCTACGCCGCATCCCCCTTATTGGCGACGTGCGCGGCATGGGCTTCTTCTGGGCACTCGAGATGGTCAAGGATCGCGAGACCAAGGAGCTCTTCGACGCTAACGAGGCCGACTGGCTGCTGCGCAGCGAGTTGTCACGCCACATGGACGACCTCGGCCTGCTGTGCCGCCTCGATGACCGGGGCGAGCCCGTGATCCAGCTCTCGCCTCCTCTGGTCAGCGACGCCGCGCTACTCGACCGCATCGTCGACATCGTGGGCACCGCGGCCGAGCGTGCCTCGAACGCCTGGAGCGGATCCAGCGCCCCGACAGCGGATCCGCGGCATCTGCCGCCGCGGCCCAACGGCAAGCTCGGCGCGGCCTAGCCCGTCTCGGGGTCGCCCTCCGGGCCCGCATGGTCCGCAAGCCACTCGTTGGCCGGCGCGATCGCGCGCCAGTCGCGACGTACGACGTCCAGTGCCTTACGCGAGGCCAGCATCCGCTCATCGTCGTAGGTGCGCGTGAAGATCAGGCGCGTCATCCGCAGCAGCTCGATGCGCGGGTGATCCGCGTCGTAGCCCTTGGGCTTCGTCTTCAGCGGCGCCCCGTCGATCTCCCACGCCGGCCTGCCGCGTCGCAGCTTCGCGAGTTCGGACTCCAGGGTCGCCACCGCCGGTGAGTCGATGGCCGCCCGCATGCGCGCCAGCTGCCCGGATGTCGGCGCGTAGAGACCACCACCGACCATCAGCCCCGCGGCAGACACCTGGACGTAGTAGCCCACGCCGTCCTCGATCATCACGACCGCGCCCTGATGATCCTTGATGGGCGTCTTGTCCTTGCTGAAGCGCGCATCCCGGTAGGGCCGGTAGACCTTGCCCTCGCCGAACTCATCGGCGAGCTCGGCGAGCAGCTCGACCATGGGCTGCTTGATGGCCTCGTCGTACGTCGATCGGTGCTTCTCCCACCATGCCTTGGTGTTGTGCGTTGCCAACTGCTCGTAGAA
>CAZLZC010000088.1:0-3031 GCA_964563825.1 uncultured Actinomyces sp.
GAGGAAGGCACGGATCTCGTCCTCGCCCATGGCGATCTCATCGCGTCGGCTCACGTGTCCATCCTGCCCATCAAGCCCCAGGCCTGCCACGCCGGATCCGCGCATCCCCTCCTGGGGCATCCTGCCGACCTAGACTCGGGCCATCATGGAGTCCCCGACCGGCCAGGCCCAGCCCGACAGGGGCGGCAGCACCGCCTCGCCGGGCTCCGCCGGGCAGTCCGGCGCCCCCGATCCCCTCATCGGGACCCTCGTGGACGGCCGCTACCAGGTGGTGGCGCGCATCGCCCGAGGCGGCATGGCCACCGTCTACGAAGCCGTCGACACCCGCCTGGACCGCACCGTCGCCCTCAAGATGATGAGCGCAGCCCTCGCCGAGGACCCGGGCTTCGTCACCCGCTTCCGCCGCGAGGCCCGGGCGGCGGCGCAGCTGAGCCACCCCCACGTCGTCGGAGTCTTCGACCAGGGCGAGGCGGCCGGGATCCCCTACCTCGCCATGGAGTACGTCCCCGGGCGCACCCTGCGCGATGTCCTGCGCGACTACGGCGCACTCACCCCCGAGCAGGCACTCACCGTGCTCGACCCGGTTCTCGAAGCTCTCTCCGCCGCGCACGACGCAGGCTTCGTGCATCGCGATATCAAGCCCGAGAACATCCTCATCTCTGATGACGGGCGCGTGAAGGTCACCGACTTCGGGCTGGCGCGTGCGGTGACCAACAACACCACCGCTACGCAGGGCATGATCATCGGGACCGTCGCCTACCTCAGCCCCGAGCATGTCGAGCGCGGCGACGCCGATGCGCGTTCCGATGTCTACGGCTCCGGCATCTGCCTCTTCGAGATGGTCACCGGTCAGGTGCCCTTCGCCGCCGACAGCCCCATCACGGTGGCCTACCAGCACGTCAACGCCGACGTCCCACCTCCGTCGTCGCTGCGGCCCACTATCCCCCCGGATGTGGACGCTCTCGTCGCCACCGCCACCCGCCGCGACCCCGACCTGCGCTACCCGGACTGCCGCGCCTTCCTCGCCGATGTCCGCCGCGTGCGGCGCACCCTGCCGCCGCCGCAGCCCCTGAGCAAGGACACCCAGGACACGCTCATCGTCCCGGCCGACATGGCTGCGGGCGGTGGCGCTCCCCCGCCCGCCGTGACCGTGCGTCCTGCGACCCCAGCAGCCGCAGCCGCAGCCGCGCCGCGGGCCGCACGTCGCCGGCGAGGCCGCGGCTGGCTCGTCGCGCTCCTCCTGCTCCTTCTCGCCGTGGGTGGTGCCGCGTTCGCTGGTTGGTATCTCGCCGCCGGCCCGGGCAAGCAGGTGACCGTTCCTGGCGTCATCGGCATGGATCAGACCGCGGCCACAGCCGCGCTGCAGCAGGTCGGCCTGCGTCTCGAGGTCGGCGGCGAGGAATACAGCGAGACAGTGGCCGTGGGCCTCGTGCTCTCCAGTGACCCGGAGCCCGGCGCGAGCACCGCCGCCGACTCCGTCATCAGCGTCGTGCTGTCCAAGGGCCCCGAGCGATACGCCGTACCCGACGTCAAGGGCAAGCCGCTGGCGGAAGCAGAGGCCGCACTCGTCGAGGCCAAACTCGCCGTCGGCGTCATCACCGAGGACTGGGATCCCGCCGTTCCCGACGGCTCCGTGGCCTCAACCGACCCGCCCGTCGGCGACGAACTCAAGCCCGGTTCGCTCGTCAACCTCGTCGTCTCCAAGGGCCCCAAGCCGGTGAAGCTGCCCAACCTCGCCGGCGTCGCCGTGGCCGAGGCCCAGGCACAGCTCGAGGCAGCGGGGCTCGTCGTGACCACCACCGAGGAGTTCTCCACGGAGTACCCCGAGGGCCAGGTCGTGTCGAGCACTCCGGCCAAGGGCGAGCGCGTGCCGGTCGGCAGCACGGTCGCACTCGTGGTCTCGAAGGGACCACCTCCGGTGGAGGTGCCCTACCTCATCGACATGCCTAAGGACGACGCCGTCGGTCTGCTGCAGAGCCTCGGACTCAATGTCGAGATCAACGAGCCGCCCTTCACGCCGCTCGATCGCGTCATCTCGCAGGATCCCGCCGCGGGCACCCTGATCCCCGCCGGCAGCACGGTGACGATCACCATCATCTAGTTCGTTGAGTGGCTAGAGCAGCGCGCCCTCATGCTCAAGGAGGAGCACCTTGAGGTCGGGGCCGAATCCGTAGGCGCTGATCGTGCCGTCGGTGTGGATGATCCGATGACAGGGCACGAATGGCGCCACGTGGTTGAGCGCGCACGCCGTACCCGCAGCGCGCACGGCCCTGGGGTTGCCCGACATGCGGGCGAGGTCGGCGTAACTCACTGTGGTGCCGCCCTTGACGCGACGCATCGCCTGCCACGCGGCCTGCTGGAACTCACCGCCGGGCTGATCGACGGGGACCTCGAGGATCGCGTCCACATCGCCGTCCACCCAATCGCGCACCGCATCGGTCACACCCGGGATCTGACGCACCTTGCGAGCCGACGAGATGTCGACATGCGCGATGTCCGTGTCGCGCGGCTCACCGAACCACGACGCGATGACGATGCCATCTTCGTCGGCGACGACGCCGATCGGTCGCCACGGGGTGCGCACCGAAGTCATCACGAGTGGTGAGTAGCGCCAGGATCGCGAGACACCGGCCATCTTCCTTGATGTCACGACGCCATCTCCCTCGGAGCCATGCCGGTCTCCTGTCGCACGAGTCGACGCAGGTGCCGCTCGCTCACGTGGAGCAGTGAGGCGGTCTCGGAGACCGAGACGCCGAGGCGGAGGTAGCCGAGGGCACGCTCCACGGTGTCAGTGCGGAAGGCCTCCTGCGGGTGCACGTCGTCCGGGCGGCAGCGCTTGCACGGTCGATAGCCTGCCGCGAGCGCAGAATCGAGGTCGACCACCCAGTCGATGTTCTCCGGCCGCGGCGCTCGGCTGGCGCAGCCCACCCGGCAGACGATTCCCGTCGTGCGTACGGCGTAGAGGGCGCTCACGGGCTCATCCTGCCGGGCGGGAGGCGGCAGCGCTAGGGAGCCACCGGACAGGCAATTC
>CAZLZC010000088.1:3131-4961 GCA_964563825.1 uncultured Actinomyces sp.
CGCAGGTCGGCGTAACCACCCTGGGTGAACGCGCGAATGAGATTGAGCGCCGACCCCGAGGCGTGGTACGCCTTGAGTAGCCGCTGCGGATCGGGACGGCGCGATGCGTCCGTGAAGTCGATGGCGTTGACCGCGTCACCGAGGTAGCTCGGGAGCTCGACACCATCGCGCACCTCGATCGGGTTGCTGCGCGGCTTGAAGTACTGCCCCGCGACCCGACCGACCTTGATGACCGGCAGCGATGCGGCGTAGGTGAGGACCACCGACATCTGCAGGACAGTCTTCAGGCGCGCGCGGATCGAGTCGGCGGTGTTGGCTGCGAAGGTCTCAGCGCAGTCACCACCGGTGAGCACGAAGGCCTCGCCGCGGGCCGCCTTGCCGAGGTGCTCCGTGAGGATGTCGCACTCGCCCGCGAAGACCAGCGGGGGCTGGGTGCGGAGCTCGGCCAGCACCGCCTGCAGGGCGGCATCGTCCGGCCACACCGGCTGCTGGGCAGCAGGCAGATCGGGCCAGACGATGGAGGACATGACGTAAGGGTACGGGGGGCGGTCTAGCCGAAGAAGGCCGCCGCCTCCTCGTAGCGAGCGATGGGCACGGTCTTGAGCTCTCCGGTCGCCTCCGAGAGGGGCACGCGGACGATGTCGGTGCCGCGCAGCGCGACCATCTTGCCGGAGTCGCCGTCCTTCACGGCATCGATTGCATTGAGCCCGAAGCGAGTGGCCAGGACCCGGTCGAAGGCCGTCGGGGTGCCACCGCGCTGGATGTGACCCAGGACCGCAGCGCGCGACTCCTTGCCCGTGCGTGCCTCGATGGCCGAGGCCAGCCAGTCGCCGATGCCCGAGAGCTTGACGTGTCCGAACGCGTCGACGGTGGTGTCCTTGGTGATGAGGTCGCCATCCTTGGGCAGCGCGCCCTCGGCCACGCAGATGATGGGGGCGTACTGCTGCTGGAAGCGCTGCTCCACCCAGCCGCACACCTGGTCGAGGTCGAAGGGCACCTCGGGGATGAGGATGACGTTGGCGCCACCCGCCATGCCCGAATGCAGTGCGATCCAGCCGGCGTGACGGCCCATGACCTCGATGACGAGCACGCGGTGGTGCGACTCCGCAGTCGTGTGCAGGCGGTCGATCGCCTCCGTGGCAATGGTCACTGCCGTGTCGAATCCAAAGGTGTAGTCGGTGGCGTTCAGGTCGTTGTCGATGGTCTTGGGTACGCCGATGACCGGCAGGCCGTGCTCGGCGAGTGTGGTGGCCACACCGAGGGTGTCTTCGCCACCGATCGCGACGAGCGCGTCGACACCCAGATCGGCGAGATTGCGCTCGATGCGCTCGACGCCGCCCTCCACCTTGATGGGGTTGGTGCGCGAGGAGCCGAGGATGGTGCCGCCGCGCGGCAGGATGCCGCGCACGGCTGAGATGTCGAGCGGCATGGTGAGGCCATCGAGCGGGCCCTTCCAGCCATCGCGGAATCCGACGAACTCGTAGCCGTACTCCTTGGTGCCCTTGCGGACGACCGCGCGGATGACGGCATTGAGACCGGGGCAGTCGCCGCCACCGGTGAGGACTCCGACTCGCATGGGTGCTCCTGGATTCGCGATGGGCTCACAGGTATGTAAGCGTGTGCAGAAGCCTAGCCGATGCGCTCCCCGGACCGCCCAGGGTCGGTCTAGGGTCACGCCATGGCGATCCTGTCCCTCGACTGCGGCACCACTGGGGTCACGGCGCTCCTCGTGGGGGCCGACGCCCGGATCCTCGCCCGCGGCTACCGGGAGTTCCCCCAGCACTTCCCCCACGACGGCTGGGTCGAGCACGACCCCGGCGAGATCTGGGC